>NZ_JBUYWC010000006.1:0-230537 GCF_055230935.1 Rhodococcus ruitaii | reverse complement strand
GGAGATGTCAGACTTGCCCAGCAAGCAGTCCCCAACGAATCGTCTACCCACGGGTCGAATGTGCGGCACCGGGACTTCCGGGAAGTAATTCCCGGATCACTGAGAGAACTTGAAACTCAGTGAACGGCTATCCAGACCCTCACCAATGCCCCGGTCAACCACGTCGGCATGACGGTGGCGTTCGCGGACCTGCCGCCGCTGATGTGGCATGCCGAACTGGGGCGGAGCCTGCCCGACATGTGGACAGGTCGGCATCAACGCGGCGTCCAACTTCACGATCTGCGCAGCGCGGTCCAGGTGTGGGGAGCGCGCTACGGACAGCGCGGTTGGCTTCGTCAACTCGCGGATCCCGTCACCGGGGAACAAGAGGATCAGTTGCTGCGTACCATCGCTCGCCTGGACGGAACACCCTTCCCCTCCACAGCGAAACTCGCCGGGCGATGGTTCGCGGGTCGCGTGCCTCGCCTGAAGCGACGCGAGTCCGGTCTCGAAAGTGCGTACTGCGCCGAGGTCGTCGCAGTGACGATGGAAGCGATGGGACTGCTCGAACAGCGACGTCGCGGGAGCAGCTGGTACGACCCGGGAAGGTTCTGGAGCGGTGACAGATTGCCGCTGGCGCCCGGTGTCGAGTTCGGCGGTGAGATCGAAGTCGCACTCGCGGCGAGCGATATCGCGGCAGGTGAGGCGCTCGGTGGACATGTGCCGCACCGCACCCCATAGCCGTCCATCATCAGGCAGGCCGGAGAACGAAGAAAGGGACCCCTCCGAAGAGGGGTCCCTTGCCCGGTGCTGTGGTTGAGATGCTGCGATCGATCAGGCGTTGGCGCCGGCGAGGATCTCGCTTGCGGTGATCGCCTGGGCCACGCCCTGGAGGGTCGCGGCGACCTTGACAGCCTCCCAGACCTGCTCCTTGGTGAGGCCCTCCTTGCGCACGACGTTGTCGTGGGCCGCGGTGCAGTCGTGGCATCCGTTGATCGTGGAGACGGCCAGCGACCACAGCTCGAAGTCGGACTTCTCGACGCCCGGGCTGCCGATGATGTTCATCCGCAGGCCCATGCGCACCTGGGTGTATTCGTCGCCGAGGAAGCTCTTGGCGCGGTAGGCGACGTTGTTCATGCCCATGATCGACGCTGCGCCGAGCGCGGCGTTGTAGGCCTCCGCGGACAGCACGTCAGCGGCCTCTTCCGAGATCTCCTTCAGTACGGTCGCCGACTTGGTGGCGGCCGCGGCCGCGAGGAAGGTGCCCCACAGCTGCTGCTCGTTGAGCTCGGTCGAGCGAGCGAGCGAACTCAGGTTGAGCTTGAGATCCTTCGCGTATTCGGGAAGAGCGTTCTTCAGGTTGTCGACACTCACTTCAGCGCCGCCTTGACGAGCTCACCCGCGTTGAGGGTCGGGTCGTTCTTCTTCCAGTTGCATGCGCACAGCTCGTCGGACTGCAGGGCGTCGAGGACACGGAGGACCTCGTCGACGTTGCGGCCGACCGAGCCGGCGGTGACGGACACGAACTGGATCTCGTTGTTCGGGTCGATGATGAAGGTGGCGCGATCGGCAACACCGTCGGCGTTCAGGACGCCGGTGGCCGAGACGAGCTCACGGTTGAGGTCCGACAGCATCGGGAAGGGGAGGGTCTTGAGATCCTCGTGCTGTGCACGCCACTGGAAGTGCACGAATTCGTTGTCGACGGACGCACCCAGGACCTGCGTGTCGCGGTCTGCGAACTCCTCGTTCAGCTTGCCGAATGCGGCGATCTCGGTCGGGCAGATGAAGGTGAAGTCCTTCGGCCAGAAGAAGACGATCTTCCACTTGCCGGCGTAGTCATCGCTGGTGATGGTGGTGAAGTAGTCGTCGGGCTGTGCGGCGTCGACCTGCGACAGGTCGCCGCCGATGAGGGCCTTCAGGTTGAAAGCGGGGAACTGATCGCCGATGGTCAGCAATGCCATTTTCGGTCCTCTCGTGGGTGTCTTGTGAACAAGCGAGTCGATCGCGCACGCCACGCCCTCGGACGTGGGAATTGTGCATACCGGCCGAGCCTTGCGGTTCGTTCTCCGGCATGAAATTCATCTTGCAGGAAAATTTTCAAAAGGTAAAGGTGATTGCTCGCACTATACTGATAGGCGTGTCCGATCAGACTTATCACCCGACCCTGTCACAGCTGCGTGCGTTCGTGGCCGTCGCCACGTATAAGCATTTCGGAACGGCCGCAGCGCGTTTGAGTGTGAGCCAGCCCACACTGTCGCAGGGGCTCGCGTCGCTCGAGAACGGGCTCGGGGTGCAGCTGATCGAGCGAAGTACCCGTCGAGTGCTCGTCACTCCCGCCGGCGCACGACTTCTCCCCCAGGCCAAGGCGATCCTCGACGCCGCCGACGGGTTCGTCGCCGCGGCAGCGGGGGTCTCCGGCGGATTCTCGGGCCCGCTGAGGATCGGGTTGATTCCCACGGTCGCGCCCTACTTCCTTCCCGGATTGCTCGCCGAGCTTCGCACGCGTATGCCCAATCTCGCCGTGCACGTGATCGAGGACCAGACGTCCCGGCTCCTCGGGTCGCTCCGCTCGGGAAACCTGGACGTCGCCGTACTCGCCCTGCCGTCCGACGTCGCCGGTGTCGTGGAGATCCCGTTGTACACGGAGGAGTTCATCCTCGTCGTGCCCGCAGGCCACCCCCTCGCCGACCGGATCGATCTCCCGCTGTCGATCCTCGACGAACTCCCACTACTGCTTCTCGACGAAGGTCACTGTCTCCGCGACCAGACGCTCGATCTGTGCCGATCCGTCGACGCCCGGCCCGAGGCGGGGGACACCCGCGCGACCTCGCTGGCCACCGTTGTGCGGTGCGTGGCAGGAGGTCTCGGCGTCACTCTCGTACCCGCATCGGCGGTGCCAGTGGAAACGGCGGGCGGCGACCTGGCGATGGCGCACTTCGCTGCGCCCGAGCCGGGACGCACCATCGGACTCGTGTTCCGGGCGTCGAGCGCGCGGGCGGACGACTACCGAGCGTTGGCGGACGTGTTGCGGTCGCAAGCCCCACGGCAGGCGCGGGTGACCGGTTGATCAGCTGTGTCGCGGAGGAGGCCGATCAGCCACGTCCACGGCGGGAGCGACCGGTGTGCTTGCCGCGACCAGCGGTGCCCCGCCGAGACTTCGGTTTCTTGTCACCGACCACTTTTCTCGGTTGCGAACCCTGACGTTCGCCCCGACGTTTGCCCAGGCTCTTCGGCGCTGCCTCGGCTCCGGAGAGATCTTGCCGACCACGCGAACTGTTCGCCGTCCGGCCCCGGACGATGCCGACGAATTCGTCCACGCGATCGGTAGTGCGGTCGGTGACCCACACGAGACCCACTTGCGATTGAGGAGCGTCCACGACCGGCCGATAAGTCAGATCCTTACGGTGGTGCAGACGAGCGAGCGATTGCGGAGTAACGAGCACCCCCACCTCCGACGCGACATACGAGACCGCGTCCGCCGTGGTTGCCGGTCGCTCGAACGCCTCCTCGCCGGGCAGGCTCACCCAATCGAGCACATCGTCGAGGGGATGCAACACGGTTTCGTCCGCAAGGTCTGCCACCGACACTTCATCTACGGCGGCGATCGCGTGCTCCTTCGGCACCACCACGACGGAGGCCTCGGTGTAGAGGGCGATGACCGACAGTTCGGCACGCTCGAGTGGCAGCCTCAGTAGCGCGATGTCCGCCGTGCCGTCCCGTAGGCACTCCGCTCCCGATGTCGAGTCGATCGGAACCAGCTCGATCGGGACATCCGGAATCCGTTCCTTCCACACGCGAACCCACTTGGCGGGGGTCACGCCGGGGACATAGGAGAGGCGAAACACCGCAGCGGACTCATCGTTCACCGGAATGAGGTTACCGTTACCGACCTGGTGCTCACCCCTCGACGATCTCGAACTCGTCGAAGACGACCTCGCCGGCCGCATCCGATTCGGCGAGGTTGACTTCCCCGATCAACGCCCAGCCGTGATCGCCTTCCGGATCGGCCAGGGTCTGACGCACCCGCCACACCTCCGAGGTCATCTCGGCCGAGAACAATGCCGGTCCGCGCGCATCGGGCCCGGTGCCGATCTCGTCGTACTCGTCGAAGTAGAGTTCGAGCAGATCCGACCAGTCCACGGCCTCGAGCCCATCACCGAGCTCGGCGAGATCGATCCAGCGTCGCCGCGCCGCGAGTTCGACACGCTTGAACATCGCGTTGCGCACCATCACCCGGAACGCACGGGTGTTCGCCGAGAGCGGTCTCGGTGTGTCGGCCCCGAATGCGATCTGCTGATCGTCTGATTTGGCGCCCGGATTGGTGAGCGACTCCCATTCGTCGAGGAGCGACGAATCGACTTGCCGGATCAGCTCGCCGAGCCACTCCGTGATGTCTTCGAGTTCCTCGGTGCGCGCGGTGTCGGGAACCGTTTGACGCAGCGCCCGGTACGCATCCGCGAGATACCGAAGTACCAGCCCCTCCGATCGCGCCAGTCCGTAGTGGCTCACCAACTCCGCGAACGTCATCGCGCGCTCGATCATGTCGCGTACGACGGACTTCGGTGACAGCGGGAACTCGGAGACCCACGGGTGCCCGCCGCGGTAGGTCTCGAATGCGGGCTCGAGGAGCTCGACGAGTGGTTTGGGCCAGGTGATCTCATCGAGAAGTTCCATCCGCTCCTCGTACTCGATGCCGTCTGCCTTCATCTCGGCGACAGCTTCGCCACGCGCCGCATGCTGCTGCGCCATCAGGATCTGACGAGGATTGTCGAGGGTCGACTCGATCACCGACACCACCTCGAGCGCGTACGAGGTCGACTCCACGTCGAGGAGTTCGATCGCGGCCAGCGCGAACGGCGACAGCGGCTGGTTCAACGCGAAGTCGCGCTGCAGATCGACGGTCAGGCGCGCCATCCGGCCGTCCTCGTCGGGTTCGTCGAGTTGCTGCACGACCCCCGCCTGCACCAGGCCGCGGTACAACGAGATCGCTTTGAGAATGTGCTTGCGCTGCGCCGGTCGCTGTTCGTGGTTGTCCTCGAGCAGGTGACGCATCGCGTCGAAGCAGTTACCGGGTCGGGCGATGACGTTGAGTAGCATCGAGTTGCTCACCGCGAACCGGGACTGCAGTGGTTCCGGGGCCGCGGCGATGAGCTTGTCGAAGGTGGCCTGCCCCCAGGAGACGAATCCCTCCGGCGCCTTCTTCCGTTGGACCTTGCGTCGCTTCTTGGGATCATCACCGGCCTTGGCGAGTGCGCGGATGTTCTCGATCTCGTGCTCGGGTGCCTGCACGACGACGCTTCCCATCGTGTCGTAGCCGGCGCGCCCGGCCCGGCCGGCGATCTGGTGGAACTCCCGCGCCTTGAGCTGCCGCGTGCGGGTGCCGTCGTACTTGGTCAGTCCGGTGAGCAGTACCGTGCGGATCGGCACGTTGATGCCGACTCCGAGTGTGTCGGTACCGCAGATGACCTTGAGGAGGCCGTCCTGCGCGAGTTTCTCGATCAGGCGCCGATACTTGGGCAGCATGCCGGCGTGGTGGACGCCGATTCCGTGGCGGACCAACCGTGAGAGTGTCTTGCCGAATCCGGTGGTGAACCGGAACCCGCCCAAGGCCTCCGCGATGGCTGCCTTCTCGTCTTTGGAACACATGTTGACACTGGTGAGAGCCTGTGCCCGCTCGAGCGCGGCGGCCTGCGTGAAGTGCACGACGTACACCGGGGCCTGATGGGTGGTGACGAGTTCTTCGATTGCCTCGCCGATGGGAACCTGAGAGTAGGAGAAGGTCAGCGGAACAGGGCGTTCGGAGCCGGAGACCTCGACCGTGGGCAGCCCGGTTCGTCGGGTGAGATCGTTCTTCAGAAACGTGACGTCGCCGAGTGTGGCGGACATGAGCAGGAATTGCGCGTTCGGTAGTTCGACGATCGGTACTTGCCACGCCCAGCCGCGTTCGGGTTCCGAATAGAAATGGAACTCGTCCATCACGACCTGGCCGATGTCGGACTCCGCGCCCTCGCGCAACGCGAGGTTCGCGACGATCTCGGCGGTTGCGCAGATGATAGGGGCTCCCGGGTTGACAGCGGCGTCGCCGGTCATCATTCCGACCAGATCGGCACCGAACACATCGCACAGCGCGAAGAACTTCTCGCTCACGAGTGCCTTGATCGGTGCGGTGTAGAACGTGCGTCTCCCCGTGGCCAGCGCATGGAAATGAGCACCGAGCGCGACCATTGACTTCCCCGAACCGGTGGGCGTGGCGAGGATCACGTTGGAGCCGGAGACGAGCTCCATCAACGCCTCCTCCTGCGCCGGATAGAGCGTGATGCCCCGGTCCATCGTCCAAGAGGTGAACGCGTCGAACAGAGAGTCGTCGTCGACAGTATCGGGTATCAGATCCGGAAGCAGCACCGCTCCAGGCTAGTCGGAACGCCCACCGGCCTTACGTCGCGCTGCGTTCGTCCGATCCCATTGCGCCGAGGACGGCCGTGCGCGTGGCCGGGCCACCGGTGATCCGGGATTCGCGCACACCGGTGAGCAGCAGCTCGCGCCACTGCTCCTCGTCGAATTTCAGCGGAGTAGTGGAGTCGAGGAAGTCCTCGATCACCCGCAGGAATCGGATCGGGTCGTCCCGAAACGGGAAGTGACCCGAACCGTGGAACACCTCGAGTCGAGAGCCCGGCATGGCCGAATGCGCGAGGTATGCGTGCCCGACGGGGATCACACCGTCCTGATCACCCCAGATCAACTGCACGGGGACGTCCTCGGTGAGATAGCAACGATCGAGCATCGTGACCACCTGACCGCGCCAGTCGACGACCGCTCGCAAGGTGCGCAGATATGCCTCGTATGCGGTCGGATCGGGCAGACCGGACAGGATCCGGACGAGGTCGCTCGTATCGTGGAGCAGCGTCCCGGGTCGAAGCGGCGAACCGTGGAGGTGCCCGAGGACGGTGCCCGCGAGCTTCACCGCGGGCACCGCTCCGGGAATCCTGAGCAGCTTGAGCAGATCGCTCACCCCGGGCAGAGACACCAGCCGCAGTGCGGGATGAACACCCTTGGTGACACCGCCGGAGGACACGAGCACGAGCCGCTCGACCATCTCGGGGAATTGGTAGCCGAACTGCATCGCAACCCCACCACCGAGGGAGTGACCGATGATCGTGGCCCGCTCGACACCGAGGACCGACAGCAGATCGCGAATGCCGTTCGCGTATGCAGCGACGGAGTAGTCGGCGCGCGGCTTGTCCGACCGGCCGTGACCGAGTAGATCGGGGGCGATGACGGTGTACTTCTTCGCCAGATGCGGAATGATGTCGAGCCAGGTGGACGAATTGTCGCCTATCCCGTGAACCAACACCAGCACCGGACCACTGCCTGCGAGACGGAAAGCGCGCCGGTATCCGTGAATGGTTCGGAAGACCATCCGTGGTTCCGTATCGGGAACTGGACGCAATGTGCGTGCTCGCGATGTAGCCATCAATCTCTCCTGCCGTATCCACGGGCTGCAGCCTGGCCGGTCTCCGATCCGACTCGGGAGGTGATCGTTGTGTGCTCACCTTGGCATGCCGGGCGAGCATACTGCCTGTATGTGACGTCGGCAATAACGATTGTGACCGGTATGTGATGCCGCAGCAGTGATACCGAGCCGTCGCTGCTGAATCAACTGCTCCGGAACACTCGTGATTCTCAGGCGGGGCTGCCCGGCTCCGGGGACGGTGTCACGATTCGGAGTCCGGGTCGCCGTTCCCACGTTCGTACTCTGCGAGGAATCGCTCGAATTCGGCTCCGAGCTCGTCCCCGCTGGGCAGGGTTTCGTCGGTCGGTAGGGGAGTGGACTGCTGCTCTTGCGCCGCCACGTAGCTGTCGTACTGCCGTTCGAGCGCCTGCACGACCGACAGCACCTCCTCGTTGCCCTCGATGTGCTCGTCGACCTGCTCGCGGACACGGGCAGCGGCCTCACCCAAGCCGCCGACCGGAAGATCGAGATTCCCGACCTCGGCGACATTGGTCAGCAGCGATTCGGCCGCGGCCGGGTAGTCGGTTTGTGCCAGGTAGTGCGGTACGTGCACCGAGAACCCGACGGCTTCGTGCCCGTGCTGCGCCATCCGGAACTCGAGCAACGACGACGCCCCCGCCGGAACCTGTAGCTGACCGGACCAGCGGTGATGATCGGCGATCAGGTCTTTGTTCGTCGAGTGGGCGGTCACGCCCAGTGGCCGGGTGTGCGGAATCGCCATCGGGATCGAGTTCAGGCCGATCGTGCGCCGGACCCCGAACTGTTCTGCCAGCAGTCGGACCGCCGTGATGAAGCGCTCCCATTTCAGGTCCGGCTCGGTGCCGGCGAGCAGCAGGAACGGGGTGCCCGTGGTGTCGACGAGCGCGTACAGATTGAGCTCGGGCGCGGCATACTCGGAGTAGTGATCCGATTCGAACGTCATCATCGGCCGACGCGAGCGGTAGTCGACCAGTTCATCGACCGCGAAGGACGCCACGACCTCCGTTTCGAGTTGTTCGCGCAGATGAGTAGTGGCCAGATGCACGGCGTGCCCGGCATCGGAGAAACCTTCCAGCCCATGCACCAGCACAGGGCCCCGGCCGTCGGTCGATGTCAGTCGAGGAGCGGGAAACTCCAGCTCGTACATCCGGGACTGCTCGTCCATATCCGAACCACTCCGATCACGTCCTCGTAGCCTTCCGCTCGGTGGTGCACCGGCGTGGCATGGTGGTGTTCAAGTCTAATTGAACCGAAAACAGCGCTCGACGGGGTGTTCTGCTCCGGTGAACGAGAACAGCGGAGGTTCGGGTGGCCGTGAACGCAATGTGTCGGCAGAACGATCGGCGCGCAGGTCGTGTGGTCATGTGCGCGGCGCTGATCGTCTCTGCATCGGGGTGCGCGACCACGGTGGCCGGTACCGCACTGCCCGAATCGGCATCGAGCACCACGTCTGTGACCGGGATGTCCGATCCCACCCTGGACCGGCCGTTGCCCGCGGTGCTCCTACTGCCTCCTGAGCAGTTCCCCGCCTCGTACCCGGCCGTGACGCTCCCGCCCTCGGCGGTGGCGCAGGCCGCTCCCGACCTGGCCGGGATTCCGGTCGGGGCGAAGGTCGAACCGCCCGGATGCCTTCCGCTACCGCAGAACTACGGCCCCGAGGGGACGGCGATGGCGGTCGGCACCTCCGATGACGGTAGAGCCACCATCAGTGTCGAAGTGGTGGCCCCGGCGCCGGAACTTCCCGAACTGCGGATTCACCTCGGTGAGTGCGGTGAGGTCGAAGCCACGCACCGGGGTGTGACCTCCACCGTCACGACCGTCGCGGCACCGACGCCGCTTCCACCGATCGGGGGCCTACCGACCCTGGCGTACACCCGCACGGTGGCCTCCGGACAGCCGGGCCACGAGCTGATTCAGTTCATGGAGACACGTGGTGCTCAACTCGGAGACGCCAGGATACTGGTGACCTATATGACCTTCGACGACCACGATGTCGACCGCGACGCCCTCGACATCGCTTTCCGCAATGCCGTGGCGTATGCGTTCGATGGCTGATCGGAATACTTCGAGAACCAGGGCTGACCCTTTCCGCAACGCTTCAGCGAACGCACCCGCGGCCTCGGGCCACGCTAACAGTCTGCGCCGACACCCGGCGCCGTTCCCGGTCGCCGTGCTCGACTTCGGCTGCGTGGTTGTCCACAGTCGCCTCATCCATCCACAGATTTGCGGTTTTCGCGGCCGAGGCCGGATTTCGATGGTCGCGACCATGGATTGTGCTGGGCATGACCGCATCGACATCATCCTCCCAGCCACTGCACCTGACGGACATCGGCGAACTCCTCGCGGCAGTTCCCGCCATGCTCGGCTTCCACCCGACACGCTCGTTCCTCGTGCTGAGTCTCTCTCCCGCGCAGCGTTCACCGAACGAGGGCGGGCGAGGCGACGCGATCGGTGCCGTCATGCGGCACGACCTTCTGTTGCCCCACGACGATGAACCGATTTCAGCGCAGATGAGCGCCGCGTTCGAGCGGTTCCGCACGGTCTGCGTACGTGAGGGAGCGGGTGCTGTTCTGGTAGTGCTCGTCGACGACAGACTCGACCACCCACGTTGCCCGGCCTCCGGTGCCGCTGTGCGTCTGCTCGCCGAGTTCGCCGACGAACTCGCGCTGTCCGGCATCGAGGTGGCCGGTGTCCACGCCACCCCCGAAATTGCGCGTGGACGGGTGTGGTTCACCCCTGAGGGGGAAGTGAAGGGGACGATTCCCGATCCGGAGAGTTCGGTCGTTGCCGCCACACGAGTGTTCGGCGGTAGTCCGATCCGGCGGTCGCGGGACGAACTCGAGGCACTCCTCGCCCCCTCGTTGCCGGAACACCGTCGACGGGTGGGGCAGTGCATCGACGATGTGATCGATGCCCGCGACCTGGCGTACGAGCATGCGGCACGGGCCGGCGGGTCCGACCGTGCAGACCGGATGGAACTCGAATTCCTGCTCGAACGTCTCTCGGCATTCGAGGACGGAACCGAACTCCGGGCCGAGGAATGCGCTGAAGTAGCTGTGCTCCTGGCAAATCCGACGGTCCGCGACTCGGTACTCGCTTTGGCGGCAGGAGCGCAAGCACGCACTGCCGAACGCATGTGGGTCGAGCTTGCCCGTGCGTTGCCCGACCCGGAACGAGCCGACGCGGCCGCGCTCGTCGCCTTCAGTGCCTATGTGCGAGGCGACGGCCCGTTCGCGGGCGTTGCGCTCGGAGTGGCGCTGGAATCGAACCCGCGCCATCGCCTCTCGGATCTGCTCGACCAAGCGCTGCAGGCCGGGCTTCGTCCCGAAGCCGTTCGAGGGCTCGCTGACACAGGCTACGAGATCGCTGCCCGGATCGGTGTGGTGCTGCCCCCACCGGGGCCGGCGGACTGATCAGCGTCGGCCGGCGTGCGCGCGGTCACCGAGATTCCGCATGAATTCCCAGGCGTCCGCAACGATGTCGTCGAGGTCTGTGTGCGCGGGCTTCCAGCCGAGTTCGTCGATGGCGCGTGCGCTCGACGCAATCAGTACGGCTGGATCACCTGCACGTCGAGGTGCGTCGACCGCGGAAATGGGGAGTCCGGTGATTCGTTCGCACGACGAGATGACTTCGCGAACGGTGAAGCCCTCTCCGCTGCCGAGATTGTAGATGCGATGCGATCCCGCCACCGCCTTCGACAGAGCCAGCAAGTGCGCGTCGGCGAGGTCCTTGACATGGATGTAGTCGCGGATCGCGGTGCCGTCCTTGGTCGGCCAATCCGTGCCGAACACCGAAATCTGCGCGCGTTGCCCCAGCGCGACCTGCAGGACGAGTGGGATCAGATGTGTCTCGACGACACGGTTCTCGCCGGCGCCCTTGTACGCACCGGCCACGTTGAAGTAGCGCAGACTCGTCGCCGCGAGTCCGTGGGCGTGGGCGTAGGAGGAGATCGCATGATCGATCGCAAGTTTGGACGCCCCGTACGGGTTGGTCGGCCGGGTGGGTGCATCCTCGGCGATCGGCACCTGCTCGGGTTCACCGTAGGTCGCGGCGGTGGATGAGAAGACGAGCCGTGGCGTGCCCGACAACCGCATCGCGTCGAGCAGTGCGAGGGTGGTGACGACGTTTCCGTGCCAGTACTTTTCGGGAAACTCGACCGATTCGCCGACGAGTGATTGCGCACCGAAGTGGAGAACACCGTCGAACCGGGGTGATGTACCTCCGGCTCCGAGGACATTCGCGGCGACATCGGCGATGTCGCCGCGGATGAACTCGGCGCCGGACGGGACGGCATCGGCGTTACCGGTGGACAGGTCGTCGACGACCACCACGTCGTGGCCGTGCTCGAGCAATACCGTGCTGCATGCGCTGCCCACGTAGCCGGCGCCGCCGGTCACCAGAAGTTTCACGCTGGGTCTCCTCTTCCACCGGTCCATCCGGGGGCCGGTGGAAGAGGCGCGGTATCAGACCTGCTTCACCTGCACGGCATGGGCCATCTCGTCGGAAAGCTCGAATGTGCTGTGACCGGACACGGTGATCATCACCGAGCCCGGACGCGTCTCGACTGTAACGCGTGCGTCCGGAACAACGCCCGCCTCACGCAGCCGAGCAATCACGTCGGGATCCGACTGGACGTACTCGGCGAGCCTGCGCACCACGACGGCAGTCGGCTGCCCGCTCGGGATTTCGGTCAACCGGACCAGCTTCTCGTCCGAGACCGCGGCATTGTCGAGACCCAGTTCGGTGAGTCCGGGGATGGGGTTGCCGTACGGCGAGGTGGTCGGATTGTTGAGTACTTCGACGAGGCGCCGCTCCACCTCCTCGCTCATGACGTGTTCCCAGCGGCACGCCTCGGCGTGCACGTTCTCCCAGTCGAGCCCAATCACATCGACGAGCAACCGCTCGGCGAGACGGTGCTTGCGCATGACGGAGACGGCGAGATCGCGCCCCTTTTCCGTCAGCTGCAGGTGGCGGTCACCTGCGACGCGCAACAATCCGTCGCGTTCCATGCGGGCGACGGTCTGGCTGACCGTCGGACCGCTCTGTTCGAGGCGTTCGGCAATGCGTGCCCGCAAGGGCACCACACCTTCCTCCTCCAAGTCGTAGATCGTCCGGAGATACATCTCCGTTGTATCGACCAGGTCCTTCACTCTCACACCCCTTCGTCTGCGCCGATTCTAACCGTGGTGTTCGGGTGGTGGGTGAGGTCCGATGCTCGCGCGACCCGAGGCGGGCAAGTAGCGTCTGTGTTCATGACCACGAGCTCCACCGCAGCAGGCGGTTCGACACATCTGGGCGGCGACCGTGTGGTGGTCTGGAGCCCCGACTACCTCGACTATCGGTGGGGTCCGAGCCATCCGATGAACCCCACCCGGCTCGACCTGACGATGGCCCTGTCGCGCAGCATCGGGCTGCTCGAGGGGGTCGAGACGGTACGTCCGGATCCCGCCGCCGATGTGGATCTTCTCCGCATCCACACCTCCGGGTACATCGACGCCGTCAAGAAGGCCGGCTCGGCGCCGGCCGGGTCGGAGCCCGCGGCCGATACACCGCACGGTCTGGGTACCGAAGACAACCCGATCTTCCCGAAGATGCACGAAGCGAGCGCGACACTGGCGGGTGGCACGTTGGCTGCCGTCCGCGAGATCGCGTCCGGCCGAACCCGCCGGGCCGTGAGCATCGGTGGGGGCATGCACCACGCGATGGCCGACTGGGCTGCCGGGTTCTGTGTCTACAACGACGCGGCGATCGCGATCTCGTGGTTGCTCGACCACGGCTACGATCGCATCGCCTACGTGGACGTCGACGCCCATCACGGAGACGGGGTCCAGCACGCGTTCCTGGACGACCCGAGAGTGTTGACGGTCTCGATTCATCAACACCCGGCGACTCTGTGGCCGAACACGGGCTGGTCGAGTGAGGTGGGTGCGGGCGCAGCCGAAGGTACCGCCATCAATCTTCCCGTACTTCCCGGCACGGTCGATTCGTTGTGGCTGCGGGCGTTCCAGGCCGTCGTGCCGGGCGCGATCGCCGCGTTTCGTCCGCAGATTCTCATCAGTCAGTGCGGCGCCGACAGTCACCGCGAAGATCCGTTGGCCGACCTGTCACTCACTGTCGACGGTCAGCGGGCGTCGTACCTCATGATGCGCGATCTCGCCGATCGGTACTGCGAGGGGCGCTGGCTTGCGGTGGGAGGGGGAGGGTACGGCCTGGTTCGGGTTGTGCCGCGCTCCTGGACACACCTGATCGCCGCAGCGCTCGACCGTGAGATCGACCTCACTGCAACGGTTCCCGACGACTGGCGCGAGCGTGTGAAAACCCTGGCGCCGGGAATCGACCTGCCCGCTGAAATGGGTGAAGGAGCCGACTTGTCGTACCTGCCGTGGGACGGTCCCGGCGGCACACCGGAAACCGGTGTTGCGTCCCTCGATCGCGCGCTGACCCGAATCGATTCCGCGATCATCGCTACGCGCCGCGCATGCTTCCCGCTTCTCGGACTGGACCCGGAGGATCCTCGTGACTGACTCGGAAAGCACGCCGGCACGTGTGGGGGGCGAGACGACTCGCACATCTGATGCGGGTGTCGACCCGGCTCGTGAGCGGGCACTCGCGATCGCGCGTGACTATCCCCGGCACTGGGTTGCCGATGTGCTTGCCTCCGACGGTGGTGTCGTCCATCTGCGGCCGATCGTTCCGGAAGATGCCGACAAGATCGTCGAATTCCACGGCAAGTTGTCCGAACGAACGCGGTATCTCCGCTACTTCGGGCCCTATCCGACCATCTCGAAGCGGGACCTGTTCAATTTCACCGTCGTCGATCACCGCACGAGGGTGGCGTTCGTGGCGTTGCTCGGCGACGAGATCATCGCGGTGGGACGGTACGAGGGATTGTCATCGGAGGGCGATGGTCTGTCCGCCGAAGTCGCATTCACCGTGTCGGACTCACATCAGGGACGTGGGCTGGGGCCCATTCTGCTCGAGCATCTCGCCGGCGCGGCCGCGGAGAACGGACTCCGTCGCTTCGTTGCCGAGGTCCTCGCAGAGAATCGTCATATGATCTCGGTGTTCCGTGAGGCCGGATACCAGGTCAGCCGCAGTTTCGAGGGCGGTGTGGTGCGGCTGGAGTTCGCGATCGATCCCACCGAAGCGCTCGTTTCGGTGCGCAACGCACGTGAGCGCGCCGCGGAAGCCCGCAGCGTCCGCAACATCCTGAGTCCGGAAAGTGTCGCAGTGATCGGTGCATCCACCGACAGCAGGAAGGTCGGCAACGCTGTCTTGGTGAACATGCTGCGCAGCGGATTCACCGGACCGGTCTATCCGGTCAACGCCGAACACCGGTCGGTGCGGGGGGTGCGTGCCTACCCGACGGTGCGCGACATCCCCGACGAGATCGACCTCGCGATCGCCGCGGTTCCGGCCGACTCGATCGACGCGGTCCTCGACGACTGCCTCGCGAAGGGGGTCAAAGCGCTTCTCGTCGTGTCGTCCGGCTTCGGCGAGACCGGGCCCGAGGGGCGCGACGCGGAACGGCGACTGGCGCACGCTGCGCGTGCCCACGGGATGCGGCTGATCGGACCGAACGCCCTCGGAGTTGCCAACAACGATCCGGCGTTCAGGCTCAACGCGACGCTTGCCCCGATCCTGCCTGCGTCGGGCAACGTCGGGTTCTTCTGCCAGTCGGGTGCGTTGGGCATCGCGATCCTCGACGAAGCTGCCAAGACGGGGGTGGGCCTGTCTTCGTTCGTGTCGGCGGGTAACCGCGCCGATCTGTCGGGCAACGACCTGTTGCAGTACTGGGACACCGACCCCGCGACCGAGGTGGTTCTCCTCTACCTCGAGAGTTTCGGCAATCCACGCAAGTTCTCGCGCATCGCACGCCGTGTCGCACGGAGCAAGCCGATCGTGGCGGTCAAGTCCGGCCGGCACGCGGTGCCCCCGGTGCTCGAGGCCCGCACAGGTGAGATGGACGACGCGATCGTGCGTCATCTGTTCGAGCAGGCTGGCGTCGTTCAAGTGGAATCCATTGCACAACTGTTCGATTCGGCGTTGCTGTTCAGCTACCAGCCGCTGCCGGTGGGCCCGCGGGTCGCGGTGGTGGGCAACTCCACGGCACTCGGGGTGCTCGCCGTGGATGCGGCAAGGGGGCAGGGCCTCAAGCCCGCCGACGCAGTGGATCTCGGGGCGCAGGCCACCCCGGAAGAGTTCGCCGCCGCCGTCGCCCAGGCGCTCGCCGCACCCGAGATCGATGCGGTCATCGCGGTGTTCGTTCCTCCGGTTGCGGTGACGGTGGAACCCTACGCGCAAGCACTGCGCGACGCGGTGGCAGAGGCGGACAAGCCGGTCGTTACCACGTTCCTCGCGACCGAGGGCATCCCTGACGTCCTCGCGGTCAGAGATGAGGAGGGCAACCCGGTCAGAGGTTCGGTGCCCTCGTATCCCGGGCCGGAAAGAGCCGCGACCGCACTCGCGCGCGCGTGGCGGTATGCCAAGTGGCGGGCTCGACCGCCGTCGCAGGTCGTCCGTCCGGCGGGTATCGATCCGGAGCGCGCCCGTGCTCTGGTCGACGGCTGGCTCGACACAACCCCCAACGGCCGCTACCTTTCGGACACGGAGGCTGCATTGCTGCTCTCGTGCTACGGCGTGCACATCGCGACCTTCCGGTCGGTGACCACCGAGGACGAAGCGATCGCCGCAGCTCACGAGATCGGCTTCCCCGTGGCGGTCAAGGCGACCGGGGCGCAGTGGCGTCACCGGCCGGATCTGACCGGTGTCCGGCTCGACTTGGTCGACGACGATTCGGTCCGCATTGCCTATCGTGATCTTGCCACGGTGTCGGGGGAGCCGCTGTTGCACGTGCAGAAGATGGCGACCAAAGGAATCGGATGTGCGATTCGGGTGCAGGACGATCCCTCGTTCGGGTCGCTGATCTCGTTCGGCGTCGCGGGTGTGATCTCCGACCTGCTGGGTGACCGCGCCTACCAGGTGCTACCGCTGACCGAGGACGAGGCTGTCGAACTGGTCGACGCGCCCAAGGCCGCGCCTCTGCTGACCGGCTACCGCAATGCAGCGCCGGCCAATCGCCCCGCGCTCGTCGACATCGTGCAGCGCATCTCGGCGCTCGCCGACGACCTGCCCGAGGTTCGTGAACTCGTGTGCGAACCGGTGCTGGCATCTCCGATCGGTGCCGAGCTCACCGACGCGCACCTGCGGATCGGCCCCGAAGTACAGCACCCCCTCGACCTGGGGCCGCGCCGGTTGCGGTGACGGTCGCGAAAGATCCTCAACAGCGCGATCCCCGAGAACCCAGCCCGGTTCTCGGGGATCGCTGGAGCTGACGCGCCCGGTCAGCTTGCATATGCGCGGAGGCGTTCTGCACGCTCGCCTTCGCGGAGTTTGCCCATCACTTCGCGTTCGATCTGCCGCACGCGCTCGCGCGAGAGTCCGAACAGCTTGCCGATCTGGTCGAGCGTACGCGGCTGGCCGTCGTCGAGCCCGTACCGGAGACGGATGACCTGCTGCTCCCGCTCGTCGAGGGTTCCGAGGACACTACGGACGTCGCTGTGTAGGAGTCCGGCGATCACTGCGGTCTCGGCGGAGGTTGCTTCGGCGTCCTCGATGAAGTCGCCCAACGGTGCTTCCTCGTCGCTGCCGACCGGCATGTCCAGGCTCACCGGGTCGCGGCTGTGGTCGAGCAGATCGGCGATCTTCACGACCGGAATGCCGGACTCTGCCGACAATTCGTCGTCGGTGGCCTCGCGGCCGAGTTGCTGGTGCAGTTCCCGCTTGATCCTGGCGAGCTTGTTGACCTGTTCGACGAGGTGGACAGGGAGCCGGATGGTGCGGCTCTGATCGGCCATGCCGCGGGTGATGGCCTGCCGGATCCACCAGGTGGCATAGGTCGAGAACTTGAAGCCCTTCGCGTAGTCGAACTTCTCCATCGCCCGGATGAGACCGAGGTTGCCTTCCTGGATCAAGTCGAGCAGGGGCATTCCGCGTCCGGTGTAGCGCTTGGCGAGCGACACCACGAGGCGCAGGTTTGCTTCGAGCAGGTGACTACGAGCCGCCTGGCCTTCGCGTACCACGACCGCGAGGTCGCGCTTCTTCGCAGGTGAGAGACGCTTCTTGGTCTCGAGCACGTGCTTGGCGTAAAGGCCGGCCTCGATCCGCTTGGCCAGTTCGACCTCGTCCGCTGCGGTCAGCAGAGCCGTCTTTCCGATTCCGTTCAGATAAACGCGCACAAGATCGGCGGCGGGACTTTGGTTGTCGAGGTCGGAATTGACTCGAGCGGTTGTTGCGGGGCGTGCCATGACGTGCCTCCTCATCGGTGGTGTCTCACAGGGTTCAACGCTCCAGTTGCCCGGGAAAGTTCCCAACGGTTCCCGAGTCGCAATGCTGTGACCTGCGTAGACCTGGGAGCTCGTCTGAGAAGTTGCTGAGAGATCAGCGGAGGACGCCGCGGTGGGAACTGTGGCTGATCCCGGGGACCTACACCGCCTGGGACCTACGCCGGTTCGACGAGACCATGGCGAACCAGCCCCTGCATCAGGGGTACCGCCATGGCCGTCAACTCGTCCTTGTCCTCTCCGTGTGCTGCGGCGAGGAGACCGACCAGGTCCCCCAGCGGGAGACCATCGGCGCGCAGGCCACCGAGCAGGTTCGCCGCCAGGTCGTCCACCTCGTGCTGCCACGCGGGTCCGCCCCCACGATGAACCCGAGTGACGACCTGGGCCCAGCCTTCGTCGCCGGGCAGGAAGACGCGCTCGAGTGCGGTGTCGGCGCATACGCGGAATCGGGATTCGAGGACGTCGTGCTCGCGTAGCCATTGAAGCCGCGCGAAGTAGTCGACGGATTCGGGGCCGAGCGCATCGGTGAAGGCATGACGCAGGTCTTCTGCCAGCACATCCGACGGGCCCTCGGTGCGACGCAGATAGACGAAGCCGAATCCGACCCCCTCGATCCCGTTGCGCGCGAAGTGATCGAACCAGTCCTCGGCGCGTAGCGCGACGTCCGGGTCGCGCTGATCGGCGTCGCCGTCCCGGAGCCACGTCCCGATGTACAGAGCGGGATCGGCGACATCACGCTGCACGATCCACGCATCCACACCGTGCGCGGGCAACCAGGACGCAACGCGTGCCCGCCAGTCCTGGCCCTCGATATGAACCCATGAGGCGAGGATGGACGCGGTCCCTCCGGGATTCAGGTGGTCGACGGCCTGCGAGATCATCAGTGTGCTCGCGCCATCGAGATCCAGTCCTGAATCACGGTAGCTGTGCTCCACCTGACCGCTGCTCACCACGAACGGGGGATTCGCGACGATCCGGTCGAAGCGCCGTCCCGCCACGGGTTCGAACCACGAGCCTTCGAGCAGTTCGAGGTCGACTTCGTTCAGCGCGGCCGAGGCCGCCGCAAATGTGAGGCACCGCGGAGTGATGTCGGTCGCGGTCACCGTGCCGGCGTACCCGGTCGCATGGATCGCCTGAACACCGCATCCGGTGCCGAGATCGAGTACGGAACCGATGGGGTCGGTGGGAGTGGCCTGCAACAGTGACAGGGATGCCTGCCCGACCCCGAGTACATGGTCGGGACGCGTCGGCGCGGGGCGGAGCGCACCGTCGAGGTCCGACAGAACCCAGCGGTTGCCTCCGCCCGCGTCCAGTGGCCGCAGGTCGAGTGCGGATCGCACACGGTCCGCATCGCGTTCGAGCAGACCCGCATCGATCGCGTGGTCGAGATCCAGAGGCGCCAGGGCCGCGGCAACGTCATCGGCTGGGCAGGTGTCCTGCAACAGGAACAGACGCACCAACACCCCCAGATCGCCCGCGTCACGCGTGGCACGTCGGGCGGCAACGGGTTCGCTGCGGCCGAGCGCGGCGTGAGCTTCGGCACCCAGGAGTTCGCGCACGCTGTCGATGTCATAGCGACACCGGATCAGCGCACGACGGAGAGAGGGGCAGATCGACAGGAGCAGGTCGCGGTCCACACGAGCATTCTCGCAGCCACACCCATCACTCGCCGCAGCGCCCGGGTCGGCTCAGCCGTCGATCACGTGGTGCTTGCGTGCCTCGAGTGCCGCGACTTCCTCACGTCGGCCGTCCCAACGGCTCGGTTCGCCCTTGCGGCGCGGTGGCCGGTCGTTCGCGATTAGTACCGCGATCCACGGCAGCGGGATCGAGAGCCCGATGATCGCCATCGCTATCCACGGGTTCGCCCACACGCCGTACGAGACGGCAGCCAGGATCAGCGCGGGAATACGGAACGCCATCAGTGTCATGTACTTACGGACCCGCGCTCGGTGCTGGTCCTCGAGAGACGCCTCCGCCTCCGTGATCAGGACCGGGTTATCGGGTGATCCGCTCTCGTGGGATCCGCCGAAACCAGGTGTTCTTGCCATATCTACTACCTTCCCACGCCCGTAGGTCGAATGCACATACCGGTCGGGGGTCGAAGTGCGGCATCATGGACATGTGAGTACGGATATCAAGGAACGGCCGGATACCACCACCGACGAAACCACCAGCGACGACACACCCAAGTTCTTCCACTACGTGAAGAAGAACAAGATCGCTGAAAGCGCCGTCATGGGCACCCACGTGGTTGCACTCTGCGGGGAGGTCTTTCCGGTGACCAAGTCGGCGAAACCGGGTTCGCCGGTGTGCCCCGAATGCAAGAAGGTCTACGACGGCCTGCGTAAGGGCGACTGAGGTAGCCGGGTCGGGGGACCCTCCTCCGCTGGCCCGGCTTCTCGCGGTATGACCGGACCGTCATCGGCCGAGGTGGTCGGCTCCTCCTCGGCCGTTTCGTCGCGTCCGGAGATCGTCGGGTCGCTGGACGCGGCGCAGTGATCGGGCAGGTTGATCGGGCATGTGTCGGCCACACGTTCGTCGGACGGATACGGGTCGTCGTCGTACCCGGGAAGTTGCTCGGAACGGAGAAGGTCGCTGAGGCGGATGGGACTCGCCATCGTGATTCGCCGTGTCAGGTTGGTCACCGGGCCTTCCGCCGGTGACGGTTGCTTGTCGGCCTGCTCGGCGAGCCACACCCGCCACTGCTCGATTCGTGTTGCCCGCGCAGGCCACATCGCCTGGATGGTGGCGTTGAACTCGGCTCCGATGACCACTGCGAAGCCGAGGAAGAAGGTGAACAACAGGAACGCGATGGGCGCGGCGAGCGCACCGTAAGTGTAGCCGTGCTCGGCAATCCAGGTCAGATACCTGCGCAGTCCGGCGCTCGCGAGGATGAAGAACGCTCCTGCGAGAATCGCGCCACCGAGCAGTCGATGCCATGGTAGGGACTTCGGCAACGCCACCTTGTACAGCGTGGTCAGGGCGACGAGCAGCAGGAGCCCGACTCCCGGGTAGTAGAAGGTGTCGACGATCTGTGACCCCATCGTGTACCAGGACTGAGGCAGGAGGCGTCCGATCATGGTCGGCCCGAGCGCCACCAAGGGCAGCGTGACGACTGCCAGAATGAGAAACATCACGTACAGCAGCAGGCCGAACACGCGCTGCCAAACCGGATGGCGATGATCCTGTTGGCCGTGCGCTTCGACGATGGAGTCGACGAATGTCGAGATCGCCGACGAGCCTGCCCAGAGCGACAGCACGAAGCCCAGGGACATCACATCCGCACGTCCTCGGTTGAGCACGTCGTATACGGTCGGCGCGATGATCTCGTCGACGACGCTGTCACTGAATGCGGTGCGCGTGAACGTGACGATCTTGGACACGATGATGTCGGGGATGTCGGGGCCGAACCATCCGCCCACGTAGCCGAGGCTGCCGAGCAGTCCCAGGAGCAGCGGTGGCAGCGACAGGGTCTGCCAGAACGCGGCTGTCGCGGCCTTGCTGAAGATCGAGTGATCCCACGCGGATTGTGCGGTGTGGCCGAGCACTCGACCGCACGCGCGTACCGCGCGCCGGATGCGGCGCGGTCCGGGCGCAGGGGGCACAGCGGTAGCGTTCATCTACTTCCAGCATTCCTGATGACACGACGTAATGCGCGCTCCACATGCGGTTGTCGGTGTCCCGGATTCTGTCACGACCGTCACGTCCGATCCGCATCGCCCGGGCGGTTCGAGACGCCGATCTGCGTGCGGAGGCGATAGGCTGCATGGCGGTCGGCGACAGGGATTCGAGTTCTACCGTCGCTGACCGGAGTTGAGCGGACAAGGAGCACGAAGAACCGGTGAGCACCGAAACCGTCGGACAGGCTACGACCTCCGCCCCTGGAGGACAGCTGCGCGCGTGGCAGCGACGCGCCCTGACCAAGTACCTCGCCACCAAACCTCGCGATTTCCTCGCGGTGGCCACTCCCGGGGCCGGCAAGACCACCTTCGCGCTGAGGGTCGCCTCCGAACTGTTGAAGGACCGGACCGTTGATCAGGTCACGGTCGTTGCACCCACCGAACACCTCAAGCACCAGTGGTCGTCGGCAGCGGCACGAGTCGGCATCGCGCTCGATTCGAATTTCACCAACTCCACTGGGCAGACCTCGAGTGACTACCAGGGCGTCGTCGTGACCTACGCGCAGGTCGCGTCCCACCCGTTCAAGCACCGCGTCCGCACCGAAGCACGCCGCACGCTGGTCGTCCTCGACGAGATCCATCACGGCGGCGATGCGAAGAGCTGGGGTGAGGGGATCCTCGAAGCATTCGGCGACGCGACGCGACGGCTGGCGCTGACAGGCACACCGTTCCGCAGCGACGACAGCGCCATCCCGTTCGTGACGTACGAACCGAACGAGGAAGGCCTGATGCAATCGAAGGCCGACCACGCCTACGGGTACTCCGATGCCCTCGCAGACGGTGTGGTGCGCCCCGTCGTGTTCCTCGCCTACTCGGGTGAGGCCCGTTGGCGCACCAGCGCGGGGGAGGAATACACCGCCCGGCTCGGTGAGCCGCTGAGCGCCGAGCACACGGCGCGTGCGTGGCGTACCGCGCTGGATCCGGAGGGAGACTGGGTGCCTGCCGTGCTGGGTGCGGCCAACACCCGCCTCCAACAGTTGCGTGCGGGCGGCATGCCGGACGCGGGCGGGCTCGTCATCGCGACCGATCAGACGGTCGCTCGCGCATACGCCAAGACTCTCGAGCACCTGACGGGGGAACCGCCCGCCGTGGTCCTGTCCGACGATCCCACTGCCTCCGCGCGGATCTCCGAGTTCAGCGCAGGGAGCCAACGGTGGATGGTTGCCGTCCGCATGGTGTCCGAAGGCGTCGACGTCCCGCGGCTCGCGGTCGGTGTATATGCAACGAGCGCTTCGACTCCGCTGTTCTTCGCTCAGGCGATCGGACGTTTCGTGCGTGCGAGGCAGAAGGGTGAGACGGCCAGCGTGTTCCTGCCGTCGGTGCCGGTGCTACTCGAACTCGCCAGCCAGCTCGAAGCGCAACGCGACCACATTCTGGGTAAGCCGCACCGGGTCGACGAGGGCTTCGACGACCAACTACTCGCCGACGCCAATCGCAGGAAGGACGAGCCCGGTGAGGACGACAAGGCCTACACCTCGATCGGCGCGGAAGCCGAACTCGATCAGGTGATCTACGACGGTTCGTCCTTCGGCACTGCCACGTTCTCGGGCAGTGATGAGGAAGCGGACTATCTCGGTCTGCCCGGATTGCTGGATGCAGATCAGATGAGGGCATTGCTGCGTCAGCGGCAGGAGAAACAACTCGACAGACCTGCGACCAGGCCGGCACCGCAGGCTCAGCCGGCGGCGCCGCAACAGGTGACCGAGCGAGTCGCCGCCGCCGATGAGCTTCCCCAGCTGCGCCGCGAGCTCAATTCCTTGGTGGCGGTCGTGCACCATCGCACGCGTAAACCGCACGGGGTGATCCACGGAGAGCTTCGACGTCAATGCGGTGGCCCACCGACCGCGATGGCGAGCGCCGAGCAGTTGCGCGACCGCATCGCAATTCTGCGGAGTTGGTGAGGGAGCGGCGGGGCTGAGGAACCGGCCGCGAACGACGAAACGGGCGACTGCTGGAAAGGGCAGTCGCCCGTTTCACGGGTCGGGTCGCGGAACCGTGGTTCCGGACGGCGGATCAGACTGTTGCGTCGGCGTCGGCCTCGGTGACGATCGTGGCACCGAGCTCGCGGAGCCGATCGGTGTGTTCGTTTGCATGATGACCGCAGAACAACAGTTCGCCGCCCGTAGGAAGGACAGCTCGAACGCGAGCGGCTGCACTGCACCGATCGCACCTGTCGGCGGCGGTCAACTTCGGGGTGGTCAACGTACCGGGCATGACTCCTCCAAACTGGCCACCTTCGACAACGGTCGCCTGGGGTCTGGTCCGCCGCGCCGGGGTAGCGCGGTAGATCTACTCTTACAGACGATTCGCGTTCGCGGGTTGTTCCCCCCATCGTCCATTCGTGTTGTGTTTCACGAATCCGCAGAAAGAAACCCCAGGACGTGGGCATTTGCGGATCTGTTCGTTGCCTCACAGCGCGGTTGTTCGCTCACAGCGCAGCCGTGACGCACGGCGCGTCGCGATGGTGGCCGCGTGTCGGCGGCGCAAACATTGGGGGCATGACCGGAATTCTGCTGCACATTTGCCCGCAGGACGAATGGCTCCGTGCCCGCGAGACAGGCGTTGTGACGCCGTCGTCGCTCAGCGAGGTGGGTTTCGTGCACCTGTCGACCCCCGCCCAGGTACACCTGCCCGCGAATCGACTGTTTCGCGGGCGTACCGATCTTGTCCTGCTCCATATCGATCCGTCCCGTCTGATCGGCGACGTGCGGTTCGAACCGGGGGTGCCGGGCGATCCCGAGTCGATGCGATTCCCGCACCTGTACGGCCCGTTGCCGGTCGATGCGGTTGTGCGGGTCGTCGACTACCGGCCGGATGACGACGGTCGATTCGCTTCGTTGTGATCGAGGCGTGTCTCGCAGAAACGGCGAAGGGGCGAGGTTGCTCCTTCGCCGTTCCGCACCGCCCGGGCCCCACCGGCCATCGGTCGAGGGCGTGACTAGTCGAGATAGTCGCGCAGGACCTGGGACCGCGAGGGGTGTCGCAGCTTCGACATCGTCTTCGACTCGATCTGGCGGATGCGCTCACGGGTCACCCCGTACACCTGTCCGATCTCGTCGAGAGTGCGGGGTTGGCCGTCGGTGAGGCCGAAGCGCAACCGCACGACACCCGCCTCGCGCTCGGAGAGTGTCTCGAGGACGGACTGGAGCTGATCCTGCAGCAGCGTGAACGACACGGCATCGACCGCGACGACGGCCTCGGAGTCTTCGATGAAATCGCCGAGCTGACTGTCGCCCTCGTCGCCGATGGTCTGGTCGAGCGAAATGGGCTCGCGCGCGTACTGCTGGATTTCCAGCACCTTCTCCGGCGTGATGTCCATTTCCTTCGCGAGTTCTTCGGGAGTGGGTTCCCGACCCAGATCCTGGAGTAGTTCGCGCTGGATGCGGCCGAGCTTGTTGATGACCTCGACCATGTGAACCGGGATGCGAATCGTGCGGGCCTGGTCGGCCATGGCGCGGGTGATGGCCTGGCGGATCCACCATGTCGCGTACGTCGAGAACTTGTAGCCCTTGGTGTAGTCGAACTTCTCCACCGCACGGATCAGGCCCAGGTTGCCTTCCTGGATGAGGTCCAGGAACGCCATGCCGCGGCCGGTGTAGCGCTTGGCGAGGGAGACGACAAGCCGGAGGTTTGCCTCGAGCAGATGATTCTTGGCGCGGTTGCCATCGCGGCAGATCCAGTTCATGTCGCGGCGCTGGGCCACGGGAAGCTTTTCGCCCTTCGCGGCGAGTTCTTGCAAGCGGAACGTCGCATAGAGACCGGCCTCGATGCGCTTGGCGAGTTCGACCTCCTCCTCGGCGTTGAGGAGCGCAACCTTGCCGATCTGCTTGAGGTAGGCGCGGACCGAGTCTGCGGAGGCGGTGAGCTCGGCGTCCTTGCGTGCCTGACGCAACGCTTCGGACTCTTCTTCGTCCCATACGAAGTCGCCGGACGCTTTGTCTTTTTCGCTGGGCTCGTCTTCTTCGGTCGGCGCGTCTTCGGCGACCAGTTCGCCTTCCGCCACGTCGATGTCTTCGAGTTCCGGTTCGGCTGTGCCGTCGAAGTCGTCGTCGCCGGCCTTCCCGCCCTTGGCGAGTGCTTTCTTCGCTGGGGTCTTCTTGGCGGCTTTCTTGGCGGGTGCCTTCTTCGCGGGTGCCTTCTTGGCGGGTGCCTTTTTCGCGGCGGCCTTCTTCGCCGGGGGGTTCGCCGCGGGTGTTGCAGTGTTTGCAGCGTCGGCGGCGCCTGAAGCGTCCGCGACGGGTGCCGATTCCTTCTGTGAATCAGCGGTGTGGATGTCGGTGGCTGCCACGTACGCCCTTTCGTGACGAGGTAGTGCGGCGTCGCGCCAGAGGTGTTCCGGCGGAGAGGTCTGTCGGGATCAGGCCGGGTTCCGGCCGGCTGTGCACCATTGTAACGATCCCTGTGGCCGAGGATGTGCCGGACTCAAGGAGTCGAGCCTGTTTTCGCAGCGTAGGCAGCGCCGACGATCCCGGCGGTGTTGCGAAGCTCGGCCGGAACGACGGGAGTGTCGTTCGTCAGGAGGGGAATCCACTTCTCGTGTTTTCGGCTGATGCCACCTCCAGCGATGAACAGGTCGGGCCACAGCAGGGCCTCGAAGCGCTCCAGCACCCGGGAGACCTCACGGGCCCATCGTTTGTAGGACCAGTCGTTCTGCTCTTTCACCGACGACGCTGCGCGATGCTCGGCTTCCTTGCCGTCGACCTCCATATGGCCGAACTCGGTGTTCGGCAGCAGGACGCCGTTGTGCAGGACCGCTGAGCCGATACCGGTGCCGAAAGTCAGGAGGATGACCACGCCGTCGGTGTCGGCGGCCGCGCCGAACCGGTCCTCGGCGATGCCCGCTGCGTCGGCGTCGTTGAGGACCGTGACGTGTCGGGCGCCGAGCACGGTCGAGAACAGGGACCGCGCATTCGTGCCGATCCACGAGGAATCGATATTGGCTGCGGTCCTGGCGATGCCTCCGGCCACCACGCTCGGGAGGGTGATACCGACGGGGCCGTCCCACCCCGCCTGCTCGATGATTGCGGCCACCGTCGCGGCCACGGCGTCGGGGGTCGACGGTTGTGGCGTGAGGATCTTCGTCCGATCGCCGATCAACTGGCCTGTCGACAGGTCGACCAGGCCGCCTTTCACTCCGCTGCCACCGACGTCGACGCCGAACCCCACGTCGGCGGAGTCGGACGGGTCGGGTGTTCCCTGCGTCATGAGGTGCTCACTCTCCGGGTCGGTTCGCAGCGCCGATCGGTGGGTATCACCGATCGGCGTGCTTGTGGGGCAACGATAGTGCGAAAGGCACGGTTTGTGCGGGTGGTGCGGGCGATGCGCGTGTGTTCCGATGGTCGGGTGTCAGATGCCATCGAGTCCCACGCTGTCTCCGAGTTCGATCCGGCCTCGCTCCGCGCGGTCGCCGTCGCTGTTGCACTGGAAGCGGCTGCGCATGTGCGTGGTCGCCGGCGCGAGTTGTTCGGGTCGGACCGGGCGTTCGGTGGTGAGCGCAACTCGGTGCAGACGAAGTCCACCGATACCGACCCGGTCACCATCGCCGACACCGAGGCCGAGGATCTCATCCGCCGTCGACTGGGGCAGTTGAGGCCCGGCGACGGGTTCCTCGGCGAGGAGAGCGGTGACAGCGACGGTACGGGAGACGGCGGCGCGGGGGAGACCGGCGTGGGGGAGACTTTGGTGCAGTGGGTCGTCGATCCCATCGACGGCACGGTGAACTTCGTATACGGGATTCCCGCGTATGCGGTCAGTGTGGCGGCCCGGATCGGGGGGGTTTCGGTGGCAGGTGCCGTGGTCGACGTCGCGTCGGGAGATCTCTACTCGGCCGCGGTGGGCCTCGGCGCGACCCGTACCGATGCCGACGGGGTAGTGACGCAGCTGCGCTGCACGCCGGTGACCGATCTCGGACTAGCACTTGTTGCCACCGGGTTCTCCTACTCCGCGCAGCGGAGGGCGGTGCAGGGCCGGCTGGTAGCGAAACTGTTGCCGGAGGTGCGAGATATCCGGCGGATCGGGGCTGCGGCGCTGGATCTGTGCATGGTGGCGTCAGGACGGGTCGACGCCCACTACGAGCACGGCCTCAACCCCTGGGACTGGGCAGCGGGTGCGCTCATTGCATCCGAGGCGGGCGCCGACGTCCGGCTGCCCACGGGGTTCGGTAGCGACGGCGAGATCATGACGGCCGCAGCCCCGGGTGTGGCAGACGCATTCGCGGCGACGCTTGCGACGATCGGCGCGGTTGCTCCCGTTCCTGCGTAACTGCGTGGTCGAGTTCTCGTTCGGACACGTCGGTGAGTTCTGCCCAGCCTCGAGACGAATTCGGATAAAAGGGATAATTGTCCGAATTGATGAAAATGTGTGGTGTCAGCAGGGCGCGTTGAGCGCAGCATCGAGAAGTTCCACATCGAGGGGAGCGGAATTCTCGCCCACACGCGCTGCCCGCAAAGTGCGCAGCAACTCGTCGGCGTCGGCGCTCGGCGTGATGTCGCGGAAATATGTGCCCAGCGCCAGATCGACAGTGTCGTCCTCGCGGTCGTCGAGAATCAGCTCTGCACACGGCGCAACCAGGCGCGCGGTATTTGCTGCGGCGCGGCCGGTCTCGCCGAACCGGACCTGGCCGTGGCATTGCATGTTCTGACCGACGTACACGGGGTCGTTACCCGCCTGCACGTCCGGTGCGCTCGCAAATCCGTAGTCGCTGAGTTGTGCCGCGACGGTGGACGCCTGCCCGCGCTCTCCGTTCGCGTTGAACACGCGCACTCGGGTTGCGGCGAGGGGTGCCGGGTCGACGTCGAGCATGGTCGAACGGTCTACGACCTGCCCGAGGGGGGCCGGCGGGGCGCTGTCGGGATCGGTAGGCGCAGTGGGTGGAGGCGGGCACGCCACCGTGGTCGTACTGGTGTCGGCCGTGGTGAACACGGAGGTCCAGACCACGATCGTGCCCGCCGCGAGGACAGCGCCCGCGAGTGCAGCGGGAATCCACCGGCGACGATGGAACGGGCGACCGCGTTTGTCGGTTGCGCTGCCTTCGGTGATCAGGGAAACCACGCGGGCCTGCCTTTCGTCTCCTCACCGTGCGAACGGTGCGTCGTTACCGTGCGAACGGTGCGTCGTTCACTGCCGTGGAACGGTGCGTCGTTCACTGCCGTGGAACGGTGCGTCGTTCACTGCCGTGGAACGGTGCGTCGTTCACTGTAGAGGGCGGTGTGGTCGGCGTGATGGAGGCGTACCCGGTCAGGTATGTCACGGTCGCTGTGATGTCGGTGACGATTTCCTGTCGATTCCGAGGAAATTGTGAATCGATTGCATATTCCGCTCTGCTGTCGGCTATTGTTCGTCGGCCGAGCGTCGTCCATCGACGAGGGCGGTGGGGAGAACGCGGGCTGGTTCGGGGATACCGACGACAAACCGAGGTCTGTGGGAACTTCATCGCACGGTCGGGCGTTGCCTTGGCCGGGAGCATCACCGGGGTTCCCTGTCGAGCACTTGTAAGACGACTAGAGGTAAGAGGGAAATGGCGACTGACTACGACGCACCGCGGCGGACCGATAGCGACGATGTGTCGGAAGACTCACTCGAAGAACTGAAGGCACGGCGCAACGAGGCGCAGTCCGCGGTAGTGGACGTCGACGAATCGGACACGGCCGAGTCCTTCGAGCTCCCGGGGGCGGACTTGTCCGGCGAGGAGCTCTCTGTGCGCGTGGTGCCGAAACAGGCCGATGAATTCACCTGTTCGAGCTGCTTCCTGGTGCATCACCGGAGCCGCCTCGCGAGCGAGGAGGGCGGTCGGATGATCTGCCGTGACTGCGCATGGTGACGAAGCTCTCGCGCTGAGGTGGCTCGAAACGCCGTAGCAGTGACCTGGTGGGCCACTGCTGCGGCGTAGCGGTGCGCTGTGACCATCAGCCCGCCGCCGGCTCCTCGTGCCCCATGGCGGACAGGAGTTCTGCAGGTCGTCTGGTGCTGATCAACCAGTACGGGGTCGGATCTTCCGGATCGTCGAGGACGACGAGGGCCATCGTCTTGATCCACGGACGGTGCCGCACGAATGCGGCGGGATCGAGCTGTCGGCCGAGTGCGGAGCTCTTTGCGGAGCCGGGAACGACGATCCCGCGAGAGACCAGCTCCACCGGCAGGTGGGCCTGTTCGACGACGAGCTCACCGTCGATGACCTCGATGCGCCGTCGTGAGAGCCACACCAGTACCCACAGCGCGCAGGGGATCAGTACTGCATACGGCACCCAGGCATACATCCCGGGTGCCCCCATGTGCAGTTCGGCTGCAAGCAACGCTGCGATCCCGATGCCGATGGGCCACCACCAGATCGGAACCCACAACCGTTCGGAGTAGGTCGGCGTGCGGGTCAACGAACCGGTGGCGCTACCAGAGCTGGAGGTATCAGACACGAAACCAGGATAGTCGCCTCGCGAGGGGGCATCGACATCCGGAGAGTAGTCTCGGTGCACGTGACCGACCTTTCCCCCATCCCGCTGCGTCGTCTCGACCCGGGTGTACCCATGCCGACCCGGGCGCACGCAGGTGATGCAGGCGTCGACCTGTGCGCCACCAGCGATGTGACGATCGAACCCGGACAGCGAGTGCTCGTCGGAACCGGAATATCCGTGGCGTTGCCCTTGGGGACCGTCGGACTGATTCATCCCCGCTCGGGGCTCGCCGCCAAGTTCGGACTTTCCGTGGTGAATACACCGGGAACCGTCGATGCCGGTTACCGGGGGGAGATCAAGGTCTGCCTGATCAACCACGACACCGATCACACCATCGAGGTGAACCGGGGCGACCGAATCGCTCAGCTCCTGGTGCAGCGGGTCGAACTTGTCGACTTCGTGGAGGTCGACGAGCTCGACGACACCACCCGTGGTGCCGGCGGTTACGGCTCGAGTGGTGGCCACGCCGGCCTCGTGAAGGAAGGTTCCTGACATGTTCGGACGACGCCGTAAGAATCGCGCCGGCAACTCGGCAGACGCGACCACCGACGAATTCGACCGCATAGAAGGGTCTCGCTCGGGCGACTCCGCCGACGGCGCACTTTCCGACGGTGGTCCGTACGACATCGACGCGTTCGACGAGGGCGACGTCGGAACCTCGCGACTCGACCTCGGCTCCGTCCTCGTCCCGATTCCTCGGGGCGGCCAGATCCAGGTGGAAATGGCTCCCAACGGGAACCCGCAGGCGGTGCATCTGGTGACACAGCACGGCCGGATCACCGTTGCGGCGTACGCCGCGCCCAAGTCGCCCGGCCAGTGGCGTGAAGTCGCTGCCGAACTTGCCGAGACGCTGCGCAACGACAACGCCACTGTGAGTATGGAAACCGGGCCGTGGGGGCGGGAGTTGCACGGCAGCACTCCCAATGCAGACATGCGTTTCATCGGTGTCGACGGCTACCGATGGATGATCCGTTGTGTCGCCGCAGGTCCGGTGGGTGCTGCTTCGGCGAACGGTCCGTTGATCGCGGCGGCACATGCGGTCCTCGCGGATACCGTCGTGCGACGGGGAGAAGAACCCCATCCCGTACGCACGCCCCTGCCGGTCGTCCTTCCCCAGGCGCTCGCAAACCAGCTTGCCGCTGCCGCCGAACAACAGCAACAACAGCAGCAGGCGGCGCGCCGAGACGGCGGATCGCAGCAGGGGCAGGCTCGACCGCAGGCGCCGGGAGCGCCGAACTCAGGACAGCAGGCGCCTCCTGCGCGGCCGCAACCGCGTCCCCGCACGGGCGGGTCGGGGTCGGCCATGCAGCAGTTGGGCTTCTGACACCGCTCGAGCGCTCCGACACCACAGGTGATCTCGGTTCGTTGCTCTCACCTCGTCGCGGTGGCCCACTTCGCGCGGGCTGCCACGTCGAGTGCTTCGAGACACCCTTCGCCGAGGACAGCGGGGTCGGTTCCGACGTTGTCCAGGGTGACGGTCGTCAGGGACGCGAAGGGAAGTTCGGTTGCCCACCCACGGCCCACGTCCAGCGGATGAACCGCATCGTCGGCGGCAGCGGTGACGCCGACGGGCACCGTGACAGAACGTAGTTCGTCGACGTCGAGGGCTCGGTAGCCGGCTGCTTCGTCGAGTGCCTCGGGAAGGTGCGGCCACTGGGAGCGCCATGAGCGCGACAGGGTGGTTCCCAGCCACGTGGGGCTCGATTCGACCATGGCTGCAATGACCGACTCCAGGCCGTGTGTACGTAACTGCGATGCCGTCCAGCGGGCACTGGCGGCGGCGGGGGAGCCGTCGGGATTGCCCGTCCAGGCAGGGAGCGCTGCGAGTACACCTACTGCAAGCTCGGGGTGCTGTGCGGCCCAGTGCAGCGCGACGGCGGCTCCGATGGAGACACCGCCGACGAGGATGGGGCCGTCGAGAGCAGCACGGTCCATCGCCTCGGCGTAGCTGGTGACCACGCCGCGCGGATCCGGCTCGACCGCGACCGTGGCGATGCCGCGACGCTGCAGGGGAACTGCGAAGGCATTGTGGGCGAACTGCGCATCGGACCCCGTTCCAGGTAGGACGACTGCTGTGGCGGCGGTGCAATACTGTGCTGCAGGAGACTCTCGCGACATGGATGTGATCCTGCCCAATCGATTCGACGGCCGTCGACCCGGTGCGGTTGTCTCCCCGGGAGATCGGTCTACAGTGGCGGACGAAGGAAGTGTCGCGGCGCGAGACCTGCGCCGCCCGTGTCAGGAGCGCACTATGGCATCCGCCGCAGCCGGCTATATTCGTCGGCTCACCCGTCGCCTCACCGAGGATCTCGAGGAACTCGATGCGGAGGAGATGGCCGAATCATCACACGCGACGGGCGCGTTACCTGTCGTGTCCTGCAGCCGTGGTCAGGAAGTGACGATGTTCGGGCGCTTGAGAAGCGTGGAGTCCTCCTCGAAGGACGCGTGTGCCTCGGTCGAGGCGGAGCTCTTCGACGGCACCGATTCGATTCTGCTCGTGTGGATCGGACGGCGGCGCATTCCCGGGATCGAGCCTGGTAAGACCTTGCAGGTCCGTGGTCGTGTGGGCGAGCGGAACGGACGCAAGGCCATTTACAATCCGCATTACGAGCTCAGAGAGCCGGCCTGAACGGCGCACTGGTCGTTCGGCGGGAGCGGTCGGCGCGACCGAGTGTGGCACCCTCGTATACGTGAGCGATACCAATCGGCAGACCATGCTCGAACAACTCGGTGGACTCAGCGGGTTGGTGTACTCGACGTTGCCAGTGTTGGTGTTCGTGCCGATCAACAGCGTGTGGGGTCTCACTGCGGCGATCTGGACCGCGGTTGCGGTTGCCTGTGGTGTCCTGGTGTGGCGGCTGATCCGGCGGACGCCCGTCCAGCCCGCGATCTCCGGATTCGTGGGTGTTGCTCTGTGCGCCTTCATTGCGTACCGAACCGGCGATGCCAAGGGCTACTTCCTGTTCGGCATCTACGCGAGCCTGGTCTACGGTGGCGCGTTCGTGCTGTCGATGCTCGTGCGGCGACCGCTCGTCGGCGTGATCTGGGGGATGCTCAACGGGCAGGGGTCGCGCTGGCGTGCCCATCGCGACGCCGTGCGGGCTTATGACGTTGCGACCGCGGCATGGGCCCTGGTGTTCCTTGCGCGCTATCTCGTGCAGAATCATCTCTACGACGACGATCAGACCGGCTGGCTCGCTGCCGCGAGAATCGGTATGGGTTGGCCCCTGACTGCTCTGGCGCTACTCGTGACGCTCTGGGCGGTCCGCAAGGCCGATCGGGTCGTGGAGCCGGCGCCGGACGAGGACGACGCCGATGGGGTGTCCACAGCGGACACCGATACCGCGTCAGCCACCGATACCGCGTCAGACTTCGGGACCGTAGCTCACCGCAGGCCCACCTCGCACCACGAGCGTTAGCGCTCGATCAGGGCGCGAAGCTCGTCTTCGACGTCCTCTGCGGCGACGAAAAGCAGTTCGTCGCCGCCCTCGAGTGGATCGTCGGCTTGTGGGACGATGACGCGGTCACCGCGCAGGATCGTCACGAGCGCGACGTCGCGGGGTAGTGCGAGCTTACGGACGGCTTTGCCGGCCAGCGCGGTGGTGTCGGGCAGTGTGATCTCGACGAGGTTTGCGCCCTTGCGCAGTGTCATCAGGCGGACGAGATCGCCCACCGAGACCGCTTCCTCGACCAGTGAGGCCAGCATTCTCGGGGTGGACACGGCCACGTCGACGCCCCACGACTCGTCGAACAGCCATTCGTTGCGTGGGTCGTTGACCCGGGCCACGACGCGTGCGACACCGAACTCCGTGGTGGCGAGCAGGCTCAGCACCAGGTTGGCCTTGTCGTCGCCTGTCGCTGCGATCACCACGTCGTAGTGTTCGAGTCCCGCAGTCTCGAGCAGGGTGAGTTCACAGGCATCACCGTGGACCCACTTCGCTTCGGGCACGGCCGCGGGATCGACGTGATCGAGTTTGCGTTCGATGAGCATCACCTCGTGCTCGTTGCGCAGAAGTTCGCGGGCGATCGAGCGTCCGACAGCGCCTGCCCCTGCGATGACCACCTTCATCGGTATGTCCTCACTCGTCGTTGTCGGCGGGCGGATTCTCGGCCAGCGCGATCGATTCGGCGACGGTCCCCGAGACCGCCGCGATGTAGATCTGGTCGTCGGCCTGGATCAGGGTCTTCCGGTCCGGGAGCACTCCTGCCCCGAACCGGAGGAGAAAGGCTACGCGGGCTCCGGTGGCAGCCTCGAGATCGGTGACACGCCGGCCCACCCACTCCTCATGTACGTTCACCTCGCAGACCGCGACAGACCCTGTCGGATCACGCCAGCGTGCGCTCTCACTTTCGTGGGTAAGAGTGTGCAGGAGGCGATCGGTGGTCCACGGGACCGTGGCGATGGTGGGAATCCCGAGACGCTCGTACACCGCGGCGCGTTTCGCGTCGTAGATCCGTGCGACCACACGGTCCACACCGAAGGTTTCACGGGCTGTGCGGGCAGCGATGATGTTTGAATTGTCGCCGGAGGACACCGCGGCGAACGCGTCGGCGCGTTCTATTCCAGCGTCGATCAGGACCTCACGATCGAAGCCCATCCCGACGACCGTGCGGCCCGGGAAACCGTCACCCAGCCGGAGGAACGCCCCGGCGTCCCGGTCGATGACCGCGACGTCGTGACCGAGTCGGGCCAGCGCGGTGGCCACCGACGATCCCACTCGGCCGCAACCCATGACTACCACGTACACCGCGCACTCCGTTTCGTCGGTTCGCCGCCTCGGCCGGATCGGCTCATATCGGTACCGAGCCGGATCGGCTCTGCTGCCGAACGGAAACCGTACCGCCCCGGCAGCCGAACCGAGTGGAATGGCACGGTCCCGCAAGAAACGGCCCTGGCACGGCTTACTCTGGGCCCGTGTCCAAGCTTTCCACCGCCACGAAGCGGCTCCTGCTGGGTCGGCCGTTTCGAAGTGACACCCTTGGGCACACGTTGCTCCCCAAGCGCATCGCGCTGCCCGTGTTCGCCTCCGATGCCCTGTCGTCGATCGCGTACGCGCCCGAGGAGATCTTCCTGGTCTTGTCGGTTGCGGGTTTGTCGGCGTATGCGTTCACGCCGTGGGTCGGTGTGGCGGTCGCGGTGGTCCTCGTCATCGTGGTGGCGAGTTACCGCCAGAATGTGCGTGCCTACCCGTCCGGTGGTGGCGACTACGAGGTCGCAACGAAGAATCTCGGGCCCAGCGCGGGGCTGACGGTCGGCAGTGCGCTGCTCGTGGACTACGTGCTGATTCTCGCGGTGTCGATTTCGTCGGCCGCAGCCAATATCGGGTCAGCTGTGCCGTTCGTCGCACAGCACAAGGTGCTGTTCGCGATCCTGGCGATCGGTGTCCTCACCGCCATGAATCTGCGTGGAATGCGGGAGGCCGGGACTGCGTTCGCGATCCCCACGTACGCCTTCATGGTGGCCATGGCCACCATGATCGTCTGGGGATTCGTCCAGATCGTCGTGCTCGACGACGATCTGCGTGCCGAGTCGGCCGACTTCGAACTCGTGGCGGAGCAAACGGATCTGACGGCGATCGCATTCGTGTTCCTGATCGCGCGTGCGTTCTCGTCCGGATGTGCCGCACTGACGGGTGTGGAAGCGATCAGTACGGGAGTTCCGGCGTTCCGTAAGCCGAAGGCCCGCAACGCTGCGACCACGTTGTTGCTGCTCGGCGCGGTGGCGGTGCCACTGTTTCTCGGGGTCGTGTTCCTTGCCGGTCGGATCGGTGTCGTGGTGGCTGAGCATCCTACGACCCAATTGCGGGGTGCGCCCGAGGGGTACGAGCAGAAGACGCTCATCGCGCAACTTGCACACACGGTGTTCGAGGGCTTCCCTGTCGGCTTCTTTCTCGTCACCGTGGCTACCGCACTGATCCTGTTGCTCGCCGCCAACACCGCGTTCAGTGGGTTTCCGGCGTTGGCGTCGGTGTTGGCGCAGAATCGGTTTCTGCCGCGGCAACTGCACACTCGCGGCGACAAGTTGGCGTTCAGCAATGGGATCCTGTTCCTGTCGGGTGTGGCGGTTGTGTTCGTGTGGGTGTTCGATGCCCGGGTCACCCAGTTGATTCAGCTGTACATCGTGGGGGTGTTCGTCGCGTTCACCCTCGGACAGGCGGGCATGGTGCGGCACTGGACGCGGCACCTGGCGGTCGAAACCGACCCCGTCGAGCGGGGACGGATGATGCGGGCGCGCGTGATCAACGGTCTAGGGCTGATCGCCACCACCGTGGTGTTGATCATCGTGCTGGCCACTAAATTCTCTGGTGGAGCGTGGATTGCCGTTCTCATGATCCTGGTGATCTTCGTGCTGATGAAGGCGATTCGGCGTCATTACGACAGCGTGGCCGCCGAACTCGAGGCGGCGGAATGGGACGGTGTGCTGCCCAGTCGAACGCACTCGATCGTCCTGGTGTCGACGCTGCACATGCCGACCCGCCGGGCCTTGGCGTTCGCGCGGGCGACGCGCCCCGACACGCTCGAAGCGGTCACGGTCAACGTCGACGACGCGAATACCCGTCGTTTGGTCCGGGACTGGGACTCGAGCGACATCACGGTACCGTTGAAGGTCGTCGAGTCACCGTATCGTGAGATCACGCGGCCGGTTCTGGACTACGTACGACGCGTGCGACGGGATTCTCCGCGCGACGTCGTCACCGTGTTCATTCCGGAGTATGTGGTGGGGCACTGGTGGGAGCAGATCCTTCACAACCAGAGCGCCCTGAGATTGAAGAGTCGGCTGCTCTTCCAGCCGGGAGTGATGGTCACCAGTGTGCCGTGGCAGTTGCGCTCGTCTGCGAAGGCGCCCAAGGACCGCATCGACACCGTGCCCGGGGCGATCCGCCGCGGGCTGGAGAACGAAGTGGGTCACAGACCTGCGAAACAGGAGGAAGATCAGTGAGCCGCCAGGGGCAGCAGAGTGCAGGGACCGACTGGTCCGGGCAACGCATCGAGGTGATGCTCGGTAATCCCGCGCACGGGGGCTTCTGCGTCGCCCGCCATGAGGGGCGTGTGCTGTTCGTCCGGCACGGACTTCCGGGGGAGCGGGTGTTCGCCCTCGTCACCGAGGACCGCGGTGGCTCCTTCTGTTTCGCTGACGCGGTGGAGATCCTGGCAGCATCGGACGATCGTGTCGATCGCGTGTGTCCGATCTCCGGTCCCGGGGGTGCGGGTTGTTGCGACATGTCGCATGCCACTCCGTCGGCGCAACGGGAGATCGCGGCCGCCGTGGTCGCCGAACAACTTCGTCGCCTGGGCGGTGTGGAGCGTGACGTTCTCGTCGAGGAGGTTCCCGGAGGCGCCGCGGACGGCACTCGGTGGCGAACACGGGTGCGATTGGCGGTCGATGCGGCGGGAACGCCGGGATACCGGCGCTACCGCAGCAACGATGTGGTACCGGACCTCGGGTGTACCCAGATCGATCAGCGCGCCTACACCGATCTGGTCGAACACGTGTGGCAGCCGGGTGCAGACCTGCAGGTCGTCCTGGACGCGGATGGACAGCGGCACGTGGTGGAAATCGCGCCACCGGTGGTGTCGCGTACGGGTCGGCGTAGTTCGGGTAGGCGCGGTGCGTCGGCACGGCGTGCCGCGGTGAACGCGCCGCGCGCGGAGAAGGTGGTCGAGGGATCCGGCCGTCCGGTCGAGCGGGTCGGGTCGCGGGAGTGGCGGCCGGCCGCTACCGGTTTCTGGCAGGCCCATCGAGGGGCTGCACAGACGTACTCGACCGTGGTGCGCGAGTGGGCCGACGCCGTGGCCGGAGGCACGGTATGGGATCTCTACGGCGGCGTCGGCGTGTTCGCGGCGGCGGTGGCCGAGCAGGTCGGGGCATCCGGGAGTGTCGAGTCGGTGGAATCGTCCCGCCGGGCGGTGGACGACGGCGCGGAGGCGCTCGCCGACCTGCCTCAGGTGTCTTTCCGGCACGGGCGGGTGGAACGCGTCATCGGTGCACTCGCTGTCCCCGACGTGGTGATCCTCGATCCGCCCCGTGCCGGTGCAGGAAAGGATGTTGTCGCTGCGATCGCTGATGCGGGGCCTCGACGAGTGATCCATGTCGGGTGCGACCCGGCGTCGTTCGGGCGTGATGTGGGTCTCTACCGCGCGCAGGGGTTCGAGTTGGCGGACCTGCGCGCGTTCGCTGCATTCCCGTCGACTCACCACGTGGAGTGTGTCGCGCTGTTCACGCGCTGACATCACTTCGGCCCTGACGGGGACTGCCCGATTTGCGCAGTACTTGCTTGAGGCATGCAACTAAATGTATGGTTGCATGCCTCAAGCAAGTATTCGTCAAATCTGGAGGTCCGTGTGACTGCCGTTCAGCCCGACACGGTGCACGCACTCGCCGACGCAGTCTTCCTCTTCGGTCGAACCCTGCGTGCTGCGCTGACACGGAGCGAGCCGGATCTACTACCCAACGCACTGGCCGGTGTGCTCTTTCTGCTGGCCCGCACCGGGCAATGTCGTCCGAGTGAACTCGCCGCCGAAATGCACGTCGGTCAGTCGTCGCTCAGTCGACACATAGGCGACCTCGTCGACCGTGGCTTCATCGACCGCAGTCCGGACCCCGATGACAAACGGGCACACCTCGTGACCTGTTCCCCGGAGGGGCTCGACATGCTCGCCGCTATTCGCGCTCGGCGCACCGAACGGCTGGCCACCCAACTCGACGAATGGAGCGAGGCGGAGGTTGCCGACGCCCTCGAGATCGTCGCCCGGCTCGACGCCGCCCTGAGTCCGATCGCGGGCCACGACACCGCCACCACGACCGACGCCCAAAGGATCTGCTCATGAGTAGTACAACTGCTGTCACGGACGGCGCTTCTACGCCGCCGAGCGGTGGTCAGGACACCGAGGTGTCGCTGACCCATCGGGAGGTCCTCGCGATCCTCGCCGGTCTTCTCGCCGCATTGTTCACCGCGCTGCTCAGCAGCACGATCGTGTCTACCGCACTTCCGACGATCATCGCGGACCTGAAGGGCACCCAGACCCAATACGCCTGGGTGATCACCACGGCGTTACTCGCGAATGCCGCGTCGACCCCGATCTGGGGAAAGCTGTCCGACCTGTTCAACAAGAAGCTCCTCGTGCAGCTGTCGATCCTGATCTTCGTAGCTGGATCGGTGCTGGCAGGTGTAGCGCAGGACGTGACCGTGCTCCTCGGTGCGCGCGTCGTTCAAGGTATCGGGATGGGTGGTTTGACCGCGCTGGTCGTGGCAATCATCGGCAGCATCATCCCGCCGCGTGAGCGCGGTCGGTACTCCGGCTACATGGGCGCGGTGATGGCCGTCGCCATGTCGGGCGGACCGGTGCTCGGTGGCGTGATCGTCGACAGCCCCCTCGGGTGGCGTTGGTGCTTCTATGTGTGCGTGCCCCTCGCGGTCATAGCCTTGGTGCTCCTGCAACGCACCCTGACCGTCGCGACGGAACGCAAGGCGAACGTGAAGATCGACTGGCTCGGCGCGACGCTGATCACGGCCGGTGTGAGCGTCCTGCTGATCTGGGTGTCGTTCGCAGGCAAGGAGGGCTACTACGAGTGGTTCTCCCTGGAATCCGCCGTCTACGTCGGTGCGGGGCTGGCGCTGCTCGTCGCGACTGTGTTCGTGGAGTCGAAGGTTGCGGATCCGGTCATCCCGCTGAAGATCATCACCGAACGTACGACTGCGCTGGCGATCATCGCTTCGATCGCGGTCGGTGTCGGCCTGTTCGGTGCTACCACCTTCCTGACACAGTACTTCCAGACTGCGCGTGGCTTCAGCCCGACCGCAGCGGGTCTGCTCACCATTCCGATGGTTGCCGGCACGTTGGTGTCGTCGACGGCATCGGGACAATTGATCACCCGGTTCGGCAAGTGGAAGCCGTTCATCGTCGTAGGTGCCGTTCTGCAATTCGTCGGGTTCGCCCTCCTCGGAACGCTCGACCACACCACGTCCCTCGTTGTCATCGGCGTCTACATTGCGATCGTGGGTCTCGGCACCGGCATGCTGATGCAGAATCTGGTCCTCGCAGTGCAGAACACCGTGAGCGTGAAGAACATCGGTGCAGCGAGCAGTTCGGTCGCGTTCTTCCGCACCTTCGGCGGCGCCATCGGTGTGTCGATCCTGGGTTCGATCCTGGCAGCGCGTGTCTCCACGCTCTCCGCCGATGGATTCGCGAAGCTCGGAATCGACACCTCGGCGTCTGGTGGTGGCAACGCCGACCTGGACCTCGACGCGCTTCCCGCACCTGTCGCCGAGGTCGTGCATACGGCCTACGGGGACGCCACAGGTACGCTCTTCCTCGTAGCCGCCGGGTTCGCACTGATTACTCTGGTGGCTGTGGTGCTCATCCCCAACCGTGAGTTGCGCACCACGATCGACATCGTCGACGAGGAGCCCGCGACCGACCGTCGTGCCCCGGCCGCCGAGGTGTAGGAGCCATCGAGCAGGCGCATATTCGGCGTCCGAACTGGGGGTTCCTCGGATGTGAGTGATGTGACGGTCCGAACCGCATCACCGCTCCGTAGAATGCAGTAACTGCTCGCGCACCGTCGCGGGATCACGATCCGGAGGGAGCTAGATCAGTTGGGTGTCCTGTCCCGCATCCAGTCACCCGACGATGTGCGTCGTCTCTCGCCGAGCGAGGTCACGCAACTCGCAGGTGAGATCCGTGGCTTCCTCGTCGAGAAGGTGGCGGCAACCGGGGGACACCTCGGCCCGAACCTCGGTGTGGTCGAGCTGACGCTCGCGCTCCATCGGGTGTTCGACTCTCCGCAGGATCCGATCCTGTTCGACACCGGCCATCAGGCCTACGTCCACAAGATCCTCACCGGCCGCAAGGACGACTTCGACACGTTGCGGCAGCGCGGTGGTCTCTCGGGGTACCCGTGCCGGGCCGAGAGCGAGCACGACTGGATCGAGTCGTCGCACGCGTCCGCCGCGCTGTCCTATGCCGACGGTCTCGCGAAGGCATACGAGCTCAGCGGGCAGGAGCGCACGGTCGTCGCGGTTGTCGGCGACGGTGCCCTCACGGGCGGAATGTGCTGGGAGGCGCTCAACAACATCGCTGCCGGTGTCACACGATCACTTGTGATGGTGGTCAACGACAACGGCCGCTCGTACGCACCGACGATCGGTGGTCTCGCAGAGCACTTGGCGGCGTTGCGCCTGCGGCCGGGCTATGAGCGTGCACTCGACAGCGGCCGCCGCATGGTCAAGAAGATCCCGTGGCTCGGAGCCGCGGCGTACTCCGTGTTGCACGGGATGAAGACCGGGATCAAGGATGCGGTAAGTCCGCAAGTGTTGTTCACCGATCTCGGGATCAAGTATCTCGGACCGGTCGATGGCCACGACGAGCCCGCCCTCGAAGCGGCTCTCCGGCGCGCGAAGGCGTACGGCGGACCGGTGATCGTGCATGCGGTGACCAGGAAGGGTGCGGGGTACGCACCTGCCGAGAATCACCAGGCCGACCAGATGCACGCCACCGGCGTGATGGATCCGCGTACGGGACGCGCAACCGCGTCGTCGAAACCGGACTGGACTTCTGTGTTCTCGGACGAACTCATCGCTCGCGCCGAGGACCGCGACGACATCGTCGCGATCACTGCCGCGATGGCCGGTCCCACCGGGCTCGCAAAGTTCGCCGACCGCTTCCCCGATCGCACCTTCGACGTGGGGATCGCCGAGCAGCACGCCGTGACCTCCGCCGCAGGTCTGGCCCTCGGTGGTATGCATCCCGTCGTCGCGGTGTATTCGACGTTCCTCAACCGGGCATTCGACCAGCTTCTCATGGACGTGGCACTGCTGAAACAGCCCGTGACGTTGGTTCTCGATCGAGCCGGCGTCACGGGTACCGATGGTGCAAGCCACAACGGTGTGTGGGACATGTCACTTCTCGGTATCGTTCCCGGAATCCGTGTGGCGGCGCCGCGCGACGGTGCCACGCTCCGTGAAGAACTCGGTGAAGCCCTCGGCGTCGACGACGGCCCGACGGTAATCAGATTTCCGAAAGGTGCTGTCGGAGAAAACATTCCGGCGATCGAACGACTAGGCGGCACTCTCGATGTGTTGCGGATGTCAGACGCACGGAAAGGCGATGTCCTGTTCATCGCAGTCGGGGTGTTTGCATCTCTGACGCTCGACGCTGCCGACCGCCTCGCCAAACAAGGCATCACTGCCGCCGTCGTCGACCCGCGGTGGGTGCTTCCGGTGCCCGAGGCGATGATCGACCTCGCGGCCGGATTCCGGCTCGTTGTCACCGTCGAAGACGGCGGCGTGCACGGTGGGGTCGGATCGGCGGTGTCGTCGGCACTGCGGCGCAACGACATCGACGTGCCTGCCCGGGAGCTCGCGGTGCCCCAGCAGTTCCTCGACCACGCGTCACGGGGCGAGATCCATCAGCAGCTCGGCCTGACTGCGCAGGATGTCGCGCGTCAGGTCACGGGCTGGGTCGTGGGCCTCGATGGCAGCGATGCTTCGGAGACGATCGCACAGCGCTGAGCCGGAGGATCACCCACCACGGTGTCAGCTGTGCATGTCCTCGAGTTCCATGCCCTTGGTTTCGGGGATCTTCGACCTGACGAAGAAGAACGACAGCAGTGCGAAGAACGCGAACAGTCCGTAGAGGAACCACAGCCCCACCGACTCGGTGAGTGGGGGGAACGCCAGTGTCACCGTGAAGTTCGCGATCCAGTTGGCGGCGGTGCTCAAGCCCAACGCCAAGGCGCGCATCCGGTTGGGGAACATCTCGCCGAGCATCACCCACATGATCGGCCCCCACGTGGCGGCGAAGAACACCACGAACGCGTTTGCGCCGATGAGGGCGACCGTGCCCCAGGGGGCGGGCAACTCGAGGTCGTCGCCGCTCCCGGTGGCCTGCGAGAACGCAACGGCGGCGAGGAGGAGGCTCACGAACATCCCGATCGACCCCACCATCAGCAAGGGGCGCCGCCCGATCTTGTCGACGAACAGGATCGCGACGAATGTCATCACCACGTTGATGACGGCGGTGATCACGGAGGTCGTGAACGACTGGTTCTCGCTGAACCCCACTGATTTCCACAGGGTCGTCGAGTAGTAGAAGATGGCGTTGATACCGACGAACTGCTGGAAGATCGCCATTGTGATGCCGACCCACACCAGAGGTTGTAATCCGAATGTCGGTCCGCGAATGTCATCCCACGATCGTGCAGACTCTCTGCGCAGCGTCAGCCGGATCTCGGCGACACGTTCGTCCGGGTGGAGATCGCCGGTGACATTGGCGAGAACCTGGGCGGCCTCGTCGTCGAGGTCCTTACCGACCAGGAAGCGCGGCGACTCCGGGATCATCAGGGCCAATACGCCGTAGACGAGGGCGGGAACCACGCCCACAAGGAACATCCATCGCCAGGCCTCGAGGGTCCACCACAATTCGTTGGAGGCGCCGCCCGCAGCATTCTGCAGGATCGCGTCGGACAGCAGTGCGGAGAAGATACCCAATGTGATCGCGAGCTGTTGCAGTGATGCCAGACTGCCGCGGTAGCGCGCCGGTGCGATCTCCGAGATGTACGTGGGAGCGATGACGGACGCGATACCGATGCCGAGACCGCCGATCACGCGCCACAACATCAGGTCCGGCACGCTGAACGCGAGCCCCGAACCGATCGACGAGATCGTGAAGAGCGCCGAACCCAGCAGCATGACCTTCTTGCGGCCCCACCGATCGGCGAGCTGGCCGGCGAACCACGCACCGGCAGCACATCCGAGCAGTGCGATGGCGACAGCAAATCCCGTGAAGAACGAACCGAGCTCGAAATGTCCCTGGATGGAATCGACGGCCCCGTTGATGACCGAACTGTCGAAACCGAAGAGGAAGCCGCCGACCGCGGCGGCGACGGTGACGGCGATGACTTTGGCGGCGTGCCCGCTCGAGGGCTGCGTGGGCTGGGGCATGTCCTCTCACACCTGCTCTCCCGTGGGTACCGGTCACCGGCGGATGCTCGTCCCGCACAGTGTCGGACGGATTTACGCTAGTCCCCGGTGCACCTGTCCCGCGGCAAGATCGCGAAACGCGGGCGTGTCACCGATCGGTGACACGCCCGCGTTTCGGCCGATTGCGACGCCCCGATTGCCGGAAACGTCAGGACACGCTGGCGACTCCCGGGGCCAGGAAGCGCTGTCCGTTGACCGCGTCGGATGCGCCGGTGCGATCGAGGTACGGGGTGATACCGCCGTTCCAGAACGCGAAGCCGCCTCCGAGGATCAGGCACAGGTCGATGTCCTCGGCAGCCGCGACAACTCCCTCGTCGAGCATGATGCGGATCTCCTCGGCGAACGCACGGCGGGTGCGGTCGAGTACCTCCTCGGCGGTCGACGGAGTGTCACCCTGCGGCCACAGTGCTGCGACTTCGGGGTCGACGACCTGCGCGCCGCCCTCGTAGGACCACACACCGGGTTTCTTCGCCGCAACGAGTGCCTCGAGGCCGGCGGAGGAGACGAAGCGATCCGGGTAGACGGCCTGGAGTGTCTCACCGGTGTGCAGCGCGATGGCAGGACCGACGAGGGCGAGCAGCGTGAACGGTGACATCGGCATGCCCAACGCACCGACGGCGTTGTCCGCCACGTCGAACGGGGTGCCCTCGTCCACCGCGGCCATGACCTCACCGAGCGTGCGGGTGACCAGGCGGTTGAACACGAAACCGGGCTTGTCGCCGCACAACACCGCCGACTTCTTCAGCGACTTCGCGGTGGCGAAGGCCGTCGCGAGGGTCGCGTCGTCGGTCTTCTCGCCCTTGATCACCTCGAGGAGTGGCAGCACCGCGACGGGGTTGAAGAAGTGGAAGCCCACGACCCGCTCCGGGTGCTGCAGATCAGCGGCCATTTCGGTGATCGACAGGGACGACGTGTTGGTCGCGAGGATCGTCTCGGGCGAGACGTGCTGTTCGAGTTCGGCGAAGACGTTCTTCTTGACCTCAATGTTCTCGAAGACGGCTTCGATGACGAAATCCGTCTTCGCGAACGCAGCCTTGTCGAGAGAACCGGACACGAGGGACTTGAGACGATTCGCCGCGTCGGGGGAGAGACGTCCCTTCCCCTGCAGCTTGTCGATCTCGGTGTGCACATAGCCCACACCCTTGTCGATGCGTTCCTGATCGATGTCGGTGAGGATCACCGGTACCTTCAACTGCCGCACGAACAGCAGCGCGAGCTGGCTGGCCATCAGTCCGGCACCGACGACGCCCACACCGGTGATCGTCCGGGCGAGCGACTTGTCCGGGGCACCCGCCGGACGCTTGGCGCGCTTGTTGACGAGATCGAACGAGTACAGGCCCGCGCGCAGCTCATCGGTCAGCAGCAGATCCGCAAGTGCTTCGTCCTCGGCGGCGAAACCGGCATCGAGGGACACGGAGTCCGAGATATCGGTGCCGCGGGCGAGCTGGAGCAGCTCGATCGCACGCAGAGCGGCGGGAGCGAACCCGCGGGTCTTACCGTCGACCAGTGCTTTCGCTCGTGCAATCGCGGCATCCCAGCCTGCGCCGCGGTCGATCTCGGGGCGTGCCGGGGTGATCGCGCCGGAGATCACCTGCGCCGCCCAGGCGAGTGACTGCTCGAGGAAGTCCGCAGAGCCGAAGACCTCGTCGGCGTAGCCGAGCTTCTTCGCCTGCGGTGCGCGTATGGTGCGCCCGTTGTTGAGGGGGTTCTCGAGGATGAGGGTGACCGCGTGATCCGGGCCGACGATGTTCGGCAGCAACTGGGTGCCGCCCCATCCGGGGACGAGCCCGAGCATGGTCTCGGGCAGGCCCAGGGCCGGAACATTGTCCGCGACGGTGCGGTAGTGCGCGTGCAGACCCACTTCGAGTCCGCCGCCGAGCGCCAGGCCGTTCACGAATGCGAACGTCGGGATCGACGACTCACGCAGCTTCCTGAACACATCGTGCCCGAGCTTGCCGAGCTCGACGCCTTGCGCGTGCTCGGTAACCGCCGGGACACCCTTGAGGTCGGCACCGGCAGCGAAGATGAACGGCTTGCCGGTGACGGCGACGGCTGCGGGGTCGGCGGCGAACGCCTCGTCGAGCGCAGCGCTGAACGCTGCCAGACCGGCGGGACCGAACGAGTTGGGTTTGGTGTGATCGAATCCGTTGTCGAGGGTGATCAGGGCGATCTGCCCGTCGAGTCCGGGCACGGATACGAACGTGGTGTAGGCGTTCGTCACGACCTCGTCGGCGAACAGGGACGAAAGATCGGTCATGACTACTTGTCTCCCTCGAAGTTCGGGTTCTCCCAGATCACGGTGCCACCCATGCCGAGACCGATGCACATCGTGGTCAGTCCGTAGCGCACCTCGGGATGCTGCGCGAACTGGTGGGAGAGCTGGGTCATCAGGCGTACACCCGACGATGCGAGCGGGTGGCCGCAGGCGATCGCGCCGCCCCACTGGTTGACGCGGGGGTCGTCGTCCGCGATGCCGTAGTGCTCGAGGAACGCGAGCACTTGCACGGCGAACGCCTCGTTGATCTCGAACAGGCCGATGTCGTCGATGCTCAGACCGGTGCGGGCCAGTACTTTCTCGGTCGCCGGAACCGGACCGATGCCCATGACGGCGGGGTCGACACCCTGGAAGGCGAAGCCGACCATGCGCATCCCGATCGGCAGGCCGAGTTCCCGTGCGGTGTCTTCCCCCGCGAGGATCGCTGCGGTGGCACCGTCGTTGAGACCCGCGGCGTTGCCCGCGGTGATCCGGCCGGCCGGCCGGAACGGGGTCTTGAGCTTCGTGAGGTCCTCGATCGTCGTTCCGGGTCGGGGTGGTTCGTCCTCGGTGGCCAGGCCCCATCCGGAGTTCGAGCGAGTCGCGACGGGCACGAGGGTGTCGGCGATCCAGCCGGCCTTCTTGGCGGCGTCGTACTTGTTCTGGCTGTTCACCGCGTAGGCGTCGGTGCGGGCCTTGGTGATGCTGGGGAACCGGTCGTGCAGGTTCTCGGCGGTGTTGCCCATGACGAGCGCGCTCGGGTCGACGAGTTTGTCGGCGAGGAAGCGGGGGTTGGGGTCGGCGCCCTCACCCATGGGGTGGCGGCCCATGTGCTCGACGCCACCGGCGATGGCGACGTCGTACTGACCGAACCCGATTCCCGATGCGGTGGTGGTCACGGCGGTCATCGCGCCGGCGCACATGCGATCGATGGCGAAGCCGGGCACGGTTTCGGGAAGTCCGGCGAGAATCGCGGAGGTGCGACCGATCGTCAATCCCTGGTCGCCGGTCTGTGTGGTCGCTGCGACGGCGACCTCGTCGATGCGGCTGGGGTCGAGCTGGGGGTTGCGGCGCATCAGTTCCCGGATGGCCTTGACGACGAGATCGTCGGCGCGGGTGTCGGCGTAGATGCCTTTCGGGCCCGCCTTGCCGAACGGGGTACGTATGCCGTCGACGAAGACGACGTTGCGGTGGTTCGAGGTGGTGGAAGCCACGCTTTTCCTCCCGGTGGAGCGGTGTCCTCGCCGACACGTTCCGCGGCGAGGCGATACGGACCGGACACCGAGAGGTGACCGACCTCGTCACCACCCTACACGCGTATTACCGGCCAGTAACTTGCGTGGGCGCAGTGTTCTACTTCTCGTTCGTGAGCGCCTTCGCGAGCCGGGGGATCGTCAGCTCCCGCTGCCACGGACGCGCACCACCGGCGGTGAACACGGAGTCGATGTAGCCGACCGCGTCGGCGGTCGCAGCGAGATCCCACTCCCAGCTCAGGCGCCGGACGAGTTCCGGGCTCACGAGATTCTCGACCGGAATCGAGACCTCCTCGCTCAAGGCGGAGAGTTCGGTACGAGCGGCTGCGAGGCGAGCGGCGGCCTCAGGATGGTGACGCGACCAGCGCCCTGCGGGAGGCGGTCCGTCGAACGTCTGTGTCAGCGGCGGAAGCTCCGAGTCCGGCAGGGCGCGTGCGTGTTCGATCGCCGAGAGCCACACTCGAGATGAGCGGCGTTGACGCGGTCCACCGAAGACGGGTAGCTCGCGCAGATCCGTGATCGTCCGTGGAACAGCTTGCGCCGCTGCGACGATCGCGGAATCCGGAAGGATCCGGCCGGGTGCGATGTCGCGGCGGGCAGCGATGCCGTCTCGCGTCGACCACAATTCTCGAACGATCGCCAGCTTTCGGGTGTTCTTGATGGCATGGACACCCGAGGTGCGACGCCACCGATCCGGCTTCGGTTTCGGCGGACCCGCGAGCCGGATGTGTTCGAACTCCTGCGCGGCCCACTCCGATTTCCCCTGCCGGTCCAATTCGGCGACCATCTCGGCGCGGAGCTCGACGAGGATCTCGACATCGAGCGCGGCGTAATTGAGCCACGACTCGGGTAATGGGCGCTTCGACCAGTCGGCGGCGCCGTGCCCCTTCTTCAGTTCGAGCCCGAGTGTCTGCGCAACGATCGCGGCCAACCCGACCCGGGGAAACCCCGCGAGCCGGCCGGCAAGTTCGGTGTCGTAGAGCATCCGCGGACGCAGCCCGAGTTCCTCCAGTCCAGGCAGGTCCTGGTCGGCCGAATGCAGAACCCACTCGAGTTCGTTGAGCACCGATGCGAGGGACCCGAGTGCTCCGGCGGTCGGGATGGGATCGAGCAGGACTGTGCCCGCTCCGTCACGGCGCAGCTGGATGAGGTAAGCGCGTGCGGAGTACCGATAGCCCGAGGCACGTTCGGCGTCGACCGCAAGCGGACCGTGACCTCGCGCCAGGAGTGCGGCGGCCTCCTCCGCACCGGCTGCCGTGGTGACGACGTCGGGGACACCGTCGCGCGGGGCCAGCAACGGCACAGTGGACGCGTCGTCCGAGGGGATCGGGTCGTGATCGTTTCCTGCCGGCATGGCCGTGACTCTATCGCTGCAAGCGGGCGACCCCGGCCGGCGGCAGCCCCGCCGCATATGCGAGGACCTCGCAGAATGCCTCGACGTGAAGGCCGAGTGCCTCGGAAGTCGGCGTCCACGATGCGCGCAATTCCAGTTGATGTGCCCGCGCCGGACCAGCGATGTCGCCGAATCGCACCGAACTCGTCGAGGTGACCGTGCCCCCGAGGGCGGTGAGGGGCTCGTGATGGGCCTCGAGCGCATCGACGAGCCAGCTCCACGCCACCTCGGGCAGCAATGGGTCGGCGGCCAGGGTTGCATCGACATCGGCCTGGATGTACGAGACGAGACGGGTGGTCCCGTGCCAGGCCTCGTCGCCGTCGGGGTCGTACAGCAGAATCAGCCGCCCGAATGCGTCGCCCTCGGACTCTTCCGGAACGTCGATCTCGTCGGGGTGAAGCACCTCCGCGCCGAGTGCAAAACTGAACGGAGCGAGTCGCTGTGGCGGCCGGATCGGCTCGACCTCGATCTCCGGGCGCACAGTGGCCGCGCTCATCGCATCGACAGCAGCACGAAAACGGGCCGGCTCGGCAGGCGAGGTGGTCACGCCAGCGGACGTTAGTGCCGGTGACGGAGCACACGCGGGAGGCGCGCCGATTCCAGCGAACCGGACACGCGTGGCAGCATGGGCACCGACCCGTGCCTTTCGGAAGAACGAGGATCGATGACCGGCTTGGAGAACACGAACGTCGGCTCCGCTGCGGCCACGCAGTACCCCACGCGGCGGGCTCTCCCGCATGCTCCGCTACTCGCCGCGGCGCGTGGCGAGCAACCGGCGCAGCGGCCGGTTTGGTTCATGCGCCAGGCCGGACGCTCGCTGCCCGAATATCGTGAGATCCGCACCGGTATCGGCATGCTCGAATCCTGCTTCGACCCCGAGTTGGTGTGTGAGATCACCCTGCAACCGGTGCGACGGCACAGGGTCGACGCCGCCATCCTGTTCTCCGACATCGTCGTGCCCCTCAAGGCAGCGGGAATCGACCTCGACATCGTCGCCGGCACCGGCCCCGTCGTCGCGAACCCCATCCGCACTGCTGCAGATGTCACTGCGCTACCGCATCTCCAACAGGACGAGGTCGGTGCTGTTGCGCGTGCAGTGGCCCTGTTGACCTGCGAATTGGGCGACACACCGCTGATCGGATTCGCCGGCGCACCGTTCACTCTCGCGTCGTACCTCGTCGAGGGCGGACCGAGCCGCAATCACGAACGCACCAAGGCGCTCATGCACGCGGACCCGAAAACCTGGCACGCCCTGCTCGGCCGTCTCACCGACGTCGCCATCGTGTTTCTGCGCGCACAACTCGAAGCGGGTGTCGATGCCGTCCAACTCTTCGATTCGTGGGCGGGCGCACTCTCGCTTGCCGACTACCGGGAATTCGTCATGCCGCACTCCCAGCGGGTGTTCGCCGAGATCGCGTCCTCCGGCGTTCCCCGAATCCACTTCGGTGTCGGAACGGGCGAACTCCTCGGCGCGATGGGCGAAGTCGGCGCGGACGTCGTGGGGGTCGACTGGCGAGTGCCGCTCGACGTTGCGGCAGAGCGGGTCGGCGCGGGCAGAGCCCTGCAAGGCAATCTCGACCCGGCGCTGTTGTTCGCGGGATGGGACGTCGTCGATTCCGAGGTCCGCCGCGTGATCGCCTCCGCCGACCGTGCCCTCGCTTCCGGCGCGACGGGTCACATATTCAACCTCGGTCACGGCGTGCTCCCCGACACCGATCCGGCCATCCTCACTCAGGTGGTCGAGCTGGTGCATTCGCTGTGAACGGACCCACCTTCGCGGTTGTCGGCGGTGGGATCACCGGGCTTGTCGCGGCATACCGGCTGCGGGCCGCGTGTGGTCCGGACGCTCGCATCGTGCTGCTCGAACGATCGGACCGACTCGGCGGCAAGCTTCGCACGGTGTCGCTGGCAGGTGGCCCCGTCGACGTCGGCGCCGAGGCGTTCATCGGCAGGCGGCCCGAGGTACCCGCGCTGCTCGCCGAACTCGGACTCACCGGTCAGCTCGTCCACCCGTCGGGGGCGCGCCCCCTCGTCTACGCCGGCGGAGTACTGCACCCCATGCCCACCGGAACCCTGATGGGGATCCCCGTCGACGCCCGGTCACTCGACGGGCTCGTCGACGCCGCCACCCTCACCCGCATCGAAGGGGAGCCCGAGGTTCCGTTGCACTGGGACCGCGACAGGGACATGTCGGTTGCGGAGCTGGTGGGGTCGCGGTTCGGCGAGCAGGTGGTCCGCCGCAGCGTCGACCCGCTGCTCGGTGGCGTTTATTCGGGATTGTCCGATACAGCGGGAGTGCGGGCCACGGTGCCGACCCTCGCGCGTGCACTCGACGAGGGTGCCGCGAGCCTGACGCAGGCAGTCGCGCGAGCGCTCCCGGCTCCATCCGACCAGCCGGTGTTCGGCACCTTGCGCGGCGGCTACGGAGTGCTCCTCGACGCGCTCGAGAAGGCAGCCGGGGCCGAGATCCGCTACAGCACCGTCGCCTCGAACCTGCGTCGCACCGGGGAGCGCTGGGCACTCGATCCGGTCGGTGATGTCGACGGCGTGATCGTCGCGGTACCTGCACCGGACGCGACGGCGCTACTGGCCGGAGTGGTCCCGGCCGCCGCGGCGCATGCCGCCGAAATTCCCCTCGCGTCGTCGGTGACCGTGTCGCTCGCGTTGCCGCCTTCCATAGCGTTACCGCAGAACTCGGGCATCCTCGTCGCTACCGGAGAGCAACTGTCAGCCAAGGCGTTCACCCTGTCGGGGCGAAAATGGCCGCACCTCGCCGAACGCGACGTGGCTCTCGTGCGTGCCTCGTTCGGCAGATTCGGCGACGACAGGCTTGTCGACGCATCCGACGAGCAGCTGATCACCCTTGCTCGCGCCGACCTCGGCACCGTCACCGGCGTCACCGATGAACCCGCGGCGGCCTTCGTGCAGCGGTGGCACGGCGGCCTACCCCAATACCGGTCCGGACACACCGAGATCGTGGCGGCGTTCGAGCGGGAAATCGACGGAATCGACGGAATCGCCGTGGCCGGTGCGATGCTGCACGGAGTGGGTGTCCCGGCATGTGTCGAATCAGGCACAAAGGCCGCAGCACGGCTCACGACCCGAGTGGCAGGATGAGAAGCATGGCACGTCTCGATTTCGACAAGCTCAATTCCACACTTCGCTACGCGATGTGGTCGGTGTTCCAGGTCAGGCCGGGTGCGCTCGGCGAAGAACGGACGGAGGCGATCGAGGACTTCCAGAAGTTCCTGGCTTCGTTCGAGGGCACCGACGTCATCGTGCGCGGGATCTACGATATTGCGGGGATGCGCGCCGACGCCGACTTCATGATCTGGACCCACGCCGAGCACATCGAGGATCTGCAGAAGTTCTACGCGGACTTCCGTCGCACCACGGTCCTCGGGCGCGCGAGTACCGCCGTGTGGTCGAACACCGCGCTGCACCGGCCGGCGGAGTTCAACAAGAGCCACCTTCCGGCGTTCGTCGCGGGGGAGGAGCCGGGTGACTACATCTGCGTGTACCCGTTCGTGCGGTCATACGACTGGTACCTGCTTCCCGACGCCGACCGTCGTAAGATGCTCGCCGACCACGGCAAGGAAGCTCGCCCGTACCCGGAGGTACGTGCGAATACGGTGCCCGCGTTCGCGCTCGGCGATTACGAGTGGATTCTCGCGTTCGAAGCTCCTGCCCTTGATCGGATCGTCGATCTGATGCGTGATCTGCGTGCCACCGAGGCCCGGCGACACGTCCGTGAGGAGACCCCGTTCTTCTCGGGTCCCCGCGTGGCACCCGAGTCGCTGATCATCTCGCTACCCTGACCATGCCCGGCGGGTCGCGGCACTCCGGAACGGCCGATGCGAGGTATTCGCAGATGGCCCACTGGGGGATGTTCTCGGCACAGGTGGACGGCGGAGAGGTCGTCGATGTGCAGCCGTACGCCGGCGACCGCGACCCGTCACCCCTCCTCGGAAACGTGCCCGGTTCGGTGCGGCACCGGGCACGCATCGCCGGGCCGGTGGTCCGCCGCGGGTGGCTCGAGAGCGGGCCCGGGCCCACCACACGCCGCGGAAACGACGAGTTCGTCGCCGTGTCGTGGGACGAACTGACCGAACGGCTTGCACGTGAGCTGCGCCGAGTCGTCGATCGCTACGGGAATCGTTCACTCTTCGGTGGCTCCTACGGCTGGTCGGCGCCCGGACGGTTCCATCACGCGCAGAGCCAGGTGCACCGCTTTCTCAAGATGTTCGGCGGATACACGCGGTCGGTGCACAGCTATTCGCTCGGCGCGACCGGTGTGGTCTTGCCCCGTGTCGTCGGAACCCACTGGAAGCTGTTCGCGCGGTCGACCAACTGGGATCTCATCGCGCGGCACACCGAACTTTTCGTGTGCTTCGGCGGTGTCCCCGTCAAGAACACCTCCATCAACGACGGTGGGAACAGCGACCACCCCACCCGCGATGCGCTCGACCGGATGCGCGCTCGTGGGGGCCGTATCGTGTCGGTCAGCCCGCTGCGCGACGACACACACGGAGAGTGCGAGTGGCTCGCACCGCGGCCCGGGAGTGATGTCGCGGTCATGCTTGCGTTGGCCCATGTCCTCGCCACCGAGGGCCTCGCCGACCGACACTTCCTCGACCGCTACTGCACGGGCTACGACAAGTTCGAGGACTATCTGCTCGGTCGCGCCGACGGGATCCCGAAATCGCCGCAGTGGGCGGCGCAGCTGTCGGGCCTGTCCGCGCACACCTTGACCGATCTCGCACGGCGAATGGCATCCTCACGCACGTTGGTGACGGTGTCGTGGTCGCTGCAGCGGGTACGGCACGGCGAGCAGGCTCCGTGGGCCGGAATCACGTTGGCCGCCATGCTCGGGCAGATCGGGGTCCCGGGCGGGGGATTCGGCCACGGGTACGGATCGATGAACGAACCGGGCACCGCACCGGTACCGTATCCGCTGCCCACCCTGTTTCAGGGCAACAACGACGTGGACGCGTTCATCCCGGTGGCCGCGATCTCCGATCTGTTGCTGAGGCCGGGGGAGACGTTCGATTACGACGGCGCCCAGTACACGTTCCCCGACATTCGGCTCGTCTACTGGGCGGGTGGAAATCCGTTCCACCACCATCAGGACATCGGCCGGCTCCGGCGCGCACTGGGACGTCCCGACACGATCGTCGTCCACGATCCGTACTGGACCCCGATGGCCAAGCACGCCGACATCGTCGTTCCCTCCACCACGACCCTCGAACGCAACGACCTGACCTGCACGCGCAGCGATCCATTGCTGGTCGCGATGCAGGCGGCGGTGCCCCGATTCGAGGACGCCCGCGACGACTACGACACCTTCTCGGCGCTCGCCTACCGGCTCGGTTTCGGCGACCGGTTCACCGAGAAGCGCAGCGCGCAGGAGTGGCTCGAGTATCTCTACGCGCAGTGGCGCGGATTCGTCCTCGCCGATCCTGCCAGGGTGGAGGACCCGCCCGAGTTCGACGAGTTCTGGCGTCGCGGTCACGTGCGGATGCGGACCGAGGACGACCTGACGCTGTTCGAGGAGTTCCGCGACGACCCGCAACGCGACCCGCTTCGGACCCCGAGCGGCCGTATCGAGATATTCTCCGCCGACATCGACAGTTTCGGATACGACGACTGCGCCGGCCATCCGACGTGGTACGAGCCGCAAGAGTGGCTCGGAGGCGCACGTGCCCAGCAGTTCCCACTCCATCTGATTGCGAATCAGCCGCGCACCCGGCTCCACGGCCAGCTCGACCACGGCGCGGTCAGCCAGGCGTCGAAGATTCGGGGGCGTGAACCGATCCGGCTGCATCCCGACGACGCCGCGGAGCGGAACCTCTCGGAAGGTGATGTGGTGCGCGTATTCAACGACCGCGGTGCCTGCCTCGCCGGAGTGATACTCGACGATGGGGTGTTGCGCGGCGTGGTGCAGCTCTCGACCGGCGCCTGGTATGACCCCTTGGACCCCGAGGACCCCGAGTCGATGTGTGTGCACGGAAATCCGAACGTGCTCACCGCGGATGTGGGTTCGTCGCGACTGTCGCACGGCTGCACCGGGCAGCACGTGCTGGTCGAGATAGAGCGCTTCGACGGTGAACTCCCGCCGATCCGTGCCTACGACCCGCCCATCATCCGGAAGAATATGTGAAATACCTCACATATGTGGCTGGTGTCACAGTAATCTGAGTGCTCATGAAGCGTCGTGCGGTACGGGGTCGTCGACTGCAGGCTGCTGGGGCGGCAGTGGCAGTGGTTCTGCTCACTGGCTCGTGCGCGGATTCGGGGGACGATGCCGCGTCGGCAGCGTCCGCCCCGGCCGCGACGTCGGAGGCCACGTCAGGCTCGGAAGCGCCGGCGGCCGGGGCGCCGACCCCGGTAGACCAGGCCGAACTGCAGTCGGCGCTCGAAGCCGGTGCGCAGGAATTCCTGTTGCCCGGCGCGGTTGCGCTGCTGCGCACGCCGTCCGGCACCGTCACCGCGACGTACGGAACCACCGAGCGTGACGGCGGCGACCCGGTCTCTGTCGACGACCACATCCGCGTCGGCTCCAACACGAAGACCTGGACGGCGACGGTCATCCTGCAGATGGCGTCCGAGGGCGCACTGTCGCTGTCGGACCCGGTGTCGGATCATCGTCCTGATGTTCCGAACGGCGAGAACATCACGATCGAGCAGCTGTTGAACATGCGCTCGGGCCTGTACAACTACAGCGAGACGCCGGAACTCAACGAGGCTCTCGACAACGACCCGGAGCGAGTGTGGCAGCCCGACGAGTTGCTGGCGCTCGGATTCGCGCACCCACCGTACTTCCCGCCAGGGGAGGGCTTTCACTACTCGAACACGAACTACGTCCTGCTCGGCTTGATCGCAGAACAGCTCGATGGCCAGCCATTGCCGGATATCTTCGACGAACGGATCTTCCGGTCGACCAGGATGGCGAATTCATCGTTCCCGGACGCGACCGAGGTGGCTCTCCCCACCCCCTACTCTCACGGCTATTTCTTCGGCACCAACATGCTCACCCTCACCGATCCGGCCCTGCCGGAGGAGATGCAGACCGAAGCGAAGAACGGCACTCTCGCCCCGGCGGACGTCACGAACACCAATCCGTCGTGGGCGTGGGCCGCCGGGGCGGGAATCTCGAACGCCGACGACCTCGCAACGTGGGTCGAAGCGCTCACGGATGGCTCGATGCTCGACTCGGACCTGCAACGGCAGCGGATGGACAGTATCGTCTCGACCGACCCGTCCGTGCCGGACGCGGCAGGTTACGGCTGGGGAATCGCCAAGATGGGCCCGATGTACGGGCACACCGGTGAGCTGCCGGGATACAACTCGTTCATGGGATCCGACCCGGAGAACGGACTCACACTGATCGTGTGGGCGAACCTGGCACCCGGCGTCGACGGACGCGATCCCGCCACGACGATCGCGAAGGGCCTGATCGACGAAATGTACGGACTCTGATATCCGGGCCCGCATCGGTGGGAAGAGATTAACCTTCGAAGTATGGGTACGACCTCGTTCGACGCCGTCCTGTTCGACTTCTCCGGCACCCTGTTCAGGCTCGAGGAGGACGACAGCTGGATGGAGCAGATCACCGACAGCGCAGGTGCACAGTTCGACGTGCACCGGCAGGCCGAACTGATGCGACGCCTCACCGTCCCGACCGGTCAACCTGTCGAGATGGACGCAGAAGAGCATCACGCCTGGACCAACCGCGACCGCGACCCGGCGTGGCATCGGGACGCGTATCTCACGGTGCTGAGCAAATCCGGCGTGGCAGATCCGGTACAGGCACAGCGTCTGTACGCAAAGATGACGGACCCGGCGTGCTGGACGGTCTATCCCGACACTGTCCCGGTGATCGAGGCATTGTCGGGGGACGGTTACCGCATCGGGGTACTCAGCAACATCGCCTTCGACATCCGGCCGGCCTTCGCCGCACTCGGAGTCGACGACCTCGTCTCGGCATTCACCTTGTCGTTCGAAGTGGGTGCGGTCAAGCCGGAACCAGGGATCTTCCGGCACGCCGTCGACACCCTCGGGGTGGATCCCACCCGTACCCTCATGATCGGCGACAGCGAGAAAGCCGACGGCGCCGCCCGCGAAATCGGGTGTTCGTTCCAACTCGTCGAATCTCGTCCCACCGCGGAACGCCCCGACGCATTGTGGCGAGCACTGTCGGCAGCCGGCATCAGTCCGTCGGAACCAGGCGCAGGGAGATCGAGTTGATGCAGTACCGCTGATCGGTGGGCGTCGGATAACCCTCGCCCTCGAACACATGGCCCATGTGGCTGTGGCAAGACGCGCACAGCACCTCGACCCGACGCATTCCGAGGCTGTCGTCGGCACGCAGGATCACGGCATCGGACTCGGCCGGATCGAAGAACGACGGCCAGCCGCAGTGCGAATGGAACTTCTCCGAGCTCCGGAACAGTTCTGCACCGCACGCGCGGCACTCGTAGACACCGTCGGTCTCGGTGTCGGTGTATTCACCGATGAACGGACGTTCGGTACCCGCCTGTCGCAGCACTGCGTACTCGGACGGGGTCAGCGCGGCGCGCCACTCGTCGTCGCTGCGGGTGACCTTCGGTGCGGGTTCCGATCGGGGAGCGGTAGTCATGCATCCACGCTAGCGGCCAGTGGGTGACTGTGCCATGAGGTACGTCAAGGGCCATGAGGTACGTCAAGGGAGAGTCAGGCCACGAGGTCGACCGAGTCACACGCGGTCCGGTCGAGGTGGTGCAATCTCTTGCTCGGGTTCCCGGACCAACAGATGCGACGGCTCGATACCACCGTCGAGGCGACCCTCGCGGCGCGCGGCCAGGTAGCGGTCGAGGAGCACCGCGAAAACCACGATGAGCAGCAGAGACCAGCCGAACGTCGTCTTCATGTATTCGGCCGCACGCCCGGCCTCGACCCAGCGTCCGGACAGCCACGAGTCGTAGCTGAGGAAACCGTAGACGGCAAGCCACGCAGGCCAGTTCCTCACCACCGAGTTCGGGAGCAGCACGGTCATGAGCAGCGGGAACAGCATCATCGAGTAGTACATCTGGCCGAGGGAGCTGAGCAGGAACGACGCACCCAGAAGCACACCGGTGCTCGTGCAGAGGAAGAACACTTCGTCGTCGCGGCAGAAGCGGTACAGCAGCCACATCGACGCCACGACCATCAGCCCGAGCACGACCCGCAGACCCGCGACCAGCCAGCCCGGCAGTCCGTAGTACATGCCGTTGCCGACGATCGCGCTGTTGAAGTAGTCGCGCGACTCGAGCAGATACGGGACGGTGTGCTCGACGAACTGCCACGCGTCGACAGACAACGGCCACGCGATGAGCGTCAGTGCCAAAGGAACACCGGCAGCGGTGAGAAACACCTTCCACTGACCTCGCACAAGCGGTAACAACAGCAAGGGCGCCAGAATCGGTTTCACCGCGAAGGTGAGGCCGAGTGCGGCTCCCGCCCACAGGTCACGACGTTTGAGCAACAGCATCAGGAACGCCACTTCGCCGAGCAACACGAGGCCGTTGATGTTGGTGAAGACGAGAGTGTTCGTCACCGTCTCCGAGGAGAACGCGGCGAGCACGAGGATCGGTGCAACGGGGGAATCGAGACGCAGCCCGAACATCCGCAGCAGCAGGTACAGCGCGATCAGGATCGCGATGGCGTTCGCGAGGATGAACAACCATCGGGAGCGCTCCGGATCGAGCACGGCGATCGGTGAGATGAGCAGCGTCCCGGACGGCGGATACAGGTAGTGCGGATCCACCCAATCGAAGTTGGCGGTGTACACCGGGCGACGATTGAGGAACGCCAGGGCGGCCTCGTACACGGGCTTGAAGTCGTCCGTCCGGAATCTGTTGACCGCTTTGATGACGACCCGGTGCAGCACCGTCAGTACGGCCAGTGGCCACACGACGCACTTGACCACTTCCGCAGTGGTGCGGGCGGTGCGGGGCTCGAGACTCCTGAGGAACACTACGGCACGGTACACCGCCGCCGAACCGACCGACGCATCCAGGGACGCTGCCCACCCGAGATCACGCCGGGCAGAGGCTCCCGTTCGGCGGAAGCACGCCGTCGGCCACATACGCCTCGGCGCGACTCTGCGCGCATGTCGAATGGAGCGTCGCCGAATATCCGGCACCCTGCCACGCCAGCGCTGACCACCGGATACCGCTCGCGGTCAATGCCCCGGTGACCGATTCCAGGCCCGCATTTCCGATGATCGGGTCTGCTGCCGCACTGGTGACGAGCACCGGTACGTCCAGGGCCGCGGGGAGCGGCGGCGGTGCCACGCTCGGCCATGCAGCACACGACGTCGCAGCGACGGCGGCATCACCACCGAACAACGGGTACGTCGTGGACCAGCTCTCCTGTAGCTCGGCGGCGCGCATCGGTGTCGGCCACCGCTGCCCGTCGCTGCACTGCGACACCCACTGGCCGTCGGTCGACAGCATCGCTTCCGCTGCCCCCACGGACTCGAGCAGTGGCATGACATCGCCGTCACGCGCCGCGGCCAGCATGTCGGACAGCTCGCGGATACGGGCCTGCAGGTCGGCGCGGGGTGTCCCCAGGAATGCAGTGATCGTCGTAAGCAGCGCATTCGACGAGACCGGCGCGAGCAATCCGTCCGCGGCGCGACCGTAGAGGTCCTCGATCGCACTGCGCGGATCCGGTCCGAGTGAACACTCCAGCGCGGCGCAACGGCGGGAGAACTCGTCGACAGCAGCCTCCGCGCCTCGCGCACTGGATTCGGCGAGCAACTCGGCATCCGCGGTCGCTGCCGCAGGTGAGTCCAGGATCAGCCGCCCGACACCACCCGGATACGCCGCCGCGTACGCGAGCGCGACCGTTGCGCCGTTGCCGATGCCGAGCAACCCCAGCCGGTCGACCTCCCAGGCCCGGCGCAACTGCTCGATATCGCTCGCAGCATCCGATGCACCGAACAACAGTTGCTGCGGCTGCAAGTAGTCGGTGCACGAGATGGTCGCCTGCCGGCCGAGTTCGGCGACACGTTCGGTCGCATCCCCGCTGCGACCGAATTGTCCGAGGTCTGCAAGGGCACGGTGATCGGCCCCGAAGATGCAGTCGATCTCCTGGGACATCCCCAATCCACGACGGTCGACGGCGACCAGAGGCCGAGCGGTCAGGATCGCCGACATCGGGCCCGTCGCGAGTGCGGCCAGCGCGCGGCTCGACGGAAGATCGGAGCCGGTTGTCACGACCAGCGGTGCAACATCGTCGGGCGTATCGGCGATCCGCGCTCGGAGTACTCCGAGCGGAAACGACCCCGGAACTGAGCCGGTCACGTCGATCGGTGTGGGAACCTGTGCGCATTCGAGCACAAGCCCGGTTGGGCCCGGTGGCAGTGCGAACCCACCGATCGTCTCGGCGGTGCAGTCGCGCCAGTCGAGATCGCCCTGCGGTACCGGAAGTTCGGCGGCCGCCGGGGCGGTCTCTTCGGACTCGGCCGGTTGCTCACCGCCCACGTCCTGGACGACTGCCACGTCGGGGCGGATCGAGGGACCCGCTCCGCACGCGGCGACCGCCGACGCAACTGCGACCCAACACACAGCGAGCACCCCGGTTCTGCGCATGCGGACAGCCTGCCAGGTACGTGCCGCGGCGGCGCGTACCGGTGCGCCCGGAGAGGGGCGACGTGTACTCCCGTCGTGCTCCGACGCGGTGAACTCACCGTGAACGGTCTGTGAAGTAGGTCCCATTACCCCGTCCTGTGCTGGATGTGCCATTCGCCGCCACTATCCTGGTGCAATGCACGAACGTCTCGTCGACCGGAATCCGGTGGTGCCCGCAGATCAACTGGTGGCGCAAATGGTGCCGCCCGCGATGTTCGACGAGGTGAGTTTCGCGTCGTACATCCCGGATCCTCAGGAGCCGAGCCAGGCAGCTGCCGTGGCCGCCGCCGGGGCGTTCGCCGGGAAGGTCGGGAAGATCCGCAGCGGTAAGCGCGGGTTGTTCGGCCGCAAGGCGCCGTCCACGGGCGCCGGTCTGTACCTCGACGGGGGGTTCGGTGTCGGCAAGACGCACCTGCTCGCCTCGATTTTTCACAGTGCCCCGTCACCGAAGGCATTCGGCACCTTCGTCGAACTCACCCACGTCGTCGGTGCGCTCGGCTTCAACAAGGCCGTCGAGGAACTGTCGAGTCACAGCGTGCTGTGCATCGACGAGTTCGAACTCGACGATCCCGGCGACACCATGCTCGTGTCTCGGCTCCTGACCGAGCTGTCGGCACGCGGTGTCTCGATTGTCGCCACCTCGAACACGCTGCCCGGTCAGCTCGGCGAGGGCCGATTCGCGGCGCAGGACTTCCTTCGGGAGATCAAGAAGCTCGGCTCCATCTTCGAGACGCTCCGCGTCGACGGTCCTGACTACCGTCACCGCGACCTCCCGCCGGCGCCCGAGCCGGTGGACGCAAAGGTCCTCGTCGAACGTGCCAACGAGATTCCCGGCGCGACGCTCGATGATTTCGACGAGTTGTGCGCTCATCTCAGCACGCTGCACCCGTCGCGGTACGGAAAGCTGGTCGAGGGTGTGACTGCGGTGTTCCTCAACGGCGTCCACCCGGCTGAGGATCAGTCTGTTGCACTGCGGCTGGTGGTCCTCGCCGACCGACTCTACGACGCAAGTGTGCCGGTGACGGTGGCGGGCGCGAAGCTCGACGAGATCTTCACGCCCGACATGTTGGCCGGTGGCTACCGTAAGAAGTATCTGCGCGCCACCTCGCGTCTCCTTGCGCTGTCGCGCTTCGAGGTGCCCGCCTGACGCGGTCCGATCGGCGGGCATCGTTCGCAGACCCTGACTCCCTGCTGTTCCGACGCTCCGTCTGTGCTGATCCCCTGCGACCGTGATGCGGCTCACCCTATAGGGTGCGCTGCATCACGTGGTCTTTGTGAACTTGCGAACCCACAGCGAATGTGCGCTCGCCGACGACGCGGAACCCTTCCTTCCTGTAAAAGCGATGGGCTCGCGCATTCTGCTTGTTGACCCCGAGCCACAAGCCGGTGTGGCCGCTCGCACGAGCGAGTTCCACGATGGCTGCCATCAGTGCCTTTGAGACGCCCGTACCATGCTGACCTGCGCGTACATAGAACTTGCTGATCTCGATAGGCGGCTGCGCGGTGATCATTACGGCGATGTCCGGGTCGTCGGGCGGAGCATCGATTGCCATGAGATACCCGACGATCTCACCGTTGATCGAGGCCTTGAGGATTGTCCGTGTCGGGTCCGTCAGGTATTCGCTGAATCGCTCGGCCGTGAGCGCTGCATCGATGAATGCCGCAACGTCGGCGTTCGTGGCATCGGGTGGGCACGCCATCGGAAATGTCGCCGCTGCCACGTCGGCGATGCTCTCGGCGTCCCAGATTCCCGCACGTTCCACAGAAACGGGGGCGGTGGCTTCGTCGAGTGGGGTCGGCATGGTTCCAGTGAACCAGCAGTCTCGAATGCGATGTGTCCCGGCTGAGGTGTTCCGGCTCGGAAAGCACCCCGGATATGGCTGAACCCCAGCCTTGGATGGGGGGGTCATGGCTGGGGTTCATTACCATCGGGGGGGATGGCATCTCTCACGATACATGAGGGATTCCTCAGCTTCCAAGTTGCGGACAGGTTCGCGCGGTCACGGTTTCGTCACATGATTCTCGGGTAGGGGTTTGCACTCGTCACAGCGAGGTTCTAGGCTGGGGCTCATGAAGGCTGCACTCGTAGTTCACCGCCGTAGCGGGGTCTGATTCGGACCGACCCCTCGCTGCGGGTCATCGAGCTACGTGTCGGTCCTCCCTTCTTGTGGAAGACCAACCCCCATGAACGCCTTCGACTTCACAGCTTTCGATCCCATTACCGTTGATTCCACTACCTCCGAGTCGGCCGTTTCCGGCGCGTCTGCTTCGGTCCACACTCCCCGCTCCGCGCGATCCTGGCGGGACCGGCTGCCACTGCTGATGCGGGCAGACGCTGCGGGTCTGACCTGGGAACGGTTCACTGCCATCTATGCACCGCAGAACGGTCCCGTGCGTCTCGGTGGCTGGACCGCCACCGCGCTGGGCGGGGGTCGGAGCCTCTATGAGGCGACACTCGCGGTGGATGCGTCGATTCACACGGCGTCGGCTGTTGCGCACGGTCCGGTGGCGGGAATGACCGCTATGCTCCACGATCTCGGACTCGATCTCGAAATCCTCTCGTTCGACCAGCGTGAACAAGGTGGGGTGCATGCCACGTACCTTCTTTGTCGCCGGGGGGACCGGCAGAGGTGGGCCATGGGCACTGGTCAGACTGCGAACGAGTCCGCGCTGCGCGCCATGATCGCCGGTACAAACCGGCTCGGCGCCACGCACTGATCGCAAAACCGAAGTACCCCTTCGGAATCCGAAGGGGTACTTCACTGCATTTCTGGTGCGCGATACTGGGATTGAACCAGTGACCTCTTCCGTGTCAGGGAAGCGCTCTCCCGCTGAGCTAATCGCGCCGGCTGGACGCCGGTGTGGAGCGGATGACGGGATTCGAACCCGCGACCCTCACCTTGGCAAGGTGATGCGCTACCAGCTGCGCTACATCCGCATGTGCACGTTGGGTGAAACTCGAGAATCGACCCACGTGCTGATCGACCTTGGTGCGCGATACTGGGATTGAACCAGTGACCTCTTCCGTGTCAGGGAAGCGCTCTCCCGCTGAGCTAATCGCGCGAGGTGGAGACGGGAATCGAACCCGTGTGCACGGCTTTGCAGGCCGTTGCCTCACCACTCGGCCACTCCACCATGAAAGGTCGAGTCCAACCTCTCGAGCGGATGACGGGATTCGAACCCGCGACCCTCACCTTGGCAAGGTGATGCGCTACCAGCTGCGCTACATCCGCACTTGCACCGTGGCGTTGCGCTCTCCGTGGTGCGGTTAAAAACTTAGCCGACCATCGCGGAAACACACAAATCTGCAGGTCAATGCAAGAAAAGCTGGCCAGGATGGCGTTGAGTGCGCTATCTGTGCGCCGGGAGGTGTTCGGCGGTGTTGTTCTCTCGACGGGAGGGGCCCGAGTGGGGACGCCCCGGAATCATCATTCATGTGCGATCCCGGAAAGTGACGTGACCTGCGGATTCGTGTTCGCGCGCGGGGACATGTTAGGTTTCTCTGCGTTCGAGCCGCTACAAGCGGTACGGTCCCGTGGCTCAGTGGAAGAGCGTCCCGTTCACACCGGGGAGGTCGCTGGTTCGATCCCAGCCGGGACCACAGGTTCGCAAAAGGGCACCCTGCACAGGGTGCCCTTTTTGCGTATCTTGGCATGCAACTGTCGAACGCAGCGGTGGCTGTGTGATCCAGTGGGACGAGAGGTTCGTGGCCCGCTCGACAATGTGCACGTCTGCGGCCATCGAAGTCCGTGCGGGCGATGCAGGGACAGACCACGGTGGTTCGAGGAGGATTCGTCAGATGAGTGTCGCAGACGGCCCATGGCCGGCAGTGGGGACGACGGGTGCTCGGTTCGGTTCCCGGCGTCCACGTCACCGTGCGAAGCGGGACGATCTTGTATATTCGCCCCCTGAGGACGGGGGTCGGTTGTCGGAGTTGAGCGCTGCTTCGACAGTGGGGTCGGCCAAGGGAGTGGAGCGGGCGACCGGAGAGCAGGCCCCCGCCGGTGGGATGACTCCTCGGGAGTCACGCACGATGGATCGCACATTCGACGGCACTGAGTACGAAAGCACTGGGAGAGTCGGAAAAGTGGAAGAGCACACGTCGTCGTTCGTGAGGCCGTTCGTGCGTATCGGTGGCCGGACCCGAACCGATGTGGACCTACCGCTCGAGGCCCTGGTATCCACAGTCCCGTCCGCGTCGAGCATGATGGCCGGAAAGTTCGCCGAGGAACACCGCGTGGTCGTCGGTCTGTGTGCGCAACCGCGGTCCACTATGGAAGTGGCAGCCCTGGCAGGGATTCCCCTCGGAGTCGCCCGTGTACTGATCGGCGACCTTGCGGGGGCGGGCATTCTGACCGTGCACAGCACTGTGGACCGGGTCGGGCCGGGTAGTGATCTTCTCGAACGGGTTCTCACGGGGCTGCATTCGCTCTGACTGTTCGAGCGCCATCGCGATGTTCGTTCCGGCACGCCCGGTGTGCGGTGCTGTGAGCGTATGTCGATAGCATGGGGAGGTTGCCGTCGCGCATTGCCGGCGCGCCCGGTAACAGCCCCCAGAACAGGCATCCAGCCGAGGAGTCCAGCACAGTGACCACGCCCGCATCCGCGAAACCAGCCACGCTCGTCCGGGTGCCCGTGGGAACCACTGCCGGTGCTGCCGTCCGTGAGGCCGGGCTGCCGGTCAAAGGCCCCGACGCGATCGTCGTCGTCCGCGACGGAGAAGGTATGTTGCGCGACCTGTCGTGGATGCCCGACGTCGACATCGAGGTCGAGGCGGTCGCCGCTGACACAGAAGACGGCCGCAGCGTCATCCGGCATTCCGCCGCGCACGTTCTTGCGCAGGCCGTGCAGCAGGAGTTCCCGGAAGCCAAGCTCGGCATCGGCCCCCCGATCAAGGACGGCTTCTACTACGACTTCCAGGTCGAACGACCCTTCACCCCGGAAGATCTCGCGAAGCTCGAGAAGCGGATGAAGAAGATCGTCAAAGACGCGCAGCGCTTCTCCCGTCGCGTCGTCGAGAACCTCGAGGACGCTCGCGCGGAACTGGAGAACGAGCCGTTCAAACTGGAACTGATCGACGACAAATCCGGCAGCGGCGACGTCGAGCCGGACCCCGAGATCATGGAGATCGGCGGCGCCGAGCTGACGATCTACGACAACCTCAACCCGCGCACCGGTGAGGTGGTGTGGAAGGATCTGTGCCGCGGCCCGCACCTGCCGACCACGAAGTTCATCCCCGCGTTCAAACTGACCCGCAGCTCCGCCGCCTACTGGCGGGGCGACCAGGACAATGCCGATCTTCAGCGCGTTTACGGCACGGCCTGGGAGTCGGTCGAAGCGCAGGATCGGCACCTCGAACTGCTCGCCGAAGCGGAGCGCCGCGACCATCGCAAGCTCGGGGCCGAACTCGATCTGTTCTCCTTCCCCGACGAACTCGGTTCGGGTCTGCCGGTGTTCCATCCCAAGGGCGGCATCATCCGCCAGGAGATGGAGAACTACTCGCGCGAGCGCCACGTGAAGGCCGGCTACGACTTCGTCAACACCCCGCACATCACCAAAGGTCATCTGTACGAGGTGTCCGGTCACCTCGACTGGTACCGCGACGGCATGTTCCCGGCGATGCACATCGACGAGGAACTCAACGAGGACGGAAGCATCCGGAAGCCCGGCCAGGACTACTACCTCAAGCCGATGAATTGCCCCATGCACGACCTGATCTTCCGGTCGCGTGGGCGCTCCTACCGCGAACTGCCACTGCGGATGTTCGAGTTCGGTTCCGTCTACCGCTACGAGAAATCCGGGGTCGTGCACGGGCTCACCCGTGTGCGCGGCATGACGCAGGACGACGCGCACATCTTCTGCACGCCCGAGCAGATGCGCGACGAACTCACCACGATCCTCAATTTCATCCTCGATGTGCTGAAGGACTACGGACTCGACGACTACTACCTCGAACTGTCGACGAAGAACCCGAAGAAGTTCGTCGGCAGCGACGAACTGTGGGACACGGCCACCGAGACGCTGCGTGAGGTCGCCGAAGCATCGGGCCTGACTCTCGTACCGGACCCGGGCGGCGCTGCGTTCTACGGACCCAAGATCTCCGTGCAGGTCAATGATGCGCTCGGCCGCAATTGGCAGATGTCGACGATTCAGCTGGACTTCAATCTTCCCGAGTTGTTCGAGCTCGAATACACCGGCACCGACGGCGCGAAGCATCGCCCCGTGATGATTCACCGGGCGCTGTTCGGTTCGATCGAACGGTTTTTCGGTGTCCTCACCGAGCATTACGCGGGCGCGTTCCCGGCATGGCTGTCCCCCGTGCAGGTCGTCGGTATCCCGGTCGCCGAGAACTTCGCGGACCATCTGCTCGATGTCACCCGGAAGTTGAAGGCCGAAGGCATCCGGGCCGAGGTCGACCTCAGCGACGACCGTATGCAGAAGAAGATCCGCACCCACACCACGCAGAAGGTGCCGTTCATGCTGCTGGCCGGGGAACGCGACGTCGACGCAGGCGCGGTGAGTTTCCGGTTCCGCGACGGCACCCAGGTCAACGGTGTGCCCGTCGAAGAGGCCGTGAGCATCGTCGCAGAGTGGGTTCGCCGACGCGACAACGCTTCTCCCACTGCGGAGTTGGTGCGTCCGTCAGAACAGGGAGCGACCCCTTGACCGGCGAGAGGAATCCGGGGCCGGCCGACACCTCCGACTCGATGATCGATCGCGGTGTCGGTGAATCCGACCACCTGCAGCGACTGTGGTCCCCACACCGCATGTCGTATATCACCGAATCCCCGGGATTGCGGAGCGAGCCGTACGAGCCGTTCACCGAGATACCCAAGATGGCCGACGAGGAAGGTCTGGTCGTTGCCCGCGGCGAATCCGTATACGCGGTGCTCAATCTCTACCCGTACAACCCTGGCCACCTCATGGTGGTGCCGTACCGGCGGGTCGCGAACCTCGAAGACCTCACGGTAGCGGAAAGCGCCGAGCTCATGACGTTCGCTCAGCGAGCGCTTCGGGTGATCAAGAAGGTGTCGCGCCCCCACGGGTTCAACGTCGGACTCAATCTGGGTGCCGCCGCCGGAGGTTCGCTGTCCGAACACCTGCACCTGCACGTGGTGCCGCGCTGGGGCGGCGACGCGAACTTCATCACGGTGCTCGGTGGGTCCAAGGTGATGGTTCAGTTGCTGCGCGACACCCGCGCATTGCTGGCCTCGGCATGGGACGAGTGACCCCGGCCGAACGCGGGTCCGAACTCGACCACATCTGTGGCCTCCCAGCGCGTCATGGCAGGATCGAGATCCGGACACGTCGGTCGAAGGGGAAATCGGGGGTCTCGGAATGCTGAGCTTCTTCGGTCGCGCATCGGTATCGAAGGTGACTGCACCGCTCGGTCACGCCTTGATCCGCACGGGCTTGACCCCGGACGCCGTGACTGTCATCGGCACGCTCGCTACGATCGCAGCCGCCCTCACCTTGTTCCCGACCGGCCATCTGTTCGTCGGCACGCTCGTCATCTGGCTGTTCGTGATGTTCGACATGCTCGACGGTGCCATGGCACGCGCCCGCGGCGGCGGAACGCGGTTCGGTGCGGTCCTCGACGCCACGTGCGACAGAGTTGCAGACGGAGCGATTTTTGCCGGTCTGGCGTGGTGGGCGGTCTATCACGAGCAAAGCAGGCCGCTGGTGATCGCGACGCTGATCTGCCTCGTATGTTCACAGGTGATCTCGTATGCCAAGGCGCGTGCCGAGGCGAGCGGCCTGTCGGCGGATGGCGGCCTCATCGAGCGTCCTGATCGGCTCGTGATCGTGCTCGTCGGTTCCGGTCTGACCGGTCTCGGTCTCGACTGGGCCATTCACATCGCGATGTGGCTGCTCGCCGCAGGATCGGTCATCACAGTGTTCCAGCGAGTACTTGCGGTGAGGAATTCGCCGGGCGCGCGTGATCTGTTGCCGATCGCGCCGGCCTCGACGCCAGAGACGGATACCGACAGCGAGGAGCGGACGTGAAGGGCGAGACCCGAGCATGAACACGGCCGAGCGCCTCTCGGATTTCGGATACGCTGCGGGATGGCGTCTGGTGCGACTCCTGCCGGAACGTGTCGCGACGCGGCTGTTCGATGCGGGCGCCGACATTGCTGCGCGCCGCAATGGCGGACCGACGCAACTACGCCGCAATCTTTCCCGTGTCATCGGGGTTCCTCCGGAACAAGTTCCTGATGATCTGATCAGGGCCTCGGTCCGGTCGTACGCACGCTACTGGCGAGAATCTTTCCGCCTTCCGTCGATGGATCTCGACGCCACCGCGACGTCGATCGACGCGGTGGTCGAAGGACGTGAGCACATCGAGACAGCGTTGGCGGACGGGCGGGGGGCGATCCTGGCGCTGCCGCACAGCGGCAATTGGGACATGGCCGGGGTGTGGTGCGCCCGTACCTACGGGCAGTTCTCCACGGTCGCCGAGCGCCTGCGACCGGAGTCTCTGTACCAGCGGTTCGTCGACTACCGGGAACACCTCGGGTTCGAAGTGTTCCCGCTTTCCGGTGGTGAGAGCCCTCCGTTCGTCGAACTGTCCGCGCGCCTACGGGACAATCGAATCGTGGCTCTGCTCGGGGAACGCGACCTGGCCCGCAAGGGTGTGCCCGTGACGTTCATGGGCGAGAAGACGCGGATGCCTGCCGGGCCTGCCAAACTGGCGATCGACACCGGTGCGCCCCTACTTCCCGTGCACTGCTGGTTCACCGACGGCGGATGGGGGTTCCGGGTCCACCCGGAGGTCGACGTCACCGGCGGCATCGACAGCGCCACGCAGCAATTGGCCGACCGATTCGCCGCCGATATCGCCGAGCACCCGGCAGACTGGCACATGTTGCAACCATTGTGGATCGATGATCTGTCCGACTCACGACGCGCTCGAATGGAGGAGTGAGTGAGGATCGGAATGGTCTGCCCGTACTCTTTCGATGTACCGGGCGGCGTCCAGGCCCACGTTGTGGATCTCGCCGAAGTGCTCATCGCCCGCGGTCACGAGGTGAGCGTTCTCGCGCCTGCCTCCGAGACCACAGCGCTGCCCGACTTCGTCGTCTCTGCGGGCAGAGCTGTTGCGATTCCGTACAACGGATCGGTGGCCCGGCTGAGCTTCGGACCCGTCTCGTATTCGCGGGTGCGCCGCTGGATCAACGACAACAACTTCGACGTCCTCCACATCCACGAGCCGAACGCGCCGAGCCTGTCGATGCTCGCATTGAAGATCGCCGAGGGGCCGATCGTCGCGACATTCCACACGTCGACAACGAAGTCGCTGGTACTGAGCACCTTCCAAGGGGTTCTACAGCCGTTTCTCGAGAAGATCAGCGGTCGCATCGCCGTCTCCGAACTCGCCCGGCGCTGGCAGGTCACCTCTCTCGGGGCCGATGCCGTGGAGGTCCCGAACGGGGTCGATGTGCCATTCTTCCGGCACTCGCCGCCGCTACCCGGTTATCCGCGAGCCGGTCGGACGGTGCTGTTCCTCGGTCGCTTCGATGAATCCCGGAAGGGCATGGACGTTCTCATCGGTGCGCTGCCCGCTCTGGTGGTCAGGTATCCGGACATCGAGATCCTGGTGGTGGGTCGCGGCGACGAAGACAGGCTCCGCAAAGACGCCGGACCGCACGCAGGGCACCTCCGGTTTCTCGGTCAGGTCGACGACGACAAGAAGGCCTCTGCGATGCGCGGCGCCGACGTCTACTGCGCACCGAACCTCGGTGGGGAGAGCTTCGGGATCGTCCTCGTCGAAGCGATGGCATCCGGTACCGCCGTCGTCGCCTCCGAACTCGATGCGTTCAGGCGAGTGCTCCGCGACGGGCGGGCAGGAGTGCTCGTCCCCATCGGCGATTCTGCAGCACTTGCCGACGGCATCCTGGAGGTTCTCGACGACGACGACCGTCGCGCCGCGTTGATCCAGGCCGGATCCGAGGTCGTGGAAACCTACGACTGGCCGGTGGTGGCAGACCAGATCCTGCGGGTGTACGAGACGGTCACCGTCGGTGCCGGTCCGGTACGGGAGGTGCGTTCGTGACGCTCAGCGCGCTGACGATCTTCGTGCTGGCGCTGATCGCAGCCGTCGTACTGCTGCTCGGGCTGTGGGCATACGGGACAGCCAATCGCCTCGATCGGTTGCATGTACGGTCGGACCTGTCGTGGCAGGCGCTCGATGCCGCCCTCGCGCGGCGCGCCGTGGTGGTGCGAAGCATCGCAGCCTCCTCGAGCGCTTCGGACGGTAGACGGTTGTCGGTGCTGGCAGATCGGGCGGAACGTGCGGATCGTGCGCATCGCGAGACCGCCGAGAACGAACTCTCCGTCGCGCTCGCGGGCCTCGACGTCGAGCGTTTGCGACCGCAGTTGGTCGCCGAACTTGCCGACTCCGAGGCCCGGGTCCTCATCGCCAGACGATTCCACAACGATTCGGTGCGTGACACACTCGCGTTGCGGACCCGTCGCCCGGTGAGGTGGCTCCACCTCGGTGGTACTGCGCCGCTGCCGACCTATTTCGAGATCGCCGAACGCGAAGTCGACAAGGCACGGATCGCGGAGGGAATCGGGCCAGTCGAGACAACTGCGGCTGTCCCACCCCGGTCGCCGATACCGGATCGGGCTCGCACATCGGCGCGGGTGGTGCTGCTCGACGACACCGGACGCGTGCTCCTGCTTCGAGGGCATGATCCGGCCCGCCCGGAGGTGCGCTTCTGGTTCACCGTCGGCGGTGCTGTGGAACCTGGCGAAGATCTGCGCGTCGCGGCCGTCCGGGAGCTCGCGGAAGAGACGGGGCAGGGAGTTGCCCCCGAACGGCTCGTCGGGCCTGTGTGGCGGAGGGTGGCGGTCTTTCCGTTCAACGGTGAGGTCCTGCACTCCGAAGAACTGTTCTTCGTCCTGCAGACACCCGGATTCGAACCGGGCTCTGCAGGGTTCACCGAGCTCGAACGTCATATGGACCTCGAGTTCAGGTGGTTCGATACCGACGGACTTCGAGACCTGGTCTCCGAGGGAGAACCGCTGTACCCGCAGGATCTTCCGGAGCTCCTCGACGAGGCCAGGCGTATCGCCGGCGCTCGCGAGGAACCCGGACGCAACATTCCACTGCGCGTCATTCGCTGACAGTGCTCGTCACGGGCAGTATGTGACACGAGAAGGGTGTGACATGAGCAGGCCAGCGCATCGCGACTGGCTATGGGGACCCACCCGTCTGCAGTCATAGGCTCGGCGGGTCGCGATTCGCATGTGCGCGGCGACCCGACCTCGTCGTGCCGGACTGCTGTGTCAGCTTGCTGCTTCGAGTTCTGCTACTTCGAGTTCTGCTGTGTCGGGTTCTGCTGTGTCGAGATTGTCTGAGGAGTTCAGCTGTGAGTAGCCCGGATACCACTGCCCCCACCGGTACCGCCCGCGTCAAGCGCGGCATGGCCGAAATGCTCAAGGGCGGTGTGATCATGGATGTGGTCACTCCCGACCAAGCCAAGATCGCCGAGGACGCGGGTGCGGTCGCAGTCATGGCACTCGAACGCGTGCCCGCGGATATCCGCGCGCAGGGCGGGGTGTCTCGGATGAGCGATCCCGACATGATCGACGGCATCATCAGCGCCGTCTCCATTCCCGTCATGGCCAAGGCCCGGATCGGACACTTCGTCGAGGCACAGGTGTTGCAGGCGCTCGGAGTCGACTACGTCGACGAATCCGAGGTTCTCACCCCCGCCGACTACGAGAACCACATCGACAAGTTCGCATTCACCGTGCCGTTCGTGTGCGGTGCCACCAATCTGGGGGAAGCGTTGCGTCGCATCAACGAAGGTGCTGCGATGATTCGCTCCAAGGGCGAGGCCGGTACCGGGGACGTCTCGAACGCCACGACCCACATGCGTCAGATTCGTCAGCAGATCCGGCGACTGGGCTCACTTCCCGAGGATGAACTCTATGTCGCGGCGAAGGAGCTGCAGGCTCCCTACGACCTCGTCGTCGAAGTCGCGAAGGCCGGGAAGCTTCCGGTGACGCTGTTCACGGCCGGAGGAATCGCAACCCCCGCGGATGCTGCGATGATGATGCAGCTCGGCGCCGAAGGCGTGTTCGTCGGTTCCGGGATCTTCAAGTCCGGCAACCCCGAACAGCGCGCCGCAGCAATCGTCAAGGCCACCACCTTCTACGACGACCCCGATGTGCTCGCCAAGGTGTCGCGCGGACTGGGCGAGGCCATGGTCGGCATCAACGTCGACGACATTCCGGTGCCCCACCGGCTTGCCGAGCGCGGATGGTGACCATCCCCGCCTTCTACTCGTCGTCCGGCGGATAACCTACTTCCGGGTACAAGACGGAAGGGTCCCGAATGGCGAAGATCGAAGACATCCTCGAGCTCGAACGCATCGAAGAGAACATCTTCCGCGGTATCGCAACGGAGACGTTGCTGCCGCGGACGTTCGGCGGTCAGGTGGCGGGGCAGGCGCTGGTGTCCGCGGTACGCACCGTGGTCCCGGAATTCCAGGTCCATTCCTTGCACGGCTACTTCCTCCGCCCCGGAGATCCTGCGAAGGGGATCGTGTACCAGGTCGACCGTATCCGGGACGGGCGCTCGTTCTGCACGCGCCGGGTCACCGCTGTTCAGGGCGGTCGCGCGATCTTCACGATGTCGGCGTCGTTCCACGCCGACGATCAGGGCCTCGAGCATCAGGACGAGATGCCTGCGGTGCCCGAGCCGGAGACTCTCCCCGACGCGAAGACACTCGTCGAACAGGGACGTGAGGAGTTCGCGTGGGCACTGCGCGAGTGGTCGAATTGGGATTTTCGATTCGTTCCACCGGAACACCTGGTGGCCGACCGCGGGGTGGCCGCACACCAGCGGGTGTGGTTCCGTTCGCGCGCGACGCTTCCGGACGACCCGGTCTTCCACGTGTGCACACTCGCCTACATGAGCGATATGACGCTGCTCGGATCCGCACATGTCATCCATCCCGACGACAGAACTCAGGATGCGTCGCTCGACCACGCCATGTGGTTCCTGCGTCCGTTCCGGGCCGACGACTGGTTGCTCTACGACCAGACGTCGCCTTCCGCAGGGTTCGGCCGCGCGTTGACCCAGGGCCGGATCTACGACAGCAATGGAAACATGGTCGCCGCAGTCGTGCAGGAAGGGCTCACGCGCTATCTGCGTGAGTCCTGATCTGCCCGACCTCCGTAGTGAGCGCGGCGACCCTCGACGATATGAGAGGGAGGCGATCCGTCGTGGCCACTTCGCTGCTGCACTCCACTGCGACGATCGGGGTGCTCGCACTTCAAGGCGACGTTCGGGAGCACCGATCCGCGCTCGAAGCGGCGGGCGCGCGCACTGTCGCGCTGCGACGCGAGAGCGAACTCGATGCGGTCGACGGCATTGTGATTCCCGGTGGCGAATCGACGACCATGAGTCGGTTGCTCCGGGTGTTCGACCTGCTCGAACCGCTGCGGGCGCGGCTGAAGGACGGGCTTCCGGCCTACGGTTCGTGCGCCGGGATGATCCTCCTCGCCACCGAGGTGCTCGACACCCGGCCGGATGCCGAGCATCTCGACGCGCTCGACATCACTGTGCGGCGGAACGCCTTCGGTCGCCAGGTGGATTCGTTCGAGACCGATCTCGACATGACCGGAGTCGACGGTGCTCCGGTGCGGGCCGTGTTCATCCGTGCACCCTGGGTGGAGCGGGTCGGGCCCGACGTCGAGGTCCTCGCCCGTGTTCCCCACGGTCCGGCGAAGGGGCGGGTGGTGGCGGTGCGGCAGGGCGGAGTCTTCGCGACGTCGTTCCACCCCGAGGTAACCGGTGATCTGCGGGTCCATCGGCTTTTTGTCGAGGCTGTGCGCTCGCAGGCCAGGGCCCGGTAGGTAGACTCGATCCTCCGAACTGTCGGCTCGACCGACTTCACATCGCCGGAAGGGGCTCGAAGCGAATGAGCGGCCACTCCAAATGGGCCACCACCAAGCACAAGAAGGCGGCCATCGACGCCAAGCGCGGCAAGATGTTCGCGAAACTCATCAAGAACATCGAGGTGGCAGCCCGTACCGGCGGTGGTGACCCTGCCGGGAATCCGACCCTGTTCGACGCCATCCAGAAGGCGAAGAAGAGTTCGGTCCCGAACGACAATATCGAACGCGCCCGCAAACGGGGCGGGGGCGAAGAGGCCGGCGGCGCCGACTGGCAGAACATCACGTACGAGGGATACGGCCCCAACGGTGTCGCCCTGCTCATCGAATGCCTGACCGACAACCGCAATCGCGCCGCGGGTGAGGTACGTACCGCCATGACACGCAACGGCGGCAACATGGCGGATCCTGGCTCGGTGGCGTATCTGTTCACCCGCAAGGGGGTCGTCACGCTCGAGAAGAACGGTCGCTCCGATGACGACCTCCTCGAGATCGTCCTCGACGCGGGTGCCGAGGAGATCAACGATCTCGGGGAGTCCTTCGAGATCGTGTCCGAGCCGACGGATCTCGTTGCCGTGCGTACCGCGCTCATCGATGCCGGAATCGACTACGACGCGGCTGATCCCGACTTCCGTGCGTCGGTGGAGGTGCCCGTCGACGCGGAGGGTGCGCGGAAGATCATGAAGCTCATCGATGCGCTCGAAGATTGTGACGATGTGCAAGACGTCTACTCGAACGTCGACATCCCCGACGAGGTTCTTGCCGAACTCGACGCCTGATCCGCCCTCGTGGCGCCGTCCTGCAAGGGCGGCGCCGCGGTCGGTCGCGGCGCGGCGCGTGTCGTTCGGGCGGCAGTCGGAGTGTTCGGCTAGGCTCTCGAACAACTGTTCGTAGCGTGTGAAGGGTGTGGCGGTTGCGTGTGATGGGTGTCGACCCCGGGCTGACGCGCTGCGGGTTCGGGATGGTCGACACCGGCCGAGGCCGGGTCGTCGTACCCGTGGCCGTCGACGTGATCCGCACGCCCACCGATCTCGACCTCGCGGAGCGTCTGCTGCAGATCTCCGATGCCGCCGAAGACTGGCTCGACCGCTACCGGCCGGATGTCGTCGCCGTCGAGCGTGTCTTTTCTCAGAACAATGTCCGCACCGCAATGGGTACCGCACAGGCCGGAGGAGTGGTAGCGCTGTCCGCTGCCCGGCGGGGTATCCCGGTCATGTTCCACACTCCCAGTCAGGTCAAATCCGCGATCACCGGTCACGGCAGTGCCGACAAGAAGCAGATGACCGCGATGGTCACCCGGATCCTCGGTCTCGACACCCCACCGAAACCGGCCGACGCCGCCGACGCACTGGCCCTGGCGATCTGTCACTGTTGGCGGGCGCCCATGCTGGCGCGGATGGCCGCAGCAGAAGCTGCGGCAGAGGAACAGAAGCGACGGTACGAGCAACGGCTGCGCGACCAGCTCGCAGCCCGGAAGGCAGGGTCACGGTGATCGCCTCGGTACGTGGAGAGGTCCTCGAGATTGCGCTCGACCACGTCGTCGTCGAGTCCGCAGGAGTCGGGTATCGCGTCAACGCCACACCCGCCACCCTCGCGACGTTGCGTCGCGGCAGTGAAACACGCCTCGTGACGGCGATGATCGTGCGTGAGGATTCCATGACCCTGTACGGATTCGCCGATCCGGAGGCGCGCGATCTCTTCGGGCTGCTGCAGACCGTCTCCGGTGTGGGGCCCCGCCTGGCGATGGCGACGCTCGCCGTGCTCGAGCCCGCCGCGCTACGTACAGCGCTCGCGGAGGGGAACACCGCGGCGCTCACCCGGGTCCCCGGCATCGGTAAGCGCGGCGCCGAACGCATGATCGTCGAACTGCGCGACAAGGTTGCCGCATGCGGCCCCGACGAGGACGCACCTACTCTGTCCGCGGTGTCCTCACCGATCAGAGAGCAGGTTGTCGAAGCTCTCGTCGGTCTGGGCTTCCCGCTCAAGCAGGCGGAGCAGTCGACCGATGCGGTGTTGAACGCGGATCCTGCTGCCGACACGTCCACGGCGTTGCGTGCGGCATTGTCGGCGTTGGGTACGTCGCGATGACCGACGACGACACACCCGATCCATTCGCCGACGAGTCGCCGGTGACTGCGGAGTACACCACGTCCGACGGCGAGATCGAAGCGAGTCTGCGTCCGAAGAGTCTCGACGACTTCATCGGTCAACCCCGGGTACGAGAGCAACTTCAGCTGGTGCTGCGCGGCGCCAAGATGCGGGGGGGCACGCCCGATCACATCCTCCTGTCGGGTCCGCCCGGGCTGGGGAAGACCTCGATGGCGATGATCATCGCTGGAGAACTCGGGTCCTCGCTTCGACTGACGTCAGGGCCGGCGCTCGAACGTGCCGGCGACCTTGCCGCAATGCTGTCGAACCTGGTGGAGGGCGACGTTCTGTTCATCGACGAGATCCACCGAATCGCCCGACCGGCAGAGGAGATGCTGTATCTGGCGATGGAGGACTTCCGCGTGGATGTCGTCGTCGGGAAGGGCCCTGGCGCAACGTCGATCCCGCTCGAGGTCGCCCCGTTCACGCTGGTCGGCGCGACCACTCGGTCCGGCGCCCTGACGGGTCCGCTGCGCGACCGGTTCGGCTTCACCGCCCACATGGACTTCTACGATCCGCCCGAGCTCCAGCGGATTCTGCAGCGTTCGGCGCGCATCCTCGGTATCGAATTGCACGAGGACGCGAGTGCGGAAATCGCCGGTCGTTCCCGAGGGACCCCGCGTATCGCGAACCGCTTGCTCCGGCGTGTCCGCGACTACGCCGACGTGCGCGCCGACGGTGTCATCACCGTCGGGATCGCGCATGCCGCTCTCGAGGTGTACGACGTCGATCCGATCGGGCTCGATCGCCTCGACCGGGCAGTGCTCGGGGCACTCGTGCGCAGCTTCGGTGGCGGGCCGGTGGGTGTATCGACGCTTGCGGTTGCCGTGGGGGAGGAGCCTGCCACCGTCGAGGAGGTCTGCGAGCCGTTTCTCGTGCGTGCGGGCATGGTGGCGCGCACTCCGAGGGGCCGCGTCGCGACGCAGGCCGCGTGGCTGCAGTTGGGGTTGACGCCTCCTCCGGATGCGGCGGCCGGTGGGATCGAGGTGCGTGCTCGCGAGCCGCACGTCGACTCGTGCGCCGAGGAGTGAACATGCTCTGTCGCGGCACATCGGACAACGGGACGTACCTTCCCGCCCACGGTAGTGGCACACTGGTTTATTGCGTCGGTCCGCAGAGGCCGACAGAGCGTTGCTGTGGTGGACTCCGCCGCGACACCGGTTACGAATCTGAGGACTGACTTCAACCATGGAATTGCTCTTCCCGCTCTTGATCCTCGCACTGTTGGTGCCCACCTTCCTGGGTGTGCGGCGCCAGAAGAAGGAGATGCAAAAGGTCACTGCGCTTCAGGACTCCCTGCGTATCGGCGACCGTGTCGTGACCACGGCCGGTCTGCACGCCAGCGTGGCAGCCCTGCGCGACGACACCGTCGATCTCGAGATTGCTCCGGGCGTCGTGACGGTATGGTCACGCTTGGTCATCCGTGAGCGCATCGAGGAGACCTCCGAGGCCGACGATCTCGACTCGATTTCTCTGAGCAAGGACGACAACGCCGCATCATCAGAAACGGGTCCTACCGAGCGCTGAGGCGTACGCTCGGCCCTCTCGACCCGCGACGCGTCACCGCGTGGTCGGCACCGCAGTAGCCGGTGTCGGCCCGTTGTGTGCTGCGCGGCCGCCCTGACCGACCCACTCACTCGTATCGAGGAGACTGACAGACCGTGGCACCTTCCAATGGATCGGTGCATCCCGCGCGCGCACTCACCCTGTTCGGGGTGATTCTCGTCGCGTTGTATGCACTGGTCTTCTTCACCGGGGACAAGTCGCCGGCCCCGAAACTCGGCATCGATCTGCAGGGCGGCACCCGAGTGACGCTGACGGCACGGACACCCGACGGGAGCACCCCGAGCCAGGACAGCCTCAGTCAGGCCCAGCAGATCATCGAGACTCGTGTCAACGGTCTCGGTGTGTCGGGTTCCGAAGTGGTCGTCGACGGCGACAACTTGGTGATCACGGTTCCCGGTGACGACAGCTCGCAGGCGAGGACCCTCGGCCAGACCGCCCGGTTGTACATCAGGCCGGTGGTCGGTGGACCGATCGACAGTTCACTGACGGCCGAGCAGCTGGCCGAGCAGGCGCCCGCGGAGGGGTCCGACCCAGTGGTACCGGAGGGGTCCGACCCAGTGGTACCGGAGGGGTCCGACCCGGCAGCACCGGAGGGCATCGACCCGGCAGCACCGGCCCAGCCGGACACCGCAGAGCAGCCCGCAAACGATGCTCCGGAACCGCAGGGCAGGCCGTTCCCCGCGCAGGACCCCACCGATTCTCCGGTCGAGCCGGCCGACGAGATTGCACCGGCAACGGAAGAACCTGCGCCGGGGCCGGACGATTCCGAGCCGCTCACCCAGCAGGAGCAGGCAGCAGCCGATATCGCTGCAGCGAAGGAGACCCGGCAGAGCGAAGACCCGATGGTGCAGCAGGAGGCCGCGCTTGCGCTCGACTGCTCGGCCACCGACCCGCTGGCGGGTAACGACGATCCGGCGCTCCCACTGGTGGCGTGCTCGACCGACGGCACCTCGATCTACCTGCTCGGACCGAGCATCATCGATGGGCAGCAGATCGACGACGCGACCTCCGGATTCAACAGCCAGCAGTCGCGGTACGAGGTGAGCCTGACGTTCGACAGCGAGGGCAGCACCACGTGGGCGCAGTACACCGCTGCGAACATCGGTTCGCAGGCCGCATTCGTCCTCGACTCGAAGGTGGTCAGTGCGCCTGTCATCCAGGGCGCCACGCCTGCCGGCAGTGCCACCTCGATCACGGGCCAGTTCACCAACACTCAGGCCACCGAGCTGGCGAACACCCTCAAATACGGCTCGCTTCCGCTGTCGTTTGTCGCATCCGAGGCGCAGACGGTCTCGGCGACTTTGGGATTCGCATCCCTCGAAGCAGGTTTGATCGCGGGTGCGGTCGGCCTGGTTCTGGTTCTGCTGTTCTGTTTGGTGTACTACCGGATGCTGGGTCTGCTCACCGCGTTGTCGCTGGTGCTTGCGGGTCTCGCCGTCTACGCCATCATGGTGCTGCTCGGCCGGTACATCGGATACACCCTCGACCTCGCAGGTATCGCAGGTTTGATCATCGGTATCGGTATGACGGCCGACTCGTTCGTGGTCTTCTTCGAACGAATCAAGGACGAGATCCGGGAGGGTCGTAGTTTCCGGTCGGCTGTGCCTCGCGGCTGGGCCCGTGCCCGCCGCACCATCCTCTCGGGTAACGCGGTGAGCTTCATATCCGCTGCGGTGTTGTACGTCCTGGCGATCGGGCAGGTCCGAGGCTTCGCATTCACGTTGGGCCTGACCACAATTCTCGATGTCGTCGTGGTGTTCTTGGTGACTTGGCCGCTCGTGCACCTCGCATCCAGATCGAAGACGTGGTCCAAGCCGAGCATGAATGGTCTCGGTGCGATTCAAGAGGTGGCGCGTGAGCGCCAGCTCGCTGCGGCTTCGGCGAAGGAGGCGTGACGATGACCGACACGACGACAACGACATCGACCGTCTCGCGGAAGGGCAGGCTGTCCGGCCTGTACACCGGTACGGGCGCCTTCGAGATCATCGGGCGGCGGAAGCGCTACTACATCCTCACCGCGGTGATCGTGGCGGTTGCCCTGCTCAGCATGCTGGTGCGTGGCTTCACCTGGGGTATCGATTTCGAGGGCGGTACCCGGATCCAGATGCCGGCGGTGGCCGGTGCGACCATCTCCGAGGTCGAGACGGTGTTCAGCGACGCGATCGGTTCCGGGCCGGAATCGGTGCAGACCGTCGGTGCGGGTGCCGGCGCCACCTTCCAGATCCGGTCGGAGACTCTCGACCTCGGTCAGGTCGAGGCGGTGCAGACGGCGCTGTTCGACGAGTTCCAGCCGGTGGGCGCCGACGGAGAGCCCTCTCGCAACGCGATCAGTGTGGCCGACGTGAGTTCGACCTGGGGTGGGCAGATCACCCAGAAGGCGCTGATCGCGTTGCTGGTGTTCCTGGTGATCGTCAGCGTATACATCGGGGTGCGGTACGAGCGTGACATGGCGATCGCCGCGATCACCGCGATGTTCTTCGACATCGCCGTCACCGCCGGCGTTTATTCCTTGGTCGGGTTCGAGGTGACACCGGCGACGGTCATCGGTTTGCTCACGATCCTCGGATTCTCCTTGTACGACACGGTGATCGTTTTCGACAAGGTCGAGGAGAACACCCGGGGGATCATGCATCTGCACCGTCGTACTTACGCGGAGCAAGCCAACTTGGCGGTCAATCAGACCCTGATGCGGTCGATCAATACCACGGTAATCTCGGTGCTTCCGGTGATCGCGTTGATGGTGATCGCCGTGTGGTTGCTCGGTGTGGGAACTCTCAAGGATCTGGCTCTGGTGCAGCTGGTGGGAATCGTGGTCGGCACCTACTCGTCGGTGTTCTTCGCGAGTCCGCTTCTCGTTTCGCTCAAGGAATGGCGTGGTCCGATCGCGAAGCACACCCGCAAGGTGCTCGCGAAGCGGGAAGAGGCTGCCGCACGTGCGGAGAGCCGCGCTGGCGACCTCGCCCCGGCGGGTGCCGACGCGACGGCTTCCCCGGCCGTGAGCGTCGCAGCGCAGCGCCCCGCGGCAGCACCGCAGCGGACCCCGCAACCGGGTGCCCGACCGACCGGAAAGCGTGCCAAGAGAAGGTCCTGATATGGCTGCGACTGAACGCAACGAGCGACCCGACACCCGACGCAGCCGATTCTCCCGCAGGGTGGTGGCGGTGGGCGCGGCACTTGCCGCAGCCGCCGTAACCACCGTGGCCTGCGGCACGGAAGAGGAGCCGCTGCCGTCGGTCGGATACATGATCGACAACACGGTGACCTCGTACAACGCGAATACGGTCGACGGTGCTGCCTCAGGTGCCCCGCAGGCGCTGGCGAGGGTCTTGCCGGGCTTCGGGTATGTGGGCCCGGCCGGTCGCGTCGTTGCCGATACCGATATCGGCACCGCGTCGGCGGTCCCGGGTGAGCAACTCACCGTCCAATATCGGCTTTCCCCGGGCAGCGTCTACTCCGATGGTGTCCCGATGTCGTGCGACGATATGGTGCTCACCTGGGCTGCTGCGAGCGGCCGTTTCACGGCGCCCGATGAGTCGGGTGCCGAATCCAACCTCTTCGATGCGGCGCTGCGCGGCGGCTACGCTGATATCGAGCGCATCGACTGTGCTCCGGGTTCGAAGGACGCCACCGTGGTGTTCCGTCCCGATCGTGGTGACACCGATTGGAGGGCACTGTTCGGCGCAACCGAATTGATGCCGTCGCATGTCGTGGCGCGGGAATCGGGCGTCGGCGACCTCGTCGGGGTCCTGAGCGGCGACGATCTCGACGCGGTCCGGCCGATCGCCGAGTTCTGGAATACCGGGTGGGCATTGACGCCGGGTGCTCTGGATCCGGCGTTGCTGCCGTCGTCGGGGCCGTATCGGATCGAGTCCTACACCGCGGACGACGGGCTCGTTCTCGTGGCGAACGAGCGGTGGTGGGGCAATTCGCCGGGTACCGACCGGATCGTCGTGTGGCCACGCGGGACGGCAGCGCCCACGGCGGTCGAAGAGGGTCAGGTCCAGGTGGTCGACAGCGCCGAAGGAGCGCTCGGGTACACCTCGGCGCTCGGGGACACGGTCGAGACGGCCACTGTGGTCTCACGCAACCTCGAACAACTCGTCCTGGCGACGAACGGGGTCTTCGAGAACCCCGCTGCTCGCCGGGCCCTGGCGTCGTGCGTGCCGCGGCAGCAACTGTTCGACGAGCTCGGCGCTGCGACCGACGACGAGCGGTCGGGCCCGGTGGGCTCTCGGTTGCTTCCGATGGATTCGCCGCTGTATCCACTTGTCCTCGGCCCGTCCGAGCGGTTCGGCACGGTGGACCTCGAGGCCGCGCGCGCTGAACGCGAACGCTCCGGGCAGGAGCGGATGGAGGTGCGGATCGGATATTCGTCACCGGACATGCGCCGCGCACGCACCGTCGAACTGATTGCCCAGTCGTGCCGTGATGCGGGTATCGATGTCGTCGACGCGGGGTCCGAGACGTTCGTCCCGTCGCAGCTGGGTGCGGGTGAGATCGACGCCGTCCTCAGCGGGACCGCCGGCGCGTCCGGAGCCGGTGGCCGGGCCGACATGGAAGATGCACGCGGCGCACTGAACTCCCGCGCGGGAAGCAACATCGGCGGCTACGCGAACGCGCGTATCGACGAGATCCTCGACGGGCTCCTCGTGGCCGGCGACAATGCGGCGGTGCTGAGCTTGGTGGAGGAAGGCGAGCGGATTCTATGGGACGAGATGCCAACTCTGCCGCTGTACCTTCAGCCCCGCACCATCGGGTTCGCCCCGAACATGCACGCAGCTGTCGGTAACCCGACGGTCGCGGGTGCAGGGTGGAACATGGATCGGTGGATACTGACGGGGTGAACGTTCTACGCACTGCCGATCCAGACTTGCTCCGAGAGGCCGCTGCCGCGGTGACGGCGCACACACGCTGGGTCGACGATTTCCCGAGCCCAGGTGTGCACTTCGCCGATCTCACGCCTGTGTTCGCTCACGGACCGGCGTACTCGGCCGTCGTCGCGGCGCTGGCCTCGGCAGCACCGGATGCGGAGGTCGTGGCCGGGATCGATGCCCGTGGGTTCTTGCTCGGTGGTGGAATGGCGCGCGAGCTCGGTGTGGGGGTCCTCGCGGTACGCAAAGCAGGCAAACTTCCCCCACCGGTGCAGAAGTGCGAGTACAGACTCGAATACGGCACAGCTGCCATCGAGATCCCCGACGGCTCGCCATCGCTGCGGGGACGCAAGGTGCTTGTGGTGGACGATGTACTCGCCACCGGCGGAACACTTCGCGCCACCCTCGACCTGCTCGAGCGGGTCGGAGCGGACGTCGTCGGAGTCACGGTGGTGACCGAGCTCGAAGCACTCGGAGGACGTACGCGTCTGGAAAGCTACCCGTTGACGTCGCTCGTGCGCCTCTGAGGCCGAGTCGCTCCGACACCGTCACGAAGGATTACAGTTGGCGGGAAGCCGGTCTGCCGGAGCCAGCGATGGGAGGAGTGGGGATGACCCAGAATCTTGACAAGTCCCAGAGCGCTGGTGCGGCCCCCACTCCTACACCCGCGTCGAGTTCGGCGTCGCGGCGCGTGCGGGCCCGGCTCGCACGCCGGATCACCGGGCAGCGTGGTACCACCGTCAAACCGGTGCTCGAGCCGCTGGTGACGATCCACCGGGAGTTGTATCCCAAGGCCGACTTGTCGCAGCTGCAGCGTGCCTACGATGTCGCGGAAGAACGGCACGCGAGTCAGCGTCGCAAATCCGGCGATCCGTACATCACCCACCCCCTGGCGGTCGCGACCATCCTCGCCGAGCTCGGCATGGACACCACGACGTTGATCGCCGCGTTGCTGCACGACACGGTCGAGGACACCGGATACACCCTCGAACAGCTCACCTCGGAATTCGACGAGGAGGTCGCGCACCTCGTAGACGGCGTCACCAAACTCGACAAGGTCGTGCTCGGCAACGCCGCAGAGGCCGAGACCATCCGCAAGATGATCATCGCAATGGCGCGCGACCCCAGGGTCCTGGTGATCAAGGTTGCGGACCGCTTGCACAACATGCGCACGATGCGATTCCTTCCGCCCGAAAAGCAAGCACGCAAGGCCCGCGAAACCCTCGAGGTCATCGCGCCGCTCGCACACCGGCTCGGGATGGCGACCGTCAAATGGGAACTCGAGGACCTCTCGTTCGCGATCCTGCATCCGAAGAAGTACGAGGAGATCGTACGACTGGTCGCGAACCGCGCCCCGTCCCGCGACACGTACCTGGCCAAGGTGCGCGACGAGATCGGGTCCTCGCTCACCTCGTCCCGGATCGACGCGACCGTCGAAGGCCGGCCGAAGCACTACTGGTCGATCTACCAGAAGATGATCGTCAAGGGTCGGGACTTCGACGACATCCACGACCTGGTGGGAATACGGATCCTGTGCAACGAAGTTCGCGACTGCTATGCCGCTGTCGGGGTCGTGCATTCTCTGTGGCAACCGATGGCGGGCCGGTTCAAGGACTACATTGCGCAGCCACGGTACGGCGTGTATCAGTCGCTGCACACCACGGTCATCGGTCCGGAAGGCAAGCCGCTCGAGGTGCAGATCCGCACCCGCGACATGCATCGGACTGCCGAGTTCGGCATCGCCGCGCACTGGCGGTACAAGGAAACGAAGGGTCGGCATTCGGGCGATGTCGCTGAGGTCGACGACATGGCGTGGATGCGTCAGCTCCTCGATTGGCAGCGTGAAGCCGCAGATCCGGGCGAGTTCCTCGAATCACTGCGTTACGACCTTGCGGTCAAAGAGATCTTCGTGTTCACCCCCAAGGGGGAAGTGATCACGCTGCCGTCGGGTTCGACGCCGGTGGATTTCGCGTATGCGGTGCACACCGAGGTCGGGCATCGATGTATCGGCGCACGGGTCAACGGGCGGCTCGTCGCTCTCGAGCGAAAGCTGGAGAACGGCGAGGTCGTCGAGGTGTTCACCTCGAAGGACCCGAATGCCGGACCGAGCCGCGATTGGCAGGCCTTCGTTGTCTCACCCCGCGCGAAGGCGAAGATCCGGCAGTGGTTTGCGAAGGAACGCCGTGAGGAGGCGCTCGAGGCGGGCAAGGACGCGATCGCGAAGGAAGTTCGCCGCGTCGGGTTGCCGTTGCAGCGATTGATGAACGCCGACCTGATGGTCGCTGGAGCGAAGGAATTGCACTACGCCGATGTGTCGGCGCTCTACACCGCGGTCGGTGAGCATCATGTGTCGGCGCACCACGCCGTGCAGCGGCTCGTGGCGTTGCTCGGGGGCGTCGGCGGGGTCGAAGAAGAACTTGCCGAACGGTCTACACCGTCCACGATCCCCACCCGGTCGAGGCAGAGTGGCGACTCCGGCATCCTCGTCCCGGGCGCACCGGGTACCGTGTCGAAGCTCGCGAAATGCTGCACGCCGGTCCCCGGCGACGAAATCATGGGATTCGTGACGCGCACCGGATCGGTGAGCGTGCACCGCACGGACTGCACGAATGCGGGTTCTCTCCGCGAACAGTCGGAACGAATCATCGAGGTCGAGTGGGCGCCGTCGCCGTCTTCGGTGTTTCTCGTGGCGATCCAGATCGAGGCGCTCGATCGGCACCGGTTGCTCTCGGATGTGACGAAAGCGTTGGCCGACGAGAAGGTGAACATCCTGTCCGCATCCGTCACGACGACCGGCGACAGGGTCGCCGTGAGTCGCTTCACCTTCGAAATGGGCGATCCGAAGCACCTCGGGCATGTGCTGAACGTGGTTCGCAACGTGGAGGGTGTGTACGACGTCTACCGGGTCACGTCGGCAGCCTAGAGTTCTGCCGGCTCGGAGTCCTTCAGGTCGAGGATCACTCCACCGAGGCGATCGTCACCGGGGTGTTCGGTACGCCCCCACCCAGCACCGAGCTGCCGTCGTGACCTGCCGCGGCCGCGGCGTCGAGGAGCGCCAGTGACTCGTCGGTGATGCGGCCGAACGCGGTGTAGTCGGGACGCAGCAGCGTGTCGCCGGTGACGAGGAAGAACTGGCTCCCGTTGGTGTCGGCTCGGCCACTGTTCGCTACGGCCACGGTCCCGCGCGGATATGCGACGACGCTTGCCGGACGTCCCGTCGCGGTCTGTGCTGCGAACTCGGGCACGGGGTATTCGTCGGGGAAGGTGTAGCCGGGGCCACCGGTGCCGGTCCCTGTCGGATCGCCGCACTGGTAGTACTGCGCACCGATTTCGTCGGACAGCCTGTGGCATGAGGTGCCGGTGTAGAACCCTTGCTGCGCGAGGGTGACGAAACTGTTGACCGCGCAGGGAGCATGGCCGCGGTCGAGTACGAGACCGAGGCGCCCGATCGACGTGTCGAACGCTACTTCGGGGCTGCCGATCGTCGATGCGGAGGTCGAAGGCATCGTCGCTGGGCGTGAGGCAGCTCCGGTAGGTGTGTACGAGCAGGTAACGGTGGCCGTATCCAGCGGTGGCACATCGGGGAGACCTGGGTACTGCGAGATGGACTCGCTGGTCAGGGCGTGGCTGTCGGATTGGGTTGTTGTGGTGGTGGTGGCCGAGGGGGGTGGCACGGCTTCGCCGCCGGAGCAGCCGACCGTCAACGCTGCACCGAGGAGCGTGCCCGCGGCGGCAATACCGCGCAATCCGGACGGGCCGGTCGATGTAGTTGATATCACAGAGTCGGAATCGTAGCGTATCCAACCACGATTCGGCAGGGGGTGCTCCGCACCATGACGGTACGGAGCACCCCCTGTGTTCCGGAGCCCGTATTCTGTTCGGGAACCGTGCCTATGACGGGACAGTCACCGATTCGATCTGGACAGGAAGGTTCGGGGCGCCGCCACCGGCAGACATCGAACCGTCGTCGCCTGCGGCGGCGACCTCCTCGACGACGGCGAGGCCGGCCTCGTCGATCGTGCCGAACACCGTGTACGTCGGGGGCAGCTGCGAGTCCTCGTAGACGAGGAAGAACTGGCTGCCGTTGCTGCCCGGCTGCCCGGTGTTGGCCATGGCGATCGTGCCGCGCGGGTAGACCACCGGCTGGCGCAGTTGCGGTGCACCCTGTGCGTAGAAGTTCTCGGGGTACTCGGTGTCGAAACCGTAGCCGGGGCCACCGGTGCCCGTGCCCGTCGGGTCACCGCACTGCAGCACCTGCAGCCCCGGCGACGTCACGAGCCGATGGCAGGGGGTGTCGTCGAAATAACCCTGCTCGGCGAGGGAGACGAAACTGTTCACTGTGCACGGAGCGGACGCCCGGTCCAACAGCAGCCCGATGTCGCCGGCGCTTGTCGTCACCGACACCTCTGCGATACCGCTTGCGGACACGTCCGAGTCGGAGGGTGGGGTCACGTCCGCGGCGGCCTGCCCGTCCGGTGTGTAGGTGCACGACACCGGGTCGCCGTCCGTGGGGCGCTCCGGCAGCATGCCCGACGCCGGCGGCTGTTCGGCTTCGGAGCTGATGGATGTGGTCGTCGTGGTGTCGCTCGCCGAGTCGTCGGCGCAGCCGGTCAGCAGGAGGGCAAGGCCCGCGCCGGTGGCAACGCTGGTGCGCAATCGGATCATCAGTCCATCCTCACACTCGTAAGAGTTGTTTCGAGCGCCGGGGCGTCGTCCTGGCCGCCACCCACGACTCCGTCCGCTGCGATCTTGTCGAGGGTCGTGAGTCCGGTCTCGTCGATCTCACCGAAGACCGTGTATTGCGGTGGCAGGACAGAATCGCCGTACACCAGGAAGAACTGGCTGCCGTTGGTCCCCGGTCCGGCGTTCGCCATCGCGAGGGTGCCGCGTGGATAGGTCATGGGTTCCTGCGCGGCAGGGTCGTCGGCCGCGAACTGATCGGTCGGGAACTCGTTCGCGAACTGATAGCCGGGCCCGCCGGATCCGGTGCCGGTCGGATCGCCGCATTGCAACACCTGCAAGGAAGGGTCTGTTGTCAGCCGATGGCAGGTGGTGGCGTCGAAGTATCCCTGCGCCGCGAGCGACAGGAAGCTGTTGACCGTGCACGGTGAATCGTCGTTGTGCAGGATCAGCCCGATGTTGCCCTGCGACGTCTCGACACTGACGCTGATGTCGGTGTTGGATTCACCGGAGGTGAGGATCCCGTCGGTGCGCGGCGGTTCCACCGGTGTCGACGGTTCGCTGCCGCCAGCCGGATACTCGCAGCTCACCGACTCGGCGAGAGGTTCGGCGCGGCCCTCGGGCACGGTCGGGTACTCGGGCGCCGATGTGTCCGTGCCGGCGGCGTCGGTGGCGGGGTCCTCGGAGTCGCCGGTGACGGACCACAGGACCGCGGCCATACCGACCACCACCACAACCCCGAGCGCCGACAATCCGATAGTCAGACGACGCCGCTTACGCTCGCGTTCCGCTCGACGCTCGAGCTGGCGCTCGAGTTTGCGTTTCGCGGCCTGGCGCCGCTGTGCATTGCTCGGCACTGCAGTTGTCCTCCCGTGAACCGATCGATGTGTGTGCCCGCGTTCAGGCCGAGTCGAGTTTGCCACCCCAACCTGAGAACCGGCCGTCAGGGCACAGCGCCTAGGCTGTACGAGACCACGAATGCCCACACCGTAGGAGCGATGCTCGTGCTCGTAACCGGATTTCCCGCTGGGATGTTCCAGACGAACTGCTACATCCTTGCGCAGGACAACGCGAAAGAGTGCGTCATCGTCGACCCAGGCCAGGACGCCTCGGAGCCTCTGATCGAGTTCCTCACCGGCTCCGACATGACTCCGCGTGCGGTCCTGCTCACGCACGGTCACCTCGACCACGTGTGGTCTGCCCAGACGGTTGCCGATCGATTCTCGATCCCCGCCTACATCCACCCGGACGACCGACACATGCTCAGCGACCCCGGTGTCGGACTGGGATCGAGCCTTGCTCCGATGCTCGAGGGAATCACGTTCACCGAGCCGCACGAGGTGATCGAACTCGCAGACGGCGACGAGATCGAGCACGCGGGCATCAAGTTCGCGGTCGACCACACTCCCGGCCACACCCAGGGCTCTGTCGTGCTGCGCACCCGCACCACGAACCCGGACGGAGGCGAATTCGAGGTCGCCTTGACCGGCGACACGCTGTTCCAAGGATCCATTGGCCGCTCCGACCTGCCTGGCGGCAACCACGAGCAGTTGCTCGTGTCGATCGCCGAGAAGATGCTCGTCCTCGACGACACCACCGCGATCCTGCCCGGGCACGGCGGATCCAGCACCATCGGGCAGGAGCGCGCCTCCAACCCGTTCCTGGTCGGCCTCACCGGATCCCGCTGACAACGGCTCCGCGCGGCCACAGCTGGGCAGCAGAACCTTCCGACGAGAGAAAGCAGCGACAGTGAGCAAGGCCTCTACGTTTTCGGCTCCCAAAGGTGTGCCCGATTACGTTCCCCCTCAGTCCGCCGAGTTCGTGGCGGTACGCGACGGTTTGACCCGGGCCGCGCGTCTGGCGGGATACGGGCACATCGAGCTTCCGATCTTCGAGGACACCGGACTGTTCGCACGTGGCGTCGGCGAGTCGACCGATGTCGTCACCAAGGAGATGTACACCTTTGCCGATCGAGGTGATCGATCGGTCACGCTCCGACCGGAGGGCACCGCCGGCGTGATGCGCGCGGTGATCGAGCACGGCCTCGATCGTGGGCAGCTACCGGTCAAGTTGTCGTACTCGGGCCCCTTCTTCCGCTACGAGCGACCTCAGGCGGGTCGCTATCGGCAGCTGCAGCAGGTCGGAGTCGAGGCTATCGGCATCGACGATCCTGCCCTCGACGCAGAGGTCATCGCCATCGCCGATGCCGGCTTCCGTGCTCTCGGTCTCGAAGATTTTCGTCTCGAACTCACCTCGCTGGGCGACGACACCTGCCGCCCGCAGTATCGGGAACAGTTGCAGGAGTTCCTGCTCGGCCTGCCGCTCGATGAGGAGACGCGTCGCCGTGCGGAGATCAACCCGCTGCGCGTGCTCGACGACAAGCGTCCCGAGGTTCGGGAGATGACCGCCGGCGCACCGCTGATGCTCGATCATCTGTCCGACACCGCGCAGGCACACTTCGACGAAGTGCGTGTACACCTCGACGCGCTCGGGGTGCCGTACGTGGTGAACCCCCGCATGGTGCGCGGACTCGACTACTACACCAAGACGACGTTCGAATTCGTGCACGACGGCCTCGGCGCCCAGTCCGGCATCGGCGGTGGAGGCCGGTACGACGGACTCATGGAGCAACTCGGCGGACAGCCATTGTCCGGCATCGGATTCGGGCTCGGGGTCGATCGCACCATCCTCGCTCTCGCCGCGGAGGGTCGGTCAGCGGGCAGCCCCGCGCGGTGCGAGGTGTACGGCATTCCGATGGGTGATGCCGCGAGAATCGCGCTCGTACCCGTGGCGCAGCGTCTGCGGACCGCGGGAATTCGCGTCGACCTCGCCTACGGTGGCCGCGGTCTCAAGGGTGCGATGAAGGCAGCCGACAAGTCTGGTGCTGTCATCGCCCTCGTTCTCGGCGACCGGGAACTCGACGCAGGGGAGATCGTCATCAAGGATCTCCGCAACGGCGAACAGGAGACGGTGCCGATCTCCGACATCGTTGCACGTGTAGGTGAGGCAGTTGACCGCGCCTGACGGCCGGCGCACGCCGCCGGAGCCTGTGGCCCTCGATCTCGTTCCGGCGCAACTGCTGGCACCGCGCGCCCGCAAACTCGCGATGGTGGCTGTTCTCGCCGGTCTGATCGTCGGTGCGATCGTGTGGCTCGCCGTCCCCTGGTGGGTTGCTGCCCTTGTCGCCGCTGTGGTCGGGCTGCCACCGGCACTCGGCGCACTCGCTGCGACGAAGCGGCATATTCGGCTCGTCGGCACCGTGGTCACTGCGAGTGGATTGTTCCGATCACGCAGCGTCGAACTCGAGTGTCTCGCGGGGATCGAACTTCTCGTGCGCACGGCCCGGGTATCGCAGGTCATCGTGCGGGTCAACGATGGCAGCCACGGCCTGATCATGGTGCCGATTGCGCTGTACAGCGGCGAAGGCGGCCGCGAGCTGGATATTCTTGCTCTACGAAAATTGGCAGATGCGTTCGCCTCGAGTGAACTTGCATCCGCGGCCGCTATCTCGTCGGTGCTCGTCGAACAACTACGCGCGGAAGCGCGGGGCGCGGAGTTGAGTGAGCGCCCGTTGTACCGCGCGGTCGAACTGGCCCGTGCGGCGGGGCGGGTACCGCAGACGACGCTGACCGATCACGAGGTTGCATCTCTCGTCGAGTAGGCCTTCCGGACCCTCTCGGGGTCCGGAAGGCCTCCATCGAAGGAAGTGGCGTCCGGGTGCGATGGCGCCGGCCGTTCACCAGTCGTCGTCGACAGCCCCGATCACCGCGGGGGTCACGAACGGCATCTCGCCGACCACTTCGCTGCTGTTTCCGGAGGTGACGAGAATGCCCCGACTGCGGTGTTCGGTGTCCTCACCTCGGTTCGCTGCAGCTATCGGTGCGCCACCGAGGACAGGGCTGCGCGCCGCCCCGGTGCCGGGGTTCGCGGTGCTCACTGGGCCCGTGCCGCTGGAGGTCGGGGCCATGGCAAAAGGTGCGCCGGCCGACGGCATCGCTGCCGCACCGGCATTCGCCGCTCCGTAGCTTCCGGCCGCGCTACCGTACGCCGCACTCGGACTTCCCGCGCCGAGGGCTGCGGCGCCGACACCGGACGTGGCCGAGGCCGCCATCGTGGCAGCTGCGCCGGTGGGCACGGTGGAGGTGGGGAAGGTCGAAGCAGGCCCACCTGCGGTGCCGGAGAAGACCTCACCGATGGGCTGGACCGCACCCGAGACCGTGCTCGCGACCGTGCTCGGATCGAGCGGTATCGAGGTCAAGGCAGGTGCCGGCACCGGGATGGGGGGAGTCAAGGCGTTCATTGCCACGGTGTGCCCGGTCAGTTCTCCGCGGGTGCGTGCGACGACTGCGAGCGCCGAACTGACGTGCTCGACGGCCGACGCGATCAGTGCTGCCTGCCCGGGCGGAGTCATCGCCACCGGCGCGGTCGCCACTGCCGATGCGATGAAAGACTGTGCGATGCCGGTCAACTCGATGTTCCCGCGCTCCACGGTTGCTGTCGCCGCGCGGGTCACCTGACCGATGAGGTTGCCGCGTTCGCTCAATTCGTAGGACGCAATCTGCGCTCTCGTCGAGTGATCGGCCGCAGTCTCGGCGGCAGTGCCCTCCCACGATTCGGGCAGTACGGCCAGGGCTGATCGACCGAGCGACGCAGCACCGTCGAGAAGGTGCGAACCCTGCTGGAGAAGGGACGAAGGATCGAGTGCCTCGCACACGCCGGTGCCGAACATGTTGCCGAGTTCGGCGATCGGCCGGAGCAGTTCGTCGATCTCGGGCAGCGTGGGAACAGGAATCGACTGCAGCAGTTCTGCAATCGATTCCGGCCCGGGTGCAGCCGGTGGCGTGAAGGTGGGCATCTCCGGCACCGGCGGTAGGGGCATGTCGAGTACCGGCGCCACTGGCGATGCGTGCAACGCGTCGAGCACGGTCGGTGAGGCTTCGGGCGCCGGCAGGGGCGCCGTGGCGCTCACGCCAGGCTCCCGTTGGAACGCGCGAGGGCGATGGCGGTGGCGGCGTCGGTGCCGTCGTACGCGGCTGCGGCCTCATGTGCGGCAACGCCATTGGATGCGTACGCGAGTGTCAGTTGCCCGACCGCGCGCGTGTGTTCGCTCTGCGCGGCCACGAAGGCCGCGAGGAAGTCGGCGCCGATCAATCCCATGGCCGGACTCAGTGACGAGACGTTCGCCCCCAGGTCCATCGATCCGGCCTGTGCGACCTGTTCTGCTGCACGGAGATTGGTGCTTCCGTACATCCGCACTCCATCGGGAACCACCCGGATTCCGGCACCGGGAAACAAACCGCTCATCGAACCCCCCTCGATATCAACGTGAGGAGCACTTTAGCTCGAGGTGTCCGTCTGTGCGACCGGGCCTTCGCCGTCGGGCTGGCGATGGCGATGATCGAACACAAACTCGCTGGTATGGTTGACGCTATCTAGTGCAAGTGTTCGATTGTGGGCATGCGGTGGACAACGCGGACGGTGGTGCGCTGCCCGGGCTCGAGCGCTCAGGCCGGCGTCGGCCCGCTTCCCGGTACCCGAACTGCTCAGTCCTCCGATGCTCATCTGAAGAACCCGGGCCTGTTGGGTAGAGGCCTTCGTCGGATATCTTTGCGGGATTTCGCCACCCGCGATGTGGGGGCTACGACAGTAGGTAGTATTCGATGCCTGCGCAGTCCTACCATCGAGCCGTGACCACCACACACCCCGCGAAGCGACCCAAGAGCTGGCATCAGCGAGCTGGCATGCCCGTGCGCGTGTGGCTCGTGCTGCTGATTCTCGCCGGGCTCACACATCCGTTTCTTCCGGAGTCGCGCTGGCTGCTTGTGCACCTGTTCACTCTCGGCGCCGTCACCAACTCCATCGTGGTGTGGTCTCAGGCGCTCGCCGAGCGCTTTCTGGAATATCACCTCCCCGAATCCGAGCGGAGGTCTCAGCTGGTCAAGATCTATCTGCTCAACGCGGGGATCGTTGTCACGATCATCGGTGTCGTCGGTGGCTGGTTCCCCGTCACCCTCGCCGGATCGGTACTCGTCGGAGCAATGGTGTCCTGGCATGCGATCGCGCTGTTGCTGCTGATCCGGCGCGCGCAGCGCGCGAGAGCCGAGGCGGGGGACGGCCCGGCCGAGCACACGCCGAGCGTGTGGTTCCTGGTTGCCTCGTCGGCGCTGTTGCCGTTCGGTGCCGGATTCGGTGCCGTGCTGGCCTACGGAGCAACCGAGCAGGCAGAAGCCGGCTTCCTGCTCGCTCACCAGGCCATGAACATCCTCGGGTTCCTGGGGTTGGCCGCCGCGGGTGTGCTCACCGTGCTGTACCCGAATCTGATCGGAATGCCGAGGAGCGAGGCAGGACGGCGTCCCGTCGCCCTGGTGATTCTGCTCGTCGGTATCGCCTTGTTCATGGTCGGCGCGTTGACCGGGCATCCGCTCGGTGCGGCGGTCGGCTGCGCTGTCTATCTCGCCGGGTGGGTCGTCGTGGCAGCACCGCTGTTGCGGGGCGCCCTCACACGTCCGCCCGCCGGCTATGCCGCCGCCTCCGTCACAGCGGCGATGCTGTGGTTGCTCGGGTCGCTTGCGAGCTTGGCGATCGTGCTCGCGACGGGCCCGATGGACCCCGACAGGGCGACGCTGATGACCGTTCCCTTCCTGGCCGGATTCGCAGCGCAATTGTTGTTCGGCGTCATGAGCCATCTGCTGCCCACCCTGATGGGTGGCGGGCCGGAGGTGGTCGGCGCGGGCGTCGACAAGATGAACCGATGGTGGGTCTGGCGCATTGTCGTCATCAACGTCGGCCTGCTGCTGAACCTGCTTCCGCTTGCGAGCTGGATGCGGGTGGGGGTCACTGCGCTGATCATGCTGGCATTCGTGATGTTCCTGCCGATCATGATCACCAGCGCCAAAGCGTCGGTTGCGGGTCGCCGTGCCGTGATGTCGGGGCACGTCGCACCGAAACGTGTTCCCGCCACCCATCAACGTGGCCTGCAAGCCACCTCCGCGTTGGCGTGCCTGGCGCTCGTCGCCGCCGTCACATCGGGTATCGGTGGTGGGGGTATCGGTGATCAGGACGCCTCGGCCGGTGTCACCCCGACCGGCGACACCACCGAAATCCACGTCGAGGCGGTCGGAATGCGCTTCACTCCCGAGACTGTCACCGTACCGGCGGGCGACCGCCTCGTTCTCACCTTCACCAACTCCGACGATCAGGTGCACGACCTGGTCCTGGCCACCGGCCACGACACCGGCAGAGTGGCGCCGGGGGAGTCCGCGACTCTCGACGTGGGTGTGGTCGGTACCGACATCGAAGGATGGTGTTCGATCGTCGGTCACCGGCAACAGGGCATGGTGTTCCACATTGTTGCCGAGGGTGGGGACGGCTCGGTGACGAGCCACGACCACGGTTCGACCGGCGAGACCCCGACAGTGGACCTCGCTGCGGTACCTGGCGAGGATTTCGTGGCGCGTGACCCGCTGCTCGCGCCCGCACCCGAGGGAACGACACATCGCTTCACCTTCGAGATCACCGAGGTGCCGGGTCACTATGCGGTGGGGGTACCTCAGACGATGTGGACCTACAACGGGCAGCCGATGGGGCCCACGCTGCGCGGGCGGGTCGGTGACATCTTCGAGATCACGATGATCAACCACGGAAGCATGGGGCATTCCATCGACTTCCACGCCGGGATGGTCGGGCCCGATGACCCGATGCGCACGATCAACCCGGGTGAGGAGCTGGTCTATCGATTCCGCGCCGAGCACAGCGGAATCTGGCTGTACCACTGCGCAACCGCGCCGATGGCGGTGCACATCGCCGCCGGGATGTTCGGTGCGGTCGTCATCGATCCGCCGAGTCTCGGCCCCGTCGACGCCGAGTACCTCATGGTGCAGTCGGAGGCGTACCTCGGAGACGGTGAGGTCGACGCGGACAAGGTTGCCGCGGGCACCCCGGATCTGGTGATGTTCAACGGGTTCGCCGACCAGTACGTACATCGACCACTGCATGCCGGGGTCGGCGACCGGGTGCGTGTCTGGGTGCTCGATGCCGGTCCGAACGCGACCGTCAGCTTCCACGTCGTCGGGAGTCAGTTCGACACCGTCTACAAGGAGGGCGCATATCTGTTGCGTGCCGACGATCCCGACAGTGGGGGATCACAGGTCCTCGACCTCGCGGTCGCGCAGGGCGGGTTCGTCGAACTGCAGTTCCTCGAACCCGGCACCTACACGTTCCTCAACCACCGACTGTTCGACGGAGACCGCGGCGCCATGGGGACGATCATCGTCGAATAGCCCCGGGCGGAGCCGAACAGAGCAGCAGGCGGGCCTTCATGCCGCGTCGTGCCACAGGTCCGGTATCAGTTCACCGAGAGCGGGTGCCCAGGCGTCCTGCCGGTCCGGAAAGCAGCGCGCGAGCAGGTCGACCACGATGGCGGGAGCAATGGAAGCGCCCGGCGACGCGCCGAGTAGCCCGGCGATCGTCCCCTCGGCGCTCGTGACCAGTTCGGTTCCGAACATCAGCACGCCGCGGCCGTGTTCGTCCGGTTTGATCAACTGGGCTCGCTGTCCGGCCTGGACGAGGGACCAATCGGCGGGATCGGCGCCGGGATAGAACCGGCGGAGGTGCTCGAACTTGCGCTTCTTCGGTGAGGTGAGTTGCCCGAGGAGGTACCGCACGAGAGCCAGGTTGCGCAGGCCGGCGGTGACCATCGAGACGGTGTTGCGCAGGCGGATCGTCCGGAACAGATCGGTCAGCCGGCCGTGTCGGAGGAGTCGGGTGCTGAATGTCGCGTACGGCCCGAACATCAACGACGGTGTCCCGTCGACCACGCGCAGGTCGAGGTGCGGCACCGACATCGGTGGAGCTCCGACGTCGGCCTGGCCGTAGACCTTGGTGTCGTGCCGCGCGACGACCACCGGGTTGTCGGTGCGGAAGAACTGCGCTCCGACGGGGAACACGGCGTATCCGCAGACCTCGTCGACCCGCGCCTTCTGGAGCAACTCCAGTGCGTAGCCTCCCGCACCGACGAAAACGAAGCGCGACGTGAGACGGAAGTGTTGCCCGGTGGTCCGGTCTCGGCCGGAGACAACCCACACTCCATCGGCGCGGCGGTGCAGGCGGGTGACTTCGTGGCGTAGGCGCACGTCGGTGCCGCGGGTTGCGATGTCGTCCACGAGCCACCGGGTCAGTGCACCGAAATCGACGTCTGTGCCGGCCCGATGGCGTGAGGCGGCGATGGGGCCGGTGTCGGTGCGGCCCTCGATCAGGAGGGGAGCCCACTCGCGGATGGTCTCGGGGTCCTCGGTGTACTCCATCTCGGTGAACGCGGGTGAGGTCCGTAAGGTCGTCACCCGGGTGCGCAGGTACTCGACGTCTCGTTCGCCGAAGACGAGGTCCATGTGCGGTGCGGGAGTGAGGAACTCCGGCATGATGTCGGTGGCTGCCAGCGACGACCAGAACTGCCGGGAGAGCCGGAACCGGCGCGCGATGTCCTCCGCCGTCGTGCCATCGGTGGGGTCGGGCATGTAGTTGAGTTCCGCATAGCCGGAGTGTCCGGTGCCCGCGTTGTTCCATGCGGCGGAACTCTCACCGGCGACCTCGTCGAGGCGTTCGAGGAGGACGACCGAGGCGTCGGGCTCGAGACGAGAGAGCATCGCTCCGAGGGTTGCGGACATGATCCCGCCGCCGACCAGGACGACATCGTGGATGGTGTCGGATGTGTTGTCACTCATGGGGAGACACTCCTTCTGACGCGGATGAGTCCAGCTTCCTCCGCGGCTATCGAACCGTCCAATGAGATCATGGTTGTTCTATCATCCGAATATGGATGGATATGTATCTGCGGAGGTCGTCGAGATCGTGCCGCTACTCGCCGCGTTCGACACTGCAGCAGCCGAGGGGCACGTCACTCACGCGGCCGCCGTCCTGGGGGTGCCGCAGTCGTCACTGAGCAGGCGACTCAAGACGCTCGAGCAGATCCTCGGGGTGGCACTCTTCCAGCCGGCCGGTCGGGGTGTCGCGCTGACCGCGGCGGGTCGCGAGCTCCACGAACGTACCCGCGGCGCGGTCCGGATGCTCGGTGACGCGGTGAACGTCGTGCGCAGTAGTGCCGACCCGGAGAGCGGTGCAGTCCGGTTCGGGTTTCCCCTCACGCTCGGGCCGGTGAGCATTCCTTCGCTGCTCGCCGAATTCCACGAGACCGCACCACGTATCCGGTTCGGTCTCGTTCAGGCTCACGGCGAAGCCCTGTGCTCGATGGTCCGCGACGGTCGTCTCGATCTGGCCGTTGTCATTCCGCCTCCGGACGACCTGCCGGTCGTGCACCTCGGAACACAACGCATCATGCTGCACGTCGCGCGGTCGCACCCGCTGGCGGAGCGGGCGCAGGTAGACCTGACCGAACTGGCGGAGGAGTTGTTCATCGCGAACCCGCCCGAATTTCATCTGCGCCGACTTCTCGAAATCTGGTGCAAGGAAGCGGGTTTCGTGCCGCGAGTGGCGTTCGAGATCGGGGAGTTCGAGACGGCACGCGTACTCGTTGCGCAAGGGCTCGGCGTTGCCCTCCTACCGGTTTCCGAGCACAGTGTCACCGCAGACCGCGGTACCTCCCGCAGCGATCTCGTCGGGATACCGCTGACAGGGGACCGCGATCGCCGCATCGGTCTGATCAGAGGGAATCATCGCCCGACACCGGCCGTCGCGCGGTTGCACGACCACCTCGTGCGCCGAGCGGACGCGTTCATTCCCGGGACCCGGTGACCGGGGGAGACGGTCGAGTAAAGTGATCGCGCAGATGCGTGCCGGGCACGGCGCACGCGTCGTCGGCGACCGGCGCTGCACCACCGCTCAGCTGAGCTGTGCGCGCATCCACTCGGAATCAGGATTGGTGTGCGCGGCCTCCCCGACGAACACGGTGGGTACTGTCTCGTTCCCGTGGTTGGCCTCCCGCACCCGTGCTGCCGCTGCCCGGTCGCGCCAGATGTTCACCCAGATCGCCCGATTGGCACGGTGGAGCAGGGATACCCGCAGGCGCATACAGAACATGCACCCCGGCCGCCAGTAGACCACGGGAGTATTCGTGTCGGCGGCCTCGAGACGGGCGGTTGCGTCGTCGACGTGGCGCGGGAAGGCCAGCGGGGATCCGAGCCAGGCGAGCGCGAACAGGACGACCGCAATGGCGATCGAGGCGGGAGTGAGGGCCCCGGTTGTCAGCACGAGCACCGCGACCGCGGCGATTGCCAGCGATGGCACCCAGGTTCTCCACATGGGTCACAGCGTACTGCCGGTCCCGTCGGGCGAGTCGAACGCCGAGCCGGGGAGCGGCCACGTTAGCGTTGTCGATCATGGTTGTCACCGAGCGTTCATCTCGAATTCCCCCGAAGTTCGTTCAGTCGATGCTTCTCCCCGCGATGCCGACGGCGGTCGTATTGGCGTTGCTGGCTGTGGCGGCTGTGCCCGTTCGTGACGAGCTCTATCTCGCGATTGCGCAGACATTCGAGGCGTCGTTCCTCGGGCCGGTCGCGGGTGTCGTCGCGGACAAGGGGTTGCTCGTCCTCGTAGCCACCGCGGGGGCACTGGCGGTGTGGTCCTGGCGCGAGGACCGACGCGCCTTCCGGATTCTCGTCGTGGCCGGAGCAGGGGTGATCACTGCCTACCTGCTCAGCGAATTCATCAAGCTGGTGGTGACCGAACCGCGGCCCTGCCGGACCCTGGACGTCGCGACCGTCCTGGAGTGTCCGGAGATCGGCGACTGGTCGTGGCCGTCGAACCATTCCGTGATCGCAGCGGCCTTTGCCACCGCGTGTGTGCTTGCCGTCCGGCGGACCCTCTGGTTCGTCGCACCGCTTGCCGTGGTGCTCGGTCTCTCCCGCGTCACCGTCGGTGTGCACTACGTCCACGATGTGTTCTCGGGCATGGCGTTGGGCGTGCTCGTGGTATCGCTGATGACGGCGACGCTACTCCCGGTCGTGGCGAGGGTCGGTGCGCGCTCGCAATCCGATCCGATCAGGCCTTCCAGTCGTCCGGGCGAACTCGGTGGCGGCTCAGGATCGAGATGCGGTTGAACGAGTTCATTGCGATCGCAACCCAGATGACGGCGGAGACCTGGGCGTCGTCGAGGGCCTTCGTGGCTTCGGCGTAGCGGCAGTCCTGCTCGTACGACGACGGCAAGGTGGTCACCAATTCGGCGAGTGTCAGTGCGGCACGCTCCGCGTCGGTGAACAGATCCGTATCGCGCCATGCGGGTAGTACGGCGAGGCGCTGTGCCCGCTCACCCGCCTTCAGGGCGTCCCGAATGTGCACGTCGAGGCAGTACGCGCATTCGTTGATCTGCGACACGCGCACATTGACGAGTTCGGCGAGCTTCCTGTCGAGGCCTGCATCGCTGACTGCGTCTCGGACAGCGACTGCGACGGCCACCTGTGCGCGGTAGACCGGGCGGGTCTGCTTGTCGATCGAGATCCGCTCGCCGGGAATCATGCGGGTGCTCCGGGTGGGTCGATGATGCTGTCGTAATCGTGGTGCTCGGTGACGTACTTGGCGACGTACGGGCACACGGGGACGATGCGTCCGCCCTGTGCTGCGACGTCGTCGAGCGCGAACTTCACGAGGCGGCCGGCGAAGCCGAGGCCACCGTAGTTCGCGTCCACTTCGGTGTGGACGAACACGCGCTGCACACCTTCACCGGCGCGGTAATCCGTGTGCCCGATGACGGTGTCGCCGTCGAGGATCTCGTAGCGGTTCCGTTGGGGATTGTGGGCGACGCTGATGTCAGCGAGGCGTGGATCGGGGGTATCCGTAGGCATGTCTGCGTCCTTCCGATGAATGCGGCCGGTTCGAGCGTAGCCGGGTATGGCCGACGTGTCGGTCGTGTGCGGAGACCTTCCGGTCAGGTCGTACGCCGACGCTCCTGCAGGTGGTCGCGCATGGCGGAGAAGGCATCGGCGATCACGGTCAGATCGTCGGGGGAGAGGATGTCGAACATGGCCGCGCGTACCGCGTCGACATGGCCGGGGCCGGCCGAGGCGAGTGTCGCGGCGCCTTTGTCGGTCAACTCGGCCCATGCACCTCGTTTGTCGGACTGGCAGTCGACGCGGTGCACCCATCCTGCGGCTTCCATGCGGGTGATCGCGCGAGTGATGCCGCTGCGGGTGGTGGTGCTCGCGTCGGAGAGGTCCCGCATCCGGAGTCTGCGATCTCTTGCTTCGGACAGTAGGACGAGGATCTCGTAGTCGGCGAACGAGATCCCCGAGTCGCGCGCGAGCTGCTTGTCCAGATCCTGGACAAGCATGCGGGTGGTGTCGAGGTAGGAACGCCACAGCCGGTGCTCGTCGTGGGTCAGCCATCTTGTCGGTTCCATGGCACTTATCCTAGCAGATAGTTGACTAAGCAACTATCGATCTGCCATGATGATCTGCAAGTTCAATTGATTCGGCAGATGGGCGTCCGCTGCCGGTCGGCTAGGGGGTCGCGATGGCAACCGCGCAATCTGACGATTCGTGGGCACAGCGACGCGAGGAGATCCGCGATCGCCATCTATTGTCCGAGGGCTCACGTCCGCCGTCATCGGCGCGGGGATTGCATCACACGGCCATCGTGAGCGGCGACGTCGAGCGCACCGTGACGTTCTACCAGGACCTGCTCGAATTCCCCCTGGTAGAGCTGATCGAGAACCGCGACTATCCCGGATCGTCACACTTCTTCTTCGACATTGGGAATGGAAACCTCTTGGCGTTCTTCGACTTCCCCGGTCTCGACGTCGGGCCCTACCGGGAGGTGCTGGGCGGGCTTCATCACATCGCGATCAGTATGGAACTCCCCGCATGGGAGTACCTGCGCGACAAACTGACAGCCGCCGGTATCGACCTCGTCGAACACAGCGAGGTATCACTGTATTTCTCGGGCCCCGACGGCGAAAGACTCGAACTCATCGCCGATCCGCTCGGTGAGATGTACGGTTCGACGATCCTCCGAACCGTTAGCGACGGGTAGGTGAACGCGCAGTCGCGGTAGCGCAGACCCGAGCCACGAGATCCGCACCGAACCGGAAGGCCACGATCGAGATGAGCAATACCGACGCCAGCCCTGTCGAACTGCGCTGCCGGACCGAGGACCGTCCGGTCGGCGACATCCGGAACCCACACGTCGAGATCATCACCGCGCGCGAGGTGCCGCTCGGTGGTCCGCGAGCTATGAGGGTACGACGTACCCTGCCTCAACGGCAGCGCTCACTCATCGGTGCGTGGTGCTTCGTCGACCACTACGGGCCCGACGACATCTCTGCCACCGGCGGTATGGACGTCGCTCCTCACCCGCATACCGGCCTGCAGACCGTGAGCTGGCTGTTCACCGGTGAGATCGAGCACCGGGACAGCGACGGCGTGCACGCTATGGTGCTGCCGGGGGAGATGAACCTGATGACGGGTGGATACGGCATCTGCCACTCCGAGGTCTCGACACCGGCGACCGGCATCCTGCACGGGGTGCAGCTGTGGGTGGCGCTCCCCGGATCCGACCGCGACGCCCCACGCGATTTTCAGCACCACGTGCCCGAACCCATCGACCTCGGCGGCGGCACCAGCAGGGTGTTCCTCGGTACTCTCGCCGGCGACACTGCACCCGTCCGCACCTTCACCCCGCTGCTCGGCGCCGAGATCGTCGTCGACCCCGATGCCACTATCACCCTCGACATCGATACCGCGTTCGAACACGGAGTCCTCGTCGACACCGGAGAAGTGGCGCTGTTCGACACCGTCCTGCAACGCGCTGCGCTCGGCTACGTCGGCACCGGTGTACCTCGGCTGACACTGACCAACCGCACCGGCGAACCCGCTCGCCTGATCCTTCTGGGTGGCACACCGTTCGGTGAGGAGATCGTCATGTGGTGGAACTTCGTCGGTCGTTCCCACGACGAGATCGTCGCCTACCGCGACGCCTGGCAGAGCGAATCCGACAGGTTCGGGCGCGTCGAAGGCTACGGTGGCGATGTCGCGCGACTCCCCGCCCCACCTCTGCCGAATGCCCGAATTCGGCCCCGCCGCAACCCGCCCACCACCGACCCGAACTGCTGACCCGGAGAATCGACCACCATGAGCACCACCGTCAAGGAACCGCGCCTCGAAGTCCGCCGCGCCCATGACCGACTGAAGACGAAGATCGACTGGCTCGATTCGAAGCATTCCTTCTCCTTCGGTCACCACTACGACCCTGTGAACACCCACCACGGTGTGCTGATGGTCAACAACGACGACATCGTCACCCCCGGTCAGGGTTTCGATACACACCCCCACCAGGACATGGAGATCGTCACCTGGGTCCTGCAAGGATCGCTCGTCCACCAGGATTCGACGGGCCATGCCGGAATCATCTATCCCGGTCTGGCTCAGCGCATGACCGCCGGCTCCGGAATCCTGCACTCGGAGAGGAACGACTCGTGGCGTTTCGACGGCGCTACCGGTCTCCACGCCGAACAGCACGATACCCCCGTGCACTTCGTCCAGATGTGGGTGCTGCCCGATGAAGCCGGAGTGACCCCGGGATACGAGCAACTCGAAATCGATCGCGAACTGCTCTCCGGGGGACTCGTCCCCATCGCCTCCGGAATGAAGACCCACGCAGACCACGCGGCCATCCGTATCCGGAATCGGGATGCGGCGCTGCATGTGTCGCGGATGCAGCCCGGGCATCCGGTCTCGCTACCCGACGCACCGTTCCTGCATGTGTTCGTCGCTCGCGGCAACGCCGCTCTCGAAGGGGTGGGGCTGCTCGCCGAAGGCGACGCGGTACGAGTCAGCGGTGGAGGTGGGCAACAGCTCAGCACCGATACGAACGCCGAGCTCCTCGTGTGGGAGATGCACGCCACCGTCGGCGGCTGACCTCCGCCGGAGCGTCGCCGTACGCGCTCGTGAATCCGACCTCTGCATCGAACTCGGTCCGGCGCAGCGGTGGCGACGTGCGCCGTTCGTCACAGAGTGATGCGCGAGCGAGTTCCTCGACGCACCGGAGCTGTCCCCGAAAGGCCTTGGGCCGTGTGCTCGGGGGCAGCGACCGGTGACGTCGAGAGCTGCTCAGGCTGCGTCGTGTTCTTCCGGGAGCAGCCGTGCCAGCACGTCGGCGAGGGTGATCAGTCCGACCACCCGACCGTCATCGGCCACTGTCGCCAGATGACTCCGGGTCTCGCGCATTATGCCCAGCGCCTCGTACACCGGAATCGCCGTTTCGAGCATGAGTGCCGGGCGCATGAGATCCGCGGCTGTCACCCCGTCATCGGCCTGGAGGCTGTCGCGCACATGCACGACCCCGTCGATGTGGCCGTTGCCGCGCACCAGCAGACGTAGATGTCCGGTGCGGCGGACCGCCTCCTGGATCTCCTCCGCAGTCGCTTCCGGGGCGACGCTGCTCGGGGGTGCAGCGGGCGTGACGATATCGCCTACCGTGAGGGCCTGGAGTTCGAGCGCGCTCGTGAGATGGCCGTGGTAACGCTCGTCGAGTGTCCCGACCGTGGCGGAGTGCTCGACGAGATGACGCAGTGCGTCGGGGTCTTGGCCCGACGCCACCTGGTCCACCGCCTCCACACCGAGCTTGCTCAAGATCCAGTTCGCCATATGGTTGAGCTGCACGATCAGTGGTCGCGTGACCCACATGAATGCGCGCATGGGAAGTGCGAGCATCGTCGCCGACTTTTCCGGGTGCGCAATGGCCCACGACTTCGGCGCCATCTCGCCGACCACCAGATGCAGGAACGTGACGATGATCAGTGCCAACACGAACCCGGCGACGTCGGCGAGCCACAACGGCGCACCCCACGCTTCGAACGCCGGCGTGAGCCAATGGTGCACCGCGGGTTTGGTGATTGCGCCGAGAGCCAGCGTGCACACGGTGATTCCGAGCTGCGAGCCGGCGAGCAGCACCGACAGTTCCGATGCGCTGCGTAGGGCTGCGCGAGCAGAACGGCTCTGCGGCGCAGCATCTTCCAATCGGTGTCGGCGCGCGGCGATCAATGCGAACTCGACCGCGACGAAGAATGCGCTCGCCGCGATCAACACCACGGTCGCGACCGCGACCACCCAGGGGTTACTCATCGTCGTTCACCTCGTCGGTCTGCAGCGTGACGAACACAGAGGACGGAACGTGCTTGTCGACTGCGCGTACCTCGGCGATGAGGTGCTTGGCGGGAGGCGCCGACTCGTGCACGAGGTCGGCCGGATCCGGATCGATGGCGACGGTCACCGTGTCGCCCACCTCGGGAAGCCCCCCGAACTCCGCGATCACCAGACCTGCGAGGGTCTCGTAGTCCCCTTCGGGAAGGATGGCGTCCAGTGTGCGGATCACCTCGTCGAGGTGCACGTCGCCGCGGATCAGCCAACCGTCACCCGAGCGTGTGATCACCTGGGTCTCGACTGCCGGGTCGTGTTCGTCGGCGATCTCGCCGACGAGTTCCTCGGCGATGTCCTCGACGGTGACGACACCGGCGAACCCGCCGTATTCGTCGATCACCAGCGCCATCTCCTCACCCTCGATGTTCAACTGCTCGAGTACGTCGGGCAGTGCCAGGGTCGTGGGCACGATGAACGCGGGCCTGCACAGCGTTCCCGCCGTACCGGCAGGGTTCTCGATGGCCAGCAGGTCGTGCAGATGCACGACACCCCGGACGTCGTCCGAGGATGTGCCGGCGACCGGGTACCGGGTGTGACCGGTACCCATCTTGGCCAGCACACTGGCGACGGATTCGTCCACGTCGACGAAGTCCACCCGCGCCCGGGGGATCATCGCGTGTTCGGCGGTACGGGTCGGGAAGTCGAGAATTCGGTCGAGGAGCTTCGACAGCTCGGCGGGCAGCTCACCGGTGTCGCGGGATTCCGCGACGATGTGCTCGAGGTCTCGGGGTGTCGCCGAATGCTCCACGTCGTGGACCGGCTCGATCCTCAACGTCTTCAACAGCAGGTTCGACGACGCGTCGAACAGGCGGATCAACCAACCGAATATCTTCAGATACACGGTGGTGGACAGCGCGAGCCACCGAGCGACAGGTTCGGGTCGGGCGATCGCCAGGTTCTTGGGGACGAGCTCACCGAACACCATCTGGACCACTGTCGAGAACAGCACTGCAAGGACAGTGCCGATTGCGATGCCGACGGCAGTGGGCACCCCCACACCTCCGAGCAACTCGCCGAGGCCACTACCGATCAGAGGCTCCGCGACGTAGCCCACGAGCAGGCCCGTGACGGTGATGCCGAGCTGTGCTCCGGAGAGCATGAAGGAGGTGCGGCGCGTGACGGACAGGACACGCGCAGAAGGCTTGTCTCCGCTTTCGGCGCGGGCCTTCATCCGCGAGCGGTCGACCGCCATGTAGGCGAATTCCTGAGCCACGAAATAGCCGGTCAGGGCGGTGATGGCCAGGACGACGAAGATTCCGAAGGCGATCCCGAGCGCTGTCAGCATCGGGGGTACCGGGTGTCGGGAACGAACCGGGGTTCAGGACCGGGGTGGTCGTTCGCAGACGGGGACGGGGCGGGTCTTCGAGGTTTGCGCTTGGCGCGTCTCATAGTTCTCTCTGTGTGTATTCGCGGACAAGTACTCACCCAGGATAAGGGTCGTCGACCGGGCGCCGCGTATCGGCAGCCTGCGCGTGGCGGTGATGGTCTCTTCGCCGCGGCACTGTCGCAAGCCGGCAGGCCTTCGATGAATGCAGCGCGAAGGCGCGGAGACGACCCGGTTGCAGCGTGCCGCGAGGAAAGGGTCGTCGAATTGGTGCATAATTTCGGTTTGTCCGATGCGTCGAATGCCGACGATGAAATTCCTGCTCGTCGATGTGCAATTCGATCTTCTCCGGTTGTTCGAGGTCGGTTTTTCTCGGCGCTGATCAATTATCCGTAAATAGGACGGCGCTCAGGGAGTCGGCGCATCTACCTGCTGAAAGGTAGATCATTTCACACCTGTGATCGGTTCGTGATTGGATCCGACCAGGCGGAATGTGATGTGGAACTCAGTGTGTCCACGCTGCGGGATCAGGATCTTCTGGTAACAATTGAAGGGCGTTCGTCACCGCGATCGCACCGCTGTTGATTCTCCACAGATGGGATTTACATCATGCTCGCTGATCTGGCCGAATTCTTCGTCAACGCCGCAGACCTCTTCGGTGCACTCGACTTCTTCACCGGTTCTGCTGAAGGAATCAGCAGCGCCCAGCAGTAGGGCTCCCGACCATCGGACCCGTGGGCTGCGGCCCCCGGGTCCGAGTCGTTTCCGGACATCGAGGGCCGAACGCCGGATGGTGCGGGCAGTAGAGCTGGTCGACGGCCCGCGGCGCGGCGGACCTCGACCGCCCGGTTCGTCAGATCCGGGGGGCGCGGCGTCGGCACCAGATATCGTCATGGTCAGCCGGTCCGGTCGTGCATTCCGCACGCTTGGTGAGTGCAGCAGATGAGATCGGAACGAACGATGCCGTCCGATCATGCCGGCGTCGGCGTGTTCCCGACTGATCGCTTGGGCTGCGTCCGCACATGGGTGACGTAGAGGGCGAGACCGACGAAGACGACACCACCGACCAGATTGCCCAGTACTGTCGGGATCTCGTTCCAGATCAGGTAGTCGCTGAGCGTGAAGTCGCCGCCGAGCAGGAGGCCGGACGGGAACAGGAACATGTTGACGACCGAGTGTTCGAAGCCCATGTAGAAGAACAGCATGACGGGCATCCACATGACGAGAACCTTGCCCGGCACGCTCTTGGACATCATCGCTGCGACGACGCCGGTGGATACCATCCAGTTGCACAACATGCCACGGAAGAACAGGGTCGCCATGCCGGCTGCGCCGTGCTCTGCATAGCCGAGGGTGCGTTCCTCGCCGATTTCGCCGAGACGTTCGCCGATGGCGTCCGGTGGAATCGAGTATCCGTAGGTGAGGACGAAGGTGATCAGTACGGCCACCGTCAAGGCGCCGAGGAAGTTCCCGATGAAGACGAGACCCCAGTTCCGGAGCATCGACCCGATCGTCACCCCGGGGCGTTTGTCGAGGTAGGCGATGGGAACCATGGTGAACACGCCGGTGAGCAGGTCGAAGCCCAGTAGATAGAGCAGGCAGAATCCGACCGGGAAGAGAATCGCTCCGAGCAGCGCGTTGCCTGTCTGCACGGTGACAGTGATCGCGAACGCCGCTCCGAGCGAGAGGATCGCGCCGGCCATGTACGCCCTGATCATGGTGTCGCGGGTGGACATGAGGACCTTGCTCTGGCCGGCGTCGACCATCGCGCGGGCCAACTCGGCGGGTGGAACGTAGGACACGGCAACCTCCTGGTGCGAACAGTGCCCGGCCAGTGTCGACGGTGCCCGTCACCGCTGCGTTTCGGAGCAGTAAGGACGCGTTGCGTTCTCCGCCGAGGTCGGTCGCTCGGGTTGTGAGGTCGCTGTGTCGTGTAGGTCGCTGCGTCGTGTAGAGTGGCGGTGCTTCACGAGATGTCGTCGCCAAGCTCCGACTGGACGGCACGCCAACCCCACGCTCGCGGGTGGCTCGGATGACGAAGCGGCCCGCGGCCGACCGGCCCGGGCACGAGCGCCCCGCCCGGGGCCGACCCGGAGGAAATATCATGACCGACCCCCATCAATGCGCCGCGTTCGGAGACGGGCACCACGTCCATTTCATCCGCGCCCGTAAGGCTTTCGACGACTCTGACCTGAGTGTCGGTGCGTTGGTGCACGTGCTTGACAGTACGAGCGTCGAACTATCCTGGGACGGAATACGACTCGAGTTTCGACACCATGACACAGCTGCGATATCCCGCGCAGTCCATGTGGGTGGAGAGATCGGAACGTGGATTCCTCGGTGGCGGGTGTTGATCCTTCCGGGGCCGAATCCGCATGTGCCGGTGACATTCACCCTGGCTGCCCCCGATCACTGGACAGGGTGTGTGCCGGGACGTGTTCCGGTGCTGACCTACGTGCCGGGCTGCTGACCGGCCGGGTCAACTCTGGTCGGAATCGTTCCAGAATGCGGGAAGTTCTACGGCTAGACGATCTTTCGCCTGCATGGGCAGGGAGTGGGTGGTGTCGGGGAAAACGTCGACGGTCGCGTGTGGAAGTGTACCTGCCCGCTCGGCCGCGGCAGTGTCACCGGCAAGCGAATCGCGTTCTGCGATAGCGACATAGGTAGGCATGGTGAGACGTCCCATGTCCTCGTCGTTCATGGGCGAGGGCGTCGGCAGCACGGCGGAATAGTGTTCTGAGCCTGCAGCGATCATCTTCGCCATGTCGTCGTCCGGGTCGAACTCGGCGCCGCCCACCTTGCTGAGCGCGGTGTTCCGCCATGCCTCGGGCAGGAAGGGGAGGCTGGACACCATCGTCCACGCCATCATTCGGGCGGACGGGTGTGCGAACGTGAAGACAGGTTCGAGAAGGGTGAGTGATCGGACGCGATCGGGGAATTGCCGAGCGTAGGTGGCTGCGATCGCGCCGCCGAACGAATGACCGGTGATGTGCACGGGGTCGGTTGTGAGTTCGCCGAGGGCATCGGCGATCCAGAGCGCCTGATCGTCGAACGAGGTCAACGGGACATTCTGCACCGACAATCCGGCGTCGCCGAGTGCGTCGAAGGCGAGGACGCGCCGGTGCGGCACGAAGTCGGCGAGGTTTTCGGCCCACATCGGGACACCCGACGAGCGGCCGGGAACCAAGACGACCGGAGCGGTGTTCTCGAGTTCCGGAGTGCTCCACTCGTAGACGCGGACCGTACCGAATCGGGTCGGAACGTCGTGGGTTGTCGATGGTGCTGGAAGTGCAGACATCGCCCGGGTGTAGGCCTCGACGTAGGTGCGGCGTCCCTCGGCGTCGCGGAAGTGGCCCACGCCCGGAGCTCCGAAGAAGAACTGCTGGATGCCTACTGCGCCCAGTGCGGCCAGTGCGGCAACCACGACGATTCCGCTGCGGCGCAGCCATCGGCGCCGACGGGTGGGTGGTGGATGGTCGGGTCGGGGGTCTGTGCTGGTGTGTTCACTCATGGAGGTCTTCCTGACGTTCGGTGAACCGTGCTGTTTGCAGTATAAACATATTGTAAACTGTCGTCATGCCGAGAGTTGTCGACCATGCTGAGCGTCGTAGAGAGATCGTGTGGGCACTGTGGGCAGTGATCCACGAACGGGGCATCGACGGGGTGACGTTCCAGTCGGTGGCGGCCGAGGCCGGCGTCTCGATTGGCAGAATCCAACACTATTTCGAATCGAAACAACAGCTGATCCGGTCGGGAGCGCAGGAGATGGTCACCGGTGCCGAGCAGGTGTACCACGGGCGGGGGGCGGCGGGCGATCCGAGAGCAGCCCTCGCAGCTTTGCTCACTCAACCCGTTCCGACGAGCGCACCGTCCCGTGTGGGTGTGTCGGTCTGGTTCGCCTATCTCGCGAAGGCGGCGAACGACCCGTGGATCAGGTCGTTCCTCGCCGAAGCGTCGCGGGGGACGGTGTCCGAGGCCGAGCGGCTTCTATGTCGGGCGGGTCTCTCCGAGATAGAAGCGCACAGCGAGGCCATGAGGTTGGTCGTACTCAGTACTGGTGCGACGCAATCCGTGCTGATTGCGGGGATGGACGCCGACAGCGCGGTCGAACTCGTCATCCGGGAGATCGATCGGTGCATCGAAATCGCCACGGCCGGCGGGAAGTAACGAAGTTCCCGAGTTCGTGTCGGACCTCACTGCAATGCTGGAGTGGCAAGAAGAGGAGATTGGAGGATGTCATGAGGACATCGACCACCAACTCGCACGGCACGGCGCAGCCGATCGACATTTCGGATTCCGATCGGGTTCCCCCGGCCGCATCCGACCGCTCGGGGCAGGCGGAATTGGACGAGGCGCTGATGTGCGGCGGTCACCGTGCTCGGCTGCTCGCGGCGCACGACGACGGCACCGATATCGACTACGTGCTTCTGCTGGTCGGCGAGATGTCCGGCCGACGCGAGATCCTCGTTCGCGAGGTCGACGAGGAAGTGCTGCTCATCGAAGGAAGTCGGCCCGCATCCGAACCTCGGATCTTGCTCGGTGTCGCGTCGCAACCACCACACGACACCGGCGACACGGACTCTCTCGCACGCGTGCTTCGTGAGTCCGGCGCCGTTCGCTCGATGCTCGCCAGGGGCGGAGTCCGATCGGTGATCGTCGGCCGGCAGAGCGAGTGGAAGAGCGCGACCGCGGTCTCGGCGTCGTGATGGGGTAAGGGAATGCCCGGTTCGGCGGCGCATGTCGATGGGTGGGTTCACGATGGCTCCATGGGAACCAGACATCACGTAATCGACTACATCGAACTCGGCGCTACCGATCTCCCCACGACACGCGCCTTCTACGAATCCGCCTTCGGCTGGAGCTTCAACGACTACGGGCCCGATTACGCCGGAATTCGTGCTGTCGAGGGCGACGGAGAGGTCGGTGGCCTGACGACTCTGCGCCCACCGGGTGGGGTTGGGCCTCTGGTGTTGCTGTACTCCAGCGATCTCGACGCCACCGTCCGCGCGGTCGAACGTGCCGGAGGCCAGATTTCGTCGGGGCCGTACGATTTTCCGGGTGGCCGTCGATTCACCTTCCTCGACCCGAGTGGAAACGAATTAGGGGCCTGGTCCGACGACGCGTGAACCCGTTCGCCCTCCGATCGTCGAGGGCGCGTGGGTGCCACTCAGGAAGCGCTGGAAATCCGCCGCGCAATTCCGGCCTGGTTGAGTTGCGGGATCTGCTCGGCCGCCCACGGGCTGATCAGCCACGGAACGGTTGCCGCCGTCTGCATATCGGCCCACGACACCCACCTCCACTCCATCACCTCTGACGGTTCTGGCTGGAGGCCGGAGACGGCGCGGGCGCAGAACACCGGACACACCTCGTTCTCCACGGTCCCGTCGGCTGCCGTCGCGCGGTACCGGAAGTGCGGCAATACACACGTGACATCATCGACGGCGAGGCCCAACTCCTGTTCGACGCGACGGCGGACCGCGTCCTCGAGGGATTCCTCCGGCCCTGGATGACCGCAACACGCGTTCGTCCACACACCGGGCCACGTGATCTTGCTCAGTGCGCGTCGCGTCACGAGGACCCGGCCCGCGTCATCGAACACGTAGCAAGAGAACGCCAGGTGAAGAGGGGTGTCTGTGTGATGGACGGTGGCTTTCGGAGCTGTACCGATGGGGCGCTCGTGTTCGTCGAGCAGAACGACGAGTTCTTCGTGGGCAGGCGCTGTCATGTGGTGGATCTCCATGGGGTTGATCTGGGTGTCGGGCAGCGTCCGGCACCCGCCGGATCGACACGGGTGGTGTATCTCGCACCGACCGGGCCCTGTATTGGTGCCGACCCGAGACTACGCTCGGCCGTGGTAGATGCCGCTGATGTCACCACCGAATCGTTGCCCTCAGACGCAACCTCCGACGTACCGGGACGTGATCGCATGAGCAACACTGCACCCACCGACCGCGCCGATGACTCCGCGCACAGTGTGGAAGCCCACTACGAGGGGCGAAACCTGGATGTATCCGGTCCGTACCGGATCTACCCGTCAGGACTCTGGTACTTCCGCTCGGCCGACTCCGACCCCGCACCTACGTGGATTCCCGCGGGTCATCTCGAAGAGGTCACTCGAAGAGACGAACGCGTGGACGTAGGCCGAAGCCTGGTCGGGGCGGTCACACATCCATTGTTCGTCACCCCATTCGGATTCGTGATGTCCGCCATGTCCTGGCTGACATCTGCCTTCCGATCCCGACTCGATCCGCTGGGTGCCCGACCACCGATGTGAGCTGTGCCGGTCAAACCGTGACGGCCTCGAGAGCCCGGGTGAGATCGGCGACAAGATCGTCGGCGTCTTCGAGACCGACCGACAACCGGATCATCGACCCGGTAATCCCGCGCCGCCGCCGTTCCTGAGGCGAGAGGTCGTAATGAGTAGTGGTCACCGGCTGCGTCACCAGGCTTTCGACGCCACCGAGGCTGGGAGCCAACGTGAACAGTTCGAGGCGATCGACCACCTGCACCGTCGTCTCGGTGTCGCCGGCGATCTCGATCGTCACGATGCCGCCGAAGCCCCGCATCTGCTTCGCTGCGACTCTGTGCCCGGGGAAGCTCCGCAGACCCGGATAGAGCACGCGCGCGACCCGGGGATCGGCCTCCAGCGCGTCCGCGATCGCCTGAGCATTGGCGTTGTGCTGCTTGACGCGGACGATGAGCGTGCGCAGGCTGCGCGACAACAGCGCCGCGGGTTCCGGCGCGATGCACGATCCGAAACTCTTGCGCCACGGTTTCAACGGGTCGATCAACTCGGCCGCACCGAGCACGAACCCGGCGGTGACGTCCGAATGCCCGCCGAGAAACTTGGTCGCCGAGTAGGAGACGAGGTCGGCGCCGAGAGCGAGGGGTTGCTGATTGACGGGCGAGGCGAACGTGTTGTCGACCGCCACGAGTGCGTCGTGACGGTGCGCGATGTCGGCGATCGAAGCGATGTCGTAGATGTCGAGTGCAGGATTCGTGGGGGTTTCGAAGAACACCAACTTCGGCCCGCCGCGGAGTGCCTCGTCCAGGTGATCGGTTTCGTCGCCGAGCAGGAAGGTGGTGGGGATGCCGAGCAGGGACAGTTGAGTGGTGAGCAGTTCCATGGTCCCGCCGTAGACGTCGCCGATGCATACGATGCCGTTGCGCCCGTACTGCGCGAACAACGAGGTCTCCGCAGCCATGCCCGAGCAGAAGGCCAACGCGCTCTCGGCGCCTTCGATCGACGTCATCGTCTCCTCGAGCGCGAAGATCGTCGGGTTGAGCCCGTAGCGGGTGTAGAGCGGACCTTTGCGGCGACCATCGGCGACGTCGAGCAGCGCCGCGGTGTTCTCGAACGCGAACGTCGTCGTGTTGTAGACCGGCAGGTGCGGCGCGCCGTGAGCATCGGTGACGCTGGTGCCGTGGATGGCATGGGTCGACTGACCTGCTGATTTCTGCTTCACGCCTGAACTCCGTTCACAAGGTGCGTTCGAGGGACCGCCACGAGTATCGCGTGGGCCGCTGCGACGAGTGCACGCCGATGCTCCCTATCGTGATCGGCTGACGGAGTGCTTCGGGTGTCGTAGCGTCGAGGTGACACCGTTTCGGCACGGTGATCGAGGTGCGGCGGTGTCGGACACGTACTCGAGCTGTGCAGCCGAGGAGGCACGATATGAGTGACGACAGCTTCAGCACACGAGACACCCTCACTGTCGGGAACACCGACTACCGGATCTATCGCATTGACAAGGTACCCGGCTCGGGACGCTTGCCGTACAGCCTCAAGGTTCTGCTGGAGAATCTGCTTCGCACCGAGGACGGACGGCTGGTCACCCGCGAGCAGATCGAAGCGGTTGCGGGATGGGACCCGGACTCCACGCACAACCCCGAGATCCAATTTTCGCCTGCCCGCGTGCTCATGCAGGACTTCACGGGTGTGCCGTGCGTGGTCGATCTGGTCGCGATGCGCGATGCTATGACGATCCGCAGTGGCAACGCCAACCGTATCAACCCGCTGATTCCCACTGAACTCGTCATCGACCACTCGGTGATCGCCGATGTGTTCGGGACAGAGGACGCATTTCGCATCAATACCGACCTCGAATTCGCACGTAACCGCGAACGCTACGAATTGTTGCGATGGGCGCAAGGTGCGTTCGACGACTTCAAGGTGGTACCGCCCGGGACCGGCATCTGCCATCAGGTGAACCTCGAGCACCTCGGTCGGGTCGTCTTCACCCGCGAGGCCGACGGCGGGGAGACGCTGGCCTACCCGGATTCACTGGTCGGAACCGATTCGCACACGCCGATGATCAACGGCATCGGTGTCGTCGGGTGGGGAGTCGGCGGGATCGAAGCCGAGGCCGCGATGCTGGGGCAGCCTGCCTCGATGCTGATCCCGCAGGTCGTGGGATTCAAACTCAGCGGCGAACTGGGGGCAGGTACCACCGCAACGGATCTGGTGCTCACCGTCGCCGAGATGCTGCGCAAGACCGGGGTGGTGGGCAAATTCGTCGAGTTCTTCGGGCCCGGTGTGGCGAACGTGCCACTCGCCAACCGCGCCACCATCGGCAACATGAGCCCCGAATACGGCTCGACCATCTCGATCTTCCCGATCGACGACATCACCCTCGACTATATGCGTCTCACCGGTCGTTCCGACGATCAGGTGCGTCTCGTCGAGGCGTACGCCAAAGCACAGGGGTTGTGGCACGATCCCGACCGCGAACCCGAATACAGTCAGGTCGTCGAACTCGACCTGTCGACGGTGCGTCCGTCGATCGCCGGGCCCAAACGACCGCAAGACCGCATCCCGGTGGCACTCGCGCCACGGGCGGTCGCGGCGCTGCTCGCCGGCGCGGACGTTCCCGGCGTCGTAGCGCAGGTGCAGGAGGTGGGCCTCGACGAGGGTGCGATCGAGTCGTTCCCCGCGAGCGACCCCGTCGCGATTTCCGGGAAGGACACCAGCGCACCACCGCGCAACCCCCTCCCCGACGATCTCGCCGCGGGTGATCCGCCGTCGCGCAAAGTCCCGGTGCACATCGGCGACGGCCCCGACTTCGAACTCGACCACGGCCACGTCGTGATCGCCGCGATCACGTCGTGCACCAACACCTCGAACCCGTCGGTCATGATCGGGGCCGGACTGCTTGCCAAGAACGCCGTCGAGAAGGGCCTGCGCAGTAAACCGTGGGTCAAGACCACGCTTGCGCCCGGATCGAGGATCGTCACCGACTATTACGAACGGGCGGGGCTGACGCCCTACCTCGAGAAACTCGGCTTCAACCTCGTGGGATACGGATGCACCACGTGCATCGGCAACTCCGGCCCCTTGCTCGACGAGATCGCCACCGCCGTCGACGACCATGACCTCAACGTGTCGGCCGTGTTGTCGGGCAACCGCAACTTCGAAGGCCGCATCCACCCGCAGACGAAGATGAACTTCCTTGCGTCGCCGCCCCTGGTGATCACCTATGCACTGGCAGGGTCGATGCTCGTCGATGTCTTCGAAGACGAACTCGGCACCGACACCGACGGCAACCCCGTATTTCTGCGCGACATCTGGCCGTCCACCGAGGAGATCCAGGCTGTCATCGACGAGTGCGTCCGCTCGGACATGTTCGAATCCGGTTACGCCGATGTTTATCACGGTGACGACACATGGCGGAACCTCGATGTCCCCACCGGTGAGGTGTTCGAGTGGAAGGACGACTCGACGTATGTGCGGCGCCCACCGTACTTCGACGGGATGAGCACCGAGCCCGAGCCGCTGCGCGACATCGCGGGCGCGCGGGTCCTAGCGCTCCTCGGTGACTCGGTCACCACCGACCACATCTCCCCGGCCGGTGCGATCCGCCGTGACGGCCCCGCCGGACGCTACCTGCAGGAACACGGAGTCGATCCGGCGGATTTCAACTCCTACGGGTCGCGGCGCGGCAACCACGAGGTGATGATCCGCGGCACTTTCGCCAATATCCGGCTGCGGAATCAGCTCGTCCCCGACGTCGAAGGGGGAGTCACCCGGTACCTTCCCACCGGCGAACAGATGGACATCTACGACGCCGCACAGAAATACGCGAACGACGGCACACCGTTGGTCGTGCTTGCCGGCGCCGAATACGGATCGGGTTCATCGCGCGACTGGGCGGCCAAGGGCACTTTGTTGCTGGGAGTGCGTGCAGTGATCGCGCAGTCGTACGAGCGCATCCACCGGTCCAACCTCATCGGAATGGGTGTGCTACCACTGCAATTCCCGGACGGCGCGTCGGCCGGGAGCCTTGGGCTGACCGGGGAGGAAGAATTCGAGATCACTGGACTGGCCGAGGTAGACGCGATACCCGACACCGTGCACGTGCGCGCAGGGGGTATCGAGTTCGATGCGAAGGTACGCATCGACACCCCGGCGGAGGCGGAGTACTTCCGGCACGGCGGCATCCTGCAGTACGTACTCCGCCAGCTCGCAGCATGACCGCGTCCGCCGCACTGGCGGCCGACATGTTCGGACCGCCGGCGAGGTAGGCCGATTCGAGCGGTTCAGACCCCGAGGTGCATATCGGAGATCGCGTCCGCGACCCGCTGGGTGTCGGCTTCGGTCCATCCGACCGGGGCTGTGACCGCCGCCCATCCGTACGGGATGAGGTCCTCGTAGTTGTGACCATGCCCGACCGGAGGCGACGTGCCGACCATGATGTCCGCTGCCACCTGCCAGAACGTGACGATCGGATACCAACGCATCGACGGCACCCGATCCGCACCCGGTGGCTCGGCGAGCCAATCGGGCCGCTCGAACAGCAACCCGGGACCCCACCACACCACCGGGTCCGATGCGTGCTGAAGGTACAGTACGCGCGGATCGTGCCACGGCCCTTCGAAGGATCCCAGATTCTGACTGCTCGCAGCAAAGCGCACTTCGAGACCGTCGTGGTATTCCGGAAGCACCTCCGGCGAGCCGGGATCGCGAGCGGCGACGATGCTCCGCCACAACGAGTTGGAGTTGGGCGGACCCACGAGCAGTGCGCCGTCGACATCACTGCGCAGATCGACGAGGTCGTCGAACGCCGCCTCGGCAGACTGCGATCCGAGACTCTCGCCGTACACCACCAGTTTCGGGCGTCGATCCTCGGGAAGCTGTGCCCATCGCTCATGCACACCGTGGATGAGCGCGTCACCCGCGGCTTTCGCGGCCGAACCGTCGACGAGGAACGAAATCCAGCTCGGAAGGAACGAATACTGGATCGCCGCGATCGCCGAATTGCCGTTGTAGATCATCTCGATCGAATCCGCCGCCACCGGATTGACCCACCCCGTGCCGGTCGTCCCCGACACCACCAGAATGTCTCGTTCCCACGCCCTGGTCCGGTCCAGTTCGTCGAGAATCAACTGCACCTGCGACTCGGTGGAGGTGTCGGCCTGCAGGCCCGCGTACACCCGGATCGGTTCGCGGGCGGGAGTGCCGTTGAGTTCGGTCAGTTCGTCGGCCCGCAGTCCGCCGTCGGCAAACGTGCGGCCCTGCCTGCCGAGACTGTCCCACGAGGATGCGGACGCAGAACTGCCGGACCGCTGCGGTTCCTGCGGTTGTACGACGCCCGGGTCGGTGCTGTTGTTGTCGGACGCGAACACGAATCGTGCGGCGGTCGATGTGCTCGCGAGGATCACCTGGTCGACGAAGATCACCGCCGCCACCGCGAGCACCGCAGGTGCGATCACATGAGCTACCGGAATCGGCATACGCAGCCGGGTACTGATCAACCGTGCGAACCCGCGGGCCACGCGGCGCAGGGCGCGTCCGAGCAGCAGGAGAACCGCGAAGATCGCCACACTGACCAGCCCGGTGCGCAGATACGCGAATGACGTGGTGTCCTCGATACCCATGAGGGCGCGGATATCGTTCTGCCAGTTCGCCGCGACCAGGAGCGATCCGGTCACCGTGATGAGAGCGAGAACAGCCACGACGATCTGCGCAATGATGCGGGCGGTCCGTCGCCTGCGCCACCAGGTGAGGCGCGGCGCGATCCAGCGGCGCGCCGGATAGGCGAGCAGAACTCCGAGTCCGTATCCCGTGACGCTGGTGATCCCGCTGATGAGACCTTGATACAGCCATTCCCGGGAGATCAGCGACGGACTCAGGCTCCACGCGAAGAAGAACACCGCAACCACGAGCCCGACGAAATCCAGCCCGAATACCGAGTAGTACGGTCGCTGTTCGACGGTCGGGGAGCCAGCACGGTCCGATGCGGTCGTCATCCGCCGACGGTATCCCGGTGCGGGAAGATAGTGTCGGAACGATGACGAGACGAGTGAGTGTGTGGGGCGGCGGATTCTGGCTCAGCGGGAAGACCAGGGGTGCCGCACTCGATGCGGCGCGTGAACTCGACGAGCTGGGTTTCTCGAGGTTGTGGACGTCGGGCGGATTCGGCGAGGGTGTGCCCTCGATCTACGGTGAGGTGCTCGGAGCGACATCGAAGCTCGGTGTTGCCAGTGGCATCGTCAGTATCTGGCACGCCGATCCGGTGGACGCCGCGACTGCGGTCGACCGATTCGAGCGGGAGTATCCCGGACGTTTCCTACTGGGCCTGGGCACCAGTCACGGACCCGTCGTCGATGCGACCGAAGCCGGCAGGTACACGAAACCCTACAGCCGCATGGTCGAGTACCTCGACGCGTTGGATGCGACGAGCACCCCGGTGCCCGCGGAGCGTCTCGTGCTTGCGGCGCTCGGTCCCCGAATGCTGACACTGGCGGCCGAGCGCACCTCGGGCGCACATCCCTATTTCGTTCCCGCCGAACACACTGCACAGGCCCGGGAAATACTCGGCGGCGGCCCGCTTCTGGCACCGGAAGTCGCCGTGGTGCTCGACGAGAACGAAGACACCGCCCGAGGAATCGCACAGGAGTACATGCGGGGCTACCTGTCGCTTCCGAACTACTCCGATAACCTCCTGCGCCTCGGCTACACCGAGGACGATGTAGCGGGAGCAGGCAGCGAGCGGTTGCGCGAGGCGTTGATTCCGTCGGGCAGCATCGAACGTGTCGTGGCCGGGATCGAACGGCACTACGAGGCCGGTGCCGACGAGGTGCCCATCCAGGTACTGACAGCAGACCAGATGTCGTTCCCCACCCAGGCGTACCGGGACCTTGCTGCAGCGCTCATCGCCTGACCCACGGGACCCGACCCATCACTCGAGCGAATGTGTCACTGGGTCGCGTGAACGAGCCGAATGTGCCAGCCGCTCGGAACGACCAGAAGTCGTGGTCGACGCACACGCCCCATGCAGTCGCGCCGAGGGACGGAGATATCGGCGGCATTCCCTCGTCCGATCACCTAGCGTGAGCCGGAGGAAACGGGCTGAGGGGAACGTGTCGTCGGTGAATCGAATTCGTGGATCTGCCTGGATCGGTGTGGCGGCACTCGTGCTGCTCTCCTGCGGCGCAGCGCGCGAACAACCGGAACCGCTACCTGCGAATCAGCTGGTGTTCAGCGTCGGCACCGGCGGCCACGGATGGACACCGTATGTGGTCCAGGCGATCCATTCGCCGGTGCTCGCGGTCTACGGCGACGGCCGCGTGGTTTTCACCGACAGAACCGAACCCGACACGATGGCGCCACCGGAGTATCTGGTTGTGCAGGCGGAGCCAGGTGAGGTGGCCCGGTTCGCCGACGAACTCGAGGCGCAACACCTGATCGACCTGGGCACCGATGTCGGAAGCCCCGGCGTGACCGATCAGGCGACGACCACCGTCACCTTCCACGGACGTGGCGACGCCTCCGAACTGCGTGTTTACGCGTTCGGGACCCGGTTTGAACGCCATCTGCCGTCGACCGCGCTCGAGAATCGTGAGGCATTGCGCGCCGTGATAGCAGCCGCCTGGGGTCTGGCCGAAGGCGCCACCGAGCCTTACGTCCCCGAAACCGTGTATGTCCATCGGCCGACGGTGGGAGCTGCCCCCGACGACGACGTTCCGCACTGGCCCGGCCCCGATCCCGCAACGTTCACGACGGACGACGCTGCGTCGCCCGGAGTGATCACCGGAGACGCCGCAGCCCGTGTCTACACCGCAGCACGTGGGAACCCGGAGGCGTGGTGGCGCGTCGGTGACGATGTCGTGCGGCTCGTTGTCGACCCGGTGCCGTGACGACGGCCGGATGGGCCGACCGGGTGATCAGCGCAGCGCGGTGGGAACGTCCAGATCGGAAGCCGAGTATGTGTCGCACGCGGCGATCTGTCCGGTGTCGTATCCCGCGATGAACCACTTCTGGCGTTGTTCGGACGAACCGTGAGTCCAGGCTTCCGGGTTGATGCGACCGGCCGCGGCAGATTGGATCCGGTCGTCGCCGACCGCAGAGGCGGCGGAGAGCGCGTCGCGGATGTCGCTCTCGCGCAGCGGTGTCAGGAACGGCACACCAGTGTCCGGATCGGGGAGGGTGTCCGCGTAGTGCGCCCACACTCCGGCGTAGCAATCGGCCTGGAGTTCGGTGCGCACCGCTCCCGACTCGGGTCCGTGGGGATCGGCCTGCGCGCGCCCGAGATCTCCGAGCTGGTGCTGTAGGTGGTGACCCACCTCGTGCGCGACAACGTACTCCTGGGCAAGCGGTCCGCCACTCGAACCGAACTGTGTCACGAGCTGCTGAAAGAAGCTGGTGTCGAAGTACGCGGTCTGATCGGCCGGGCAGTAGAACGGGCCGATGTCGCTGGTCGCGTTGCCGCACCCGGTCGAGGTCGCGGAGGTGAACAACACGACTTCGGGAGGCACGTAGGCGACGCCGGTCTGCGCGGCGAATTGCTGCTCCCACACCGAGTCGAGCGACCCGACCGTGTACAGCACACGGCAGTCGACATCGGAATTGGCGGCGGTGGCGTCGCAGTGCTCGAGTCCGCCGATGCCGTCCTGCTCGGACGCCTCGGGCACACCTGATCCGAGGAGTGATGACGGATCTCCACCGAGCAACAACGCCAGGATCAGCACGATCAGGCCACCGGCTCCGCCTCCCAGCGCGACCTTGCCGGCCCGGCCACCTCCGGTGCGGACCCGATTCGGATCCATCCGGGCGCCCTCGTTGAACGTCATCATCCGCCTCGTCGTCGAGCCACTCGAGCCGCACAAGTCTGGCACGGCCGATTCGGCACGTGTGTGCTCGGGCAGTTCCCGCCTTTCGTAGGATTGCAGCGACGAACCCCGTCGCTGATCGTTTCGAAAGGAATTCCGTGCTGCGCACCCATCTCGCCGGCTCGTTGCGAGCCGAGCACGCCGAGCAAACCGTCACCCTCACCGGTTGGGTTGCCCGGCGCCGCGACCACGGCGGGGTCATCTTCATCGACCTGCGCGACGCCTCCGGCGTGTCCCAGGTGGTGTTCCGGGACGCGGATGTGCTCGAGCAGGCACACAGACTGCGAGCCGAATACTGTGTGAAGGTGACCGGAGTCGTCGAGGTCCGGCCCGAAGGCAACCAGAACTTCGAGATCCCGACCGGCGCGGTCGAGGTCAATGCCACCGAACTCGAGGTGCTCGGCGAGGCCGCACCCCTGCCGTTCCAGCTCGACGACCAGGCCGGTGAAGAAGCCCGTCTCAAATACCGGTACCTGGACCTGCGTAGGGAAGGGCCGGGCAAGGCCATCCGCCTACGCAGCAAGATCAACGCAGCTGCCCGCTCGGTGCTCGCCCATCACGAGTTCATCGAGGTCGAAACCCCGACACTGACCCGCTCGACTCCCGAAGGCGCCCGTGACTTCCTGGTGCCTGCGCGTCTGCAGCCGGGTAACTTCTACGCGCTGCCGCAGTCGCCGCAGCTGTTCAAGCAGCTACTCATGGCGGGTGGCATCGAGCGGTACTACCAGATCGCGCGCTGCTACCGAGACGAGGACTTCCGCGCAGACCGGCAGCCGGAGTTCACCCAGCTCGACATCGAGATGGCGTTCGTGAACCAGGACGACGTGATCCTGCTCGCCGAAGAGGTGCTGCACGCGCTGTGGCGACTGGTCGGATACGAGCTCGAGACGCCGATCCCGCGCATGACCTATGCCGACGCCATGCGACGATTCGGCAGCGACAAGCCCGACCTGCGCTTCGACATCGAACTCGTCGAGTGCAAGGAGTTCTTCTCCGACACCACCTTCCGGGTTTTCCAGGCAGAGTATGTCGGTGCAGTCGTCATGCCAGGAGGCGCGTCGCAACCGCGTCGTCAGCTCGACGCGTGGCAGGAATGGGCCAAGCAACGCGGCGCCAAGGGCCTCGCCTACGTGCTCGTGGGCGAGGGCGGGGAGCTCACCGGTCCCGTCGCGAAGAATCTCACCGACACCGAGCGAGCCGGATTGGCTGCACATGTGGGAGCCGAGTCCGGCGACTGCATCTTCTTCGCTGCCGGTGCAACCAAGCCGATGCGCGCCTTGCTTGGTGCAGCGCGCGGCGAGATCGCCCGCAAGCTCGACCTCATCGACCCGAGGGCGTGGGCATTCGTGTGGGTCGTCGATGCCCCATTGTTCGAGCCGGCCGCCGATGCGACCGCATCCGGTGATGTGGCCCTCGGTTCGTCGGCGTGGACGGCGGTGCACCACGCATTCACCTCACCCAAGCCGGAATTCCTCGACACGTTCGACACCGATCCGGGTTCGGCGCTGGCGTATGCCTACGACATCGTGTGCAACGGCAACGAGATCGGTGGCGGCTCGATCCGTATTCACCGGCCGGACATCCAGGAACGCGTGTTCAAGGTGATGGGAATTCCCGAGGACGAAGCGAACGAGAAGTTCGGGTTCCTGCTCGAGGCGTTCAAGTACGGTGCACCGCCGCACGGCGGTATCGCCTTCGGATGGGACCGGATTGCCGCACTGCTGGCCGGTGTGGACTCGATCCGCGAGGTGATTGCGTTCCCCAAGTCCGGTGGGGGAGTCGACCCGCTCACCGACGCACCCGGCCCGATCAGCGAGGGACAGCGCAAGGAGTCCGGGATGGACTTCAAGCCCGAGGACGCGCAGGATGCGGCTCCGGCCGCGCAGTAGGTCCGGCACCTCACAGCAGACCGACGGGGCGCGTTCATCTCGGTGAGCGTGCCCCGATCGTTCTTCGCTCTGGAATCGGCTCCTCGGCTTCTACTTCCGAGAAGAACTTTCAAGGATTTTTGTTGCATCCCGTACGTATTGTCCGGTTCCGTGAAACACCTCGATGAGCAGGCGCAAGCCGGATTCTCCGGGCAGTTCGGCGGCGCCGATCCGGCCGAGGCGGACGTTGGTCCCTCGTCGATGGAGGATTCCGTACGTCCTACCGGCGCCCGCGACGATGTAGATTGTTCGGTAATGACCGCAACACTGGCAGACCCCGTTTCGGAGGTAGTGCAGGCAGCCGAGACGCTGCTCACTCGTCGCACCGGCGCCCCGGTCACCCTTGCAGATCCTGTGGATCTCGGTGGCAGTGGCCGATCGGTGGTGCTCCGCGTCCGAGTTGCTGCCAATCCCTTTTCGTTGCCTCGCACACTCGTCCTGAAGCAGGTGCCGCCGATGCTCGCTGCCGGTCATGTCGACCTGCGCGGTGCGGAGGCAGACGAAGAAGTCGCGTTCCTCCGTGAAGCGGTGTCCTACCAATTCGCGACAGCGCTCGCCAAAGACCATCGACCCGGGGCGGAGCTGCTCGCCTACGATTTCGAAACCCGCTTGCTGGTGCTGAGTGATCTCGGCGACGCCACGCCGCTGGGGACACTGCTGCGCAGCGGTGACACCGACACCGTCGGAAATACGCTCATGGCGCTCGCGCAGGCCCTCGGCCGCATGCATGCCGCGACGGTCGGCCGGGAGGAAGACTTCTCGGCGTTGCTCCGTAGGGCAGGCGTCGCGTCCGTCGGCGATGCGGTGGCCGAACAGGCCAACGACGCGGTTCGGGGTGTGCCCGCACTGCTCGCGCACGATTTCGGGGTCACCGTCCCCCGGTCGGTACTCGACCGTGCGGAACGCGCCGCGAAGTTGTTCACCGGGGGGCGATTCCGTGCGTTCAGTCCGTCGGATCTGTGCCCCGACAACATCGTCGTCGGAGACGACGGAGTGCAGTTTCTCGATTACGAATGGGGTGGGTTCCGCGACGCGACCCTCGACATCGCGTATGCGCTCACCTCGTTCCCATTGTGCCTGTGTGCAGCACCCTTGACTTCCGAGCGAGTGCGGGCGATGGCCGATGCATGGCGTGCCGAAGTGGTGGGCATGTGGCCGCAACTCGCCTACGACGAAGTTCTCGCCGAGCGTCTCCTCGACGCCCAGCTCGCCTGTGTCTGGTTGAGCACGCATCTGTTCCTGCCCGAGGACCACGCCCGCATCGCATCGGTGCGTGCCCACGAACTTTCTGTGGCACGGCTCCCCGCGCTGAGTGCGCGGTGGTCGCTGCTGGCCGACTTCGCGAGCGATTCCGGACACGACGATATTGCGTCGCACGCACGCACCGTTCTGGAACACCTGGATCAGCGGGTCGCAGACTGACCCCTCCGCTGATCCGGTACTGCACCGCTCCGGTGCTAGATCGGCGGTGCCGATTCGACCCGTGCGCTCCCTGCAGCAACTCGCAGTCCTGCGGCACGGGTCACCCCGGTGTGAGGATCGGTGCGGTCATGCAGATAGAACCAGTCCATCTGGACCGCGTCGGGTGCGACGTCGAGAACGCCGTAGCCGTGTGAGTCGAGTTCGACGTACCTGATGTGGCGGTTGGTGGCCTGGATCGTCGCTTCGAGAGCAGGGCTCGCCGTCCGCGGCGGAACTTCGAGCAGTTCGTCCATGTTCGACGAGGTTACGGAGGGCACCACGAACTCGGTCGCGACCGTGCCGGCTGCCGGGTATGCGGCCGCATCCGCCGGGATGTCCGCACCCCATGACGTGTGGATGTCTCCTGTGAGAAACACGACATTGCGGCGACCCGCGTCGGCGATCGCGTCGAGCAGTCGCCGCCGGTCGGACGGGTAGCCGTCCCACTGGTCGGTGTTGTAGGGCACACCGTTCGATGGCACACCGAGAAGTTCGGTCAGCGCACCTGTCGTGTGCGGGTCCAAGGGTGGGAGCAGTACCGGTGCGATCATCACCGAGTTGCCCACCAGCTGCCACTGTGTCTGCGAGCTCGTCAACCCCGCGGTCAGCCAGTCCATCTGTTCGGGCCCGGTGATCGTGCGCGTGTCGTCGTCGACGGTGCGCCATTCCGCACCAGGACTCACCTGCCGGCTCCGGTAGCTGCGCAGATCGAGCATAGACAGTTCGGCGAGGTCCCCGAACTGGAGCCGACGGTAGAGGCGGGTGCCGTCCATCCGGACGGGCATCCACTCCGAGTAGGCCTGAACTGAGGCGGCTTTTCGCGTAGCCCAGTCGCCCTCGGTCTCCGGGTCATGGTTTTCCGCACCGTCGGCGTACGCGTCGTTGGCCGATTCGTGGTCGTCCCACACCACGATCCATGGCCTACTCGCGTGGAGGGCGTGCAGGTCGGCATCGGTCTTGTACTGTCCGTGCCGGATCCGGTAGTCGGCCAAGGTCACGATCTCGTTGGCCGGTGCGTGAGTCCGGGTGCCGGTTCCGGAGACAGGGAAATCGCCGGCCGCATATTCGTACAGATAGTCGCCGAGATGCAGAATCGCGAACAGATCGTCGCGGGCCGCGAGGTGTCGGTATGCACCGAAGTAGCCGCCCTCCCAATTCGAACACGACACCACGCCGAAACGCAGACGATCCGTCGGAGCGCCCGGCGCCGGGGCGGTACGGGTGCGTCCCGTCGGCGACGAGACATCCCCGACGAGGAAGCGGTAGTGATACTCGGTCTCGGGGGTGAGTCCGGTCGCGTCGACCTTGACGGTGTGATCCGAGGCGGCCGTCGTGGTGACTGCCCCGCCCGCGACGATCGTCCCGAAGTCCGCGTCGCGGGCGAGTTCCCACCGCACCCGCGTGTCGGGGCCGAGCCCTGAACCGGGGGTCGCTTCAGGGGAAGGCGTCACCCGCGTCCAGAGGATCACCGCGTCCGGGAGCGGATCTCCGGAGGCGATGCCGTGGTGGAATATGGCAGGTGACGCTGATGCCGTGCTTCCGGTACCGGCGAGTGCGGCTGCGCCGGCGACGCCGACTCCGGAGCGCAGCAGTGTGCGGCGGGACAATCGTGTTGAGATCACGCCCCGATGCCAACACAATTCTGGACGGTCGTCCAACTTTCGGCCGGGTATCCACCGAGTGTTCACCGAAGGTTCGTCTTCTGGGGCCCGTCTCCCGAGCGAACGGCTCGGCGCGCTCGGGGAGATCGGCGGTGTATTCGCTCGGAGTGAGGAGACGCTTGTAGCGTCGACGGGGTGAGTGATCTTTTCGGTGCGAACGACCCGTCGGCCGAACCGGACGCTTTGTTCGAAGCCCCACGCGAATCGGAACCCGATCCGGAGCCGTCGATCCGTCGTGTCCCGGCCGGCTCGACCGGGCCGGACGCACCACTGGCGGCGCGGATGCGCCCGGCGAACCTCGACGAGGTCCTCGGCCAGCAGCATCTGCTCGAGCCTGGCGCGCCCCTGCGACGACTCGTCGAAGGCTCCGGTGCTGCATCTGTCGTCCTCTACGGGCCTCCGGGGACCGGTAAGACCACCCTTGCGTCTCTCATCTCCGGGGCCACAGGACGACGTTTCGAAGCGTTGTCCGCGCTGTCCGCGGGCGTGAAGGACGTGCGCGCCGTCATCGACCTCGCGCGCCGCCGGCTCACTCAGGGCGGGCAGACCGTGTTGTTCATCGACGAGGTTCACCGCTTCTCCAAGACCCAGCAGGACGCGCTGCTCGCGGCGGTCGAGAACCGCATCGTGCTGCTGGTCGCGGCGACGACCGAGAATCCGTCGTTTTCCGTCGTAGCCCCGCTGCTGTCGCGGTCGCTGGTGCTCCAGTTGCAGCCCCTGCGCCCGGACGACATCCGCGCGTTGCTCGAACGGGCCCGCATGGATCCGCGCGGGCTCGGCGGGACGGTCGCGATCACCGAGGAGGCGCTCGATCACCTCGTGAGACTCGCCGGCGGCGATGCCCGCCGCGCACTGACCGCGCTGGAGGCGTCGTCGGAAACCGCTCTGGATCGCGCCGGCGACACCGAAGCTGTCATCGATCTGCGGACCGTCGAGTCCAGCATCGACAAGGCCGCGGTCCGGTACGACCGCGACGGTGACCAGCACTACGACGTCGCCAGTGCCTTCATCAAGTCGTTGCGAGGCTCCGACGTCGATGCTGCATTGCACTACCTCGCGCGGATGATCGTGGCGGGGGAGGACCCGAGGTTCATCGCCCGGCGCCTGATGATCCAGGCGAGCGAGGAAGTCGGCATGGCAGATCCCACCGCGCTCCAGACCGCGGTCGCCGCGGCACAGGTGGTGCAACAGGTCGGCATGCCCGAAGCGCAGCTCGCCCTCGCGCAGGCCACCATCCACATCGCGACCGCGCCGAAATCCGGTTCGGTGACCGCCGCGCTCTTCGCCGCGATCGGGGATGTGAGGGCCGGTAGAGCGGGGCCGGTCCCGAGTCACTTGCGCGACGGCCACTACCAGGGTGCGCAGAAACTGGGCAATGCCATCGGCTACCGATACCCGCACGACCACCCGGACGGTGTGCTTGCGCAGCAGTACCCGCCGGACGAACTGGCGGGTGTCGATTACTACGAGCCGACAGGCCGCGGCGTCGAGCGTGAGTTGTCGTCGCGGGTGCCGAAGCTGCGCCGCATCGTGCGCGGGACGAGGTAGCTGCCGTGGTCGTGATAATCCGCTCGCAACGGCGCGATAAGCTGAAATACGGCCGATTGACCTGATCGACCGCCCCGAGCCGGGCAGCTCCGCCACCGTCAGACCACAAAGGACCATCGACGTGCAGACCCACGAGATCCGCAGGCGCTTTCTCGACCACTTCGTGAAGGCCGGCCATACCGAAGTGCCGAGCGCCTCGCTGACCCTGGCCGATCCGAACCTGCTGTTCGTCAATGCAGGCATGGTCCCGTTCGTACCGTTCTTCCTCGGTCAGCAGACTCCGCCCTACTCTCGGGCGACCTCGGTGCAGAAGTGTGTGCGCACCCGCGACATCGAAGAAGTGGGCATCACGACCCGCCACAACACGTTCTTCCAGATGGCGGGTAATTTCTCGTTCGGCGACTACTTCAAGGAAGAAGCGATCACGCACGCGTGGTCGCTGCTCACCGGCTCCGTCGACGCGGGTGGATACGGGATCGATCCCGAAAAGTTGTGGGCGACCGTGTATCTCGATGACGACGAGGCGTACTCGATCTGGCACGACAAGATCGGTGTCTCGGCCGAGCGGATCCAGCGCCGCGGTATGGTAGACAACTACTGGTCGATGGAGATTCCCGGCCCGTGCGGCCCGTGCTCAGAGATCTTCTACGACCGCGGTCCCGACTACGGAGTCGAAGGCGGCCCGGAGGCCGACGAGGACCGCTACATCGAGATCTGGAATCTCGTGTTCATGCAGAACGAGCGCGGCGAGGGAGGCGCCAAGGACAACTACCCGGTTCTCGGGCCGCTGCCGAAGAAGAACATCGACACCGGCATGGGAGTCGAACGGGTCGCCTTCCTGCTGCAGGGCGTCGAGAACGTCTACGAGACGGATCTGCTGCGCCCGGTCATCGACAAGGCGCAGGAGCTGACCGGCAGCCGGTATGGAGCCGAACACAATTCCGACGTGCGTTTCCGCGTGATCGCCGACCATGCGCGCACCGCCGCAATGCTCATCGTCGACGGCGTCAACCCCGGCAACGACGGCCGCGGTTATGTCCTGCGCCGTCTGTTGCGTCGCATCGTGCGGTCGGCGCGACTGCTCGGCGCCGACCAACCCGTCATGGCCGCATTCATGACCGTCGTCCGCGACACGATGGCTCCGTCGTACCCCGAGCTCGCGACGGACTTCTCGCGCATCGAGACCGTGGCAGTGGGTGAGGAGACTGCGTTCCTCAAGACCCTCGGCACCGGCAGCAAACTGTTCGAAGGCGCCGTCGAGTCGGTGAAGGCACAGGGTAAGTCCGTGCTCGGCGGCACCGAGGCGTTCGCGCTGCACGACACATACGGTTTCCCGATCGATCTGACCCTCGAGATGGCGTCCGAGGCGGGGCTGTCCGTCGACGAAGAGGGCTTCCGTTCCCTCATGGCCGAACAGCGTCAGCGCGCGAAGGACGACGCTCGGGCCCGCAAGCACGCGCACGCCGACCTCACCGTCTACAAAGAACTGCTCGACCGCGGCCCCACCGAGTTCACCGGATTCACCGAACTGGTGACCGAAGCCCATGTCCTCGCGGTGATCACCGGCGGTGAACGCCTGCACAGCGCGACGGCCGGACAGGAAGTCGAACTCATCCTCGACCGCAGCCCGCTGTATGCGGAAGCGGGCGGGCAGATCGCCGATATCGGCTCGATCACCGGGCCCGGCCTGAAGATCAAGGTCGACGACGTGCAGAAGATCGCCAAACAGTTGTGGACCCACAAGGTCACCATTGTCGACGGGCAGGTGACCGAAGGCGACGCCGTGCTCGTGCAGGTGGATCCGGAATGGCGCAAGGGCGCCACACAGGGGCACTCCGGCACCCACCTGGTGCACGCCGCGTTGCGGCAGGTTCTCGGTCCGAACGCCGCGCAGGCCGGCTCGCTCAACAAGCCCGGCTACCTGCGTTTCGACTTCTCGTGGCCCGGTGCGCTGTCGGAACAGCAGAAACAGGATATCGAAACCGTCACCAACGAGGCCGTTGCCGCGAACTACCCGGTGAACACCTTCGTCACCGATCTGGACAAGGCGAAGAAGATGGGCGCGATGGCGCTGTTCGGTGAGAACTACGGCGACGAAGTGCGTGTCGTCGAGATGGGCGGGCCGTTCTCGATGGAACTGTGCGGTGGCACGCACGTGCAGCACTCGTCGCACGTCGGCACCGTCACGTTGCTCGGTGAACAGTCGGTCGGCTCGGGCGTGCGCCGCGTGGAGGCCTACGTGGGCCTCGATTCCTACCGGCACCTGGCGAAGGAGCGTGCTCTGCTCGCGGGTCTGTCGTCGACGCTGAAAGTGCCGTCGGACGAGGTGCCCGGACGTGTCGAGTCACTGCTCGAGCGGCTCAAGGTCGCCGAGAAGGAACTCGAGAAGACCCGCGCCGCGAATGTCGCGGCCGCTGCCGGTTCCTTCGCCGACAAGGCCGAGCGCATCGGCGATGTGCTGGTGGTCGCGGGCCGGGCACCCGAAGGGGTATCCGGCAATGCACTGCGCACTCTGGCGTCCGACGTCCGAGGACGTCTCGGCAGCGAACCTGCCGTGGTGCTGCTGCTCGGCACGGCTGACGGCAAGGTGCCGTTCGTCGTGGCGACCAGCGACGCCGCACGGGCCAAGGGCATCAAAGCAGGCGACCTCGTGTCGAGCTTCGGCCCGGCGATCGGCGGTCGCGGCGGTGGCAAGCCCGACATGGCGCAGGGACAAGGCTCGGACGCCTCGGGTATCGATGCGGCGCTCGACGCGTTCCGCGGCCGGCTGCGTGAGCTGGCCGGCTGATCGTGGCGGAAATTCCCGGCCCTGATCGTCCCGGTTCGGATGATCCGGGCCGGGGTCGTCGTATCGCCGTCGACGTCGGCAGTGTGCGGATCGGGGTGGCGTCCTGCGACCCCGACTGCATCCTCGCTACCCCGGTCGAGACTGTGTCGCGGTCCAAGGAACGTGGCCCCGACGCGCCCGATCTCCGGCGCATTGTCCAGATCGTTATGGAATATGAGGCGGTTGAGGTTATCGTCGGGCTGCCGCAGACCCTGCGCGGCGAGCCGGGGAAGGCCGCAAAGCTGGCGAGCGAATTCGCACGCCGACTTCGTCGGCAGATTCCCGAGGTTCCCGTTCGGATGGCCGACGAACGCTTCACCACGGTCACTGCGGCGCGTGCGCTTCGCGAGAGCGGAGTCAGTGCGCGCGGTGCGCGGCCCGTGATCGACCAGGCCGCGGCCGTCGCCATCTTGCAAGGTTGGTTGGACGAGCGGAGTGCAGCAGTGAACGTGGAAGACGGGGACCAGGGGAGCGGCCGGTGAGCCGGGACGGGCGGTACGGTGACGACACTCCCGATGTTCGGCAGGGCGGAATGTTCAGCGACCCCTACGCCGGAACGTACGACACCGCGGGTCGCTACACCCCGACGCCTCCTCCAGCGGTACCGCCACGCGACGATCGCGGTCGGAACCGGACCGGCGGCGACCGGCATCCGGACGACGACCCCACCAACGTCCTCCGTTTCGAGGAGGGCGCCTTCGACGGACCTCCACCGCAGCAGGACGGGCGGTTCGAGGACCACCCCCGACAGACCCATCACGATGACGAATACGCTGGTGGTTACTCCTATGCCCACCGTCGAGAATACGATCACTACGGTCGAGAAGACGATCATTACGCGGGGGCGGACTACGACGAGCCCGGTGTGTTCGATCGTACCGAGACCATCGACGCGATCCCCGCTGACGACGCGGATACCGAGTGGGACGACGACGGCGATCGTGCGGCCCCGGCCGCCGTCGGCGCTACGGCAGAACAGCGAGCCGAGACCACTGCTTCGACGAAACGTCGTAAGCGAGGCAAGGTCGTGGGTTCGCTGGCGGCTGTGTTGCTGCTCGTGGTGGTGGGCGGCGGCTACTTCGCCTACGACCGGTTCATGGGGCCGGGGCTCCCCCCCGACTTCACCGGACCCGCGGGACCAGTCGCGATCGTGCAGGTGCATCCCGGCGAGACCGCAACCGAGATCAGCAGCGAAGTCGCAGCCAAGGGCGTGACCGCAAGTTCCGGCGCCTTCTACAATGCCGCAGTGCAGAATGCCGGCATGAACGCCGTGCATCCCGGTTTCTATGCCATCCCCACCAATATCTCCGGCGTCGACGCGGTCACCGCGTTCGTCGACCCGGAGAGTCGAGTCGGTGCGCTCGTCATCTCGGAGGGCCGGCAACTCCACGACATCCGCGACGTCAACACGGGTGCCGTCCGCAAGGGCATCTACACCCTCATCGCGGAGGCAAGCTGCTACGACGATGCCGGTGTCACACAATGCCTGTCGTACGACGAACTCGTCGCGGCGGGGGCGACGACCGACCTGGAGGCACTCGGGGTCCCGGCATGGGCGCGCGACGCCGTGACGCAGGTGCCGAACCGCGAGCGCCAACTCGAAGGTCTGATCGCTGCGGGTAGCTGGGATTTCGACCCGTCGGCCGAGCCTGTCGAGGTGCTCCGCACGCTCGTGACAGGCAGCGCAGCCCGATACGACGACACAGGAATTGCCGCCGCGGCGCCGGCGGTGGGACTGACACCGTACGAGATGCTCGTCGCCGCCTCGTTGGTCGAGCGCGAAGCCATGCCGGACGATTTCGCGCGCGTTGCACGGGTGATCCTCAACCGACTCGAGATCGACCAGATGCTGCAATTCGACTCGACGGTCAACTATGCGCTCGACGAGACCGAGCTCGCCACCACCGATGCGGATCGCGCACGCGTGACCCCGTGGAATACATACGCCAGCGTAGGTCTGCCGGCCACTCCGATCTCGTCACCGAGCATCGGTGCCCTCCAAGCAGTGGAGAACCCGGAACCGGGCGAATGGACATACTTCGTGACGATCGACGAGCAGGGGACCACTCTGTTCGCCGATACCTACGAAGAACACCTTGTCAATACCCAACTGGCGCTCGAAAGCGGAATACTCAACAGTGGTCGATGACAGCACGTACACACCTCGCAAGGCCGCGCCTCGAAGGGCAGCAGTGCTCGGCAGTCCGATCGGTCATTCGAAGTCCCCGCTGCTGCACCTCGCCGCGTATCGGGCACTCGGACTGACCGACTGGACCTACGAGCGCATCGACTGCACCGGTGAGCAACTTCCCGGTTTCGTGTCCGGTCTCGGCGACGAGTGGGTCGGCCTGTCCGTCACGATGCCCGGCAAGTTCGCCGCGCTCGAGTTCGCGACGGACCGCACCGAACGGGCAGTTCTGATCGGCTCGGCGAACACACTTGTCCGGATTGACGGCGGATGGCGCGCCGACTGCACCGACATCGACGGTGTCAGCGGTGCGCTCGGTACCATCGGGCTCACCGATCTGACAGGACAGTCCGCGGTCGTCGTCGGCAACGGTGGCACCTCCCGTCCCGCGATCGTCGGGCTTGCCGACCTGGGTGTCCGCGAGGTGACCATCGTGGCGCGCTCGGAGCAGCGGGCCACCGAAATCTTCGACTGCGCCGAGGCCGTGGGGGTCACCCCGCGCTGGGTGGCGTTCGACGATCCGGCACTGGGCGAGCTGTGTGCGGCGTCCGGAGCCTTGGTGTCGACGGTGCCCGCTGCCGCGGCCGCACCGCATGCCGACGCGCTGGCGCGGGCACCATTCATTCTCGACGCCATCTACGACCCGTGGCCGACTCCGCTGGGTGTGGCTGCCCGGGCACGTGGCAGCGTCGTCGTCTCCGGCTTGTTCATGCTGCTGCACCAGGCGTTCGGTCAGGTGCAGCAGTTCACGGGCCGTCCCGCGCCCAAGGACGCTATGGCCGCGGCAGTCGGCCTCGGCTAGCGAATCGAACATTCTCGGGTCGGGTGTCGAATCCGGCACCGCGGAACTCCGAGAGTCGGGCGCGTGGGTGTTCTCCGGTGGGCTGCACCCGCCGAGCAGCGCCACGGTGGTCTCGGCAAAGGACGGCGACGTCCTGACCACCGACGGCCTCTATCTCGAAGGCAAGGAACACCTCGGTGGATTCAACGTCATCGAGGTACCCGACCTCGACGCGGCCCTCGACTGGGGACGCACACTCGCGAAGGCGACGACTCTCCCGATCGAAGTACGTCCCCTGCAGTGGGGCTCGTGCAACTGACGTGAGCGAGGTCCCCGCACCGCGGATCGAGCTGATCTTCCGCGACGAATACGGACGTGCCGTTGCTGTGCTCACCCGCGTCCTCGGCGACATCGACGCCGCCGAGGACGCGGTGCAGGACGCGTTCACTATCGCCGCAGATCGATGGCCCGTCGACGGGATACCGCCGAGTCCCGCCGGCTGGATCATCACGACCGCGCGGCGACGCGCAATCGACCGCGCACGACGTGAAAAGACTCGCACGTCCAGGCATGAGGAAGCCGAAATCCTGCGGCCCGGTGGTGAGCCGGGCCCGATCGAACCGACCGACATGCTCGACCATCGATTGCGCCTGATCTTCACGTGCTGCCACCCGGCGCTCGCCCCCGCCGCGCGGGTCGCGCTGACGCTGCGATTGCTCGGTGGCCTCACCACCGGACAGATCGCCCACGCCTTCCTCGTACCCGAACCGACGATGGCGCAACGAATTACGCGGACCAAGAACAAGATCCGTGACGCGAGAATACCGTTTCGGACCCCGGACGAGCACGACCTGCCTGAACGGCTGACCGCGGTGCACGCCGTGTTGTACCTGATCTACACCGAAGGACACATGTCGAGCAGGGGTAGTGATCTCGTCGCCGTCGACCTGTGTACCGAAGCCACCCGCCTGGCTCGGTTGCTGGCCGAGCTGATGCCCGACGATCCGGAGACCACGGGCCTGCTCGCGCTGGTCCTGCTCGGTGAATCCCGCCGACCTGCACGGACGTCGGACGACGGTGAACTCGCGCTCCTCGCAGGTCAGGACCGGTCGTTGTGGGACCGGGTGCTCCTCGAGGAGGGGAGGCCCTCGTCCACCGCTGTCTGCGGTGGAACACGCCGGGGCCCTACCAGATCCAAGCGGCCATCGCCGCCGTGCACTCGGATGCACCCACTGCTGCCGACACCGATTGGTCTCAGATCGTGCAGCTCTACGATCAGCTGTATTTGGTCGCGCCCACGCCGGTCGTCGCACCGCACCGCGCGGTTGCGGTCGCTGAGGTGGACGGTCCGGCAGTGGCCTTGGCGATCGTCGACACACTCGCACTCGACCGCTATCACGTGGTCCACGTGGTGCGCGCCGATCTGCTGCGACGCCTCGGCCGCAGGACGGAGGCCGCGGCCGAGTACACCATCGCGGCCGACCAGACCGGAAACGACGTCGAACGCCAGTTCCTGCTGCGTCGCCGCGATGAGCTCAGCTCGCCGTAGCGGCGGGGTCCACCTTCTTCTGCCACGGCCACCGGCCTTCGATCTCGAGCTGGAGTGACCAGCTGAGGAACGTCCGGATGAGAACGATGATCGCGAGTACTCCGACCGAAGTGAACGTGGGCGTGACCGCGACCGTCTTGATGATGTCGGCCGCGACCAGGAATTCGAGTCCGAGCAGAATCGATCGCCCGAGATTTCGGCGGTAGGGCTCGTAGATCTGCGCGCCGCTCCTGCGCCGCCACGAATCCAGCGCGATCCAGGTGGACACTGCCGCGCCCAGAACGATGCACGCGACACCGACGACATCGATCGCCGATCCCACGTGCTCGAGAAGTTCTGCCACCTGCATCAGTGAAAACTCCATCCCACCCGGAGACGATCGACGTGCTCATGCTTGCACGCCGAGTTGTCCACAGGTGGCGCATCGATCCACAGATTCGGCGATTCCGGTGTCGGCGACCCCACGCGGTGGCGCAAACATCTCATGCTGCGATGCGTGATCCCCACCGTCGTGATCCCAGTAGTGATGGCGCTCCTCGGAGCGGTGGTCGGCGTGCATGTGCGGAAGCTCACGGCGCGACTGTCCGGAACAGAACCGTGGCGCGGTGCCTGCGAGACCGCGTGCGCAGTCGGCGGAGTCCTCGCCGCCACGGCGACGTGGCCCGCGACGGCAGCGCTCGCCCTGTTGATGTGGTGGTGCGTGTGCTGCAGTGGGGTCGACGTGATGGTGCAACGGCTTCCCAACATGCTCACCTTCGGTGGGGGACTGATGGTCGTGACGATCGGGATCTGTGCAGGACACGGCCGCGCAGTCACTGTCGGGGCTGTGCTGCTGACCACGGTGATGCTCACCGCGCATCTGCTCGCCCCGCGGTCGCTGGGTGCAGGCGACGTCAAACTCGCGATCGGACTGGGCGGCGCCTCAGGTATCGCCGGCGCGCATGCCTGGATGATCGCGCTGCTGCTCCCGCCGCTGCTGACCGCCGCCGTCGGGTCGCTCGTCCTCCTGCGACGGCGCCTCGAGCGAGCTTCGTCGCGTGAGCGGTCGCCCACGTCGACCGTGGTGCCGCACGGTCCGTCGATGTGTGTCGCGACGGTGCTGGCGGTGTTCTCCGCCGGTTGACCAGGGCCCGTCACAACCTGCCCGGTGACCATGGAAGGATGGATGCGTGCTGCGCTGGATAACTGCCGGAGAATCTCATGGTCCCGCCCTCGTTGCGATGCTCGAGGGCATGGTTGCCGGCGTCGAGGTGACGTCGAACGACATCGCGGAGCAGCTCGCGCGGCGTCGTCTCGGGTACGGACGAGGCGCGCGCATGAAGTTCGAGGCCGACAAGGTCACCATCATCGGAGGTGTCCGGCACGGACTCACACTCGGTGGCCCGGTCGCCGTCGAGATCGGCAACACCGAATGGCCCAAGTGGGAAACCATCATGGCTGCCGACCCGGTCGACCCCGAACTGCTCGCCGGGCAGGCGCGCAACGCCCCGCTTACTCGCCCGCGGCCCGGCCACGCCGACTACTCGGGCATGCTCAAGTACGGATTCGACGATGCCCGCCCGGTGCTCGAACGCGCGAGCGCGCGCGAGACCGCGGCCCGCGTCGCCGCCGGAACCGTGGCCCGCAACTTCCTGCGCCAGGTGTTCGGCGCCGAGATCGTCTCGCACGTCATCTCCATCGGAGCTTCCGACCCGTACGTGGGCCCGGAGCCGTCGGCTGCCGACCTCGACGCGATCGATGCGAGCCCGGTGCGCGCTTTCGACAAAACTGCGCAAGAGTCGATGATCGACGAGATCGAAGCCGCCAAACGCGACGGTGACACCCTCGGTGGTGTCGTCGAGGTGGTGGTGCACGGCCTGCCGGTAGGACTCGGTTCGTTCGTCAGCGGTGCAGAGCGCCTCGATTCCCGCCTCGCCGCCGCACTGATGGGTATCCAAGCGATCAAAGGCGTCGAGGTCGGTGACGGTTTCGATACCGCGCGTCGGCGCGGTAGCGTCGCCCACGACGAGATGGTGCCGGGACAGGACGGGATACTCCGGTCGACCAACCGCGCCGGTGGTCTGGAAGGCGGAATGACCAACGGCGAGGCGCTGCGCGTGCGCGCGGCGATGAAGCCGATCTCGACGGTGCCGCGCGCTCTGTCCACCATCGACATGAGCACCGGCGAAGAGGCCGTCGCGATCCACCAGCGCTCCGATGTGTGTGCGGTGCCCGCAGCGGGTGTGGTGGCCGAGGCGATGGTTGCTCTCGTCGTCGCACAGGCGGCTCTCGAGAAGTTCGGTGGCGACTCACTGGCCGAGACGGCGAGCAACGTCGACCGTTATCTGAAGGGGATCGCGGCGCGTCCGCCGCGGTGACATCATGACGCCGCGCGCAGTTCTGATCGGGCCACCTGGAGCCGGAAAGTCCACCATCGGACGGCGGGTCGCCCAGGCGCTCGAGGTGCCGTTGCTCGACACCGACGTGGAGATCGAGCGCACCACCGGGCGGACGATTCCTGAAATCTTCGTCGAGGACGGAGAACGGGAGTTCCGCCGGATCGAGGAAGGGATCGTCGCAGATGCTCTGGCTTCGCACGCCGGGGTGGTGTCGCTCGGTGGTGGTGCGATCCTGTCGGAACGCACGCGTGAGCGGCTTGCCGGTTGTACGGTGGTCTATCTCGAGATCAGCGTCGCGGAGGGTTTGCGCAGGACCGGAACGAACACAACGCGGCCCCTGCTCAACGGCGGCGACCCGGCGCAGAAATACCGTGATCTGATGCGGCGACGGCGTCCGCTGTACCGCAGGGCAGCGACGATCCGGGTGCGCACCGACGGCCGCAGCCCCGGTCGCGTCGTTCAACAGGTTCTCGCCAAACTTGATGCGGCGCAAGAAGGCTCGAACAGTACGATCAGCGAAGAGAATCGGAGCAGCACACCGTGACCGAACCGGTACGCATCGACGTCGAGACCGCGCAGCCCTACCCGGTTGTCATCGGGCGCGGACTGCTCGGCGATGTGGTCGAGACCCTCGCGGGCACCCGCACCGTTGCGATCTTCCATCAACCGACGCTTGCCGCTACTGCGGAGGCGGTGCGGGAGGCATTGGCAGAGACGGGCATCGACGCGCATCGTATCGAGATCCCGGATGCCGAGGACGGCAAGGAACTTGCGGTTGCCGGCTTCTGCTGGGAAGTACTCGGAAAGATCGGGCTCACCCGTTCGGACGCGGTCGTCGGCCTCGGTGGCGGCGCCGCCACCGACCTCGCGGGTTTCGTGGCCGCAACCTGGATGCGCGGTGTGCGGGTCTACCACATTCCGACGACGTTACTCGCCATGGTCGACGCGGCCGTGGGTGGCAAGACGGGCATCAATACCGAAGCCGGCAAGAACCTGGTGGGGTCTTTCCACGAGCCGTCGGCAGTGTTCGTCGACCTCGCGACCCTCGAGACGGTGCCGCGCAACGAGATCATTGCGGGTATGGCGGAGGTCGTCAAGACGGGTTTCATCGCCGATCCGGTGATCCTCGAGCTGATCGAGGAGAACCCGGAGGCTGCACTCGACCCGTCCGGGACCGTGCTGCCCGAGCTGATCCGACGGTCGGTCGAGGTCAAGGCGAAAGTCGTGGCTGCGGATCTGTTGGAGTCGAGCCTGCGCGAGATCCTCAACTACGGCCACACCCTCGGTCACGCGATCGAGCGCCGCGAACGGTACAAGTGGCGTCACGGTGCGGCTGTGTCCGTCGGTCTGGTGTTCGCCGCAGAGTTGGGCAGGCTCGCGGGCCGTCTCGATGACGCCACTGCCGACCGGCATCGCACGATTCTCGAATCGGTGGGCCTGCCCACCACATACGCGTCGGATGCGTTCAGCGACCTGCTTTCGGGCATGCAGACCGACAAGAAGAACCGCGCCGGAATGCTCCGATTCGTCGTGCTCGACGGTCTCGCGAAGCCGGGTCGGCTGGAGGGGCCGGATCCGTCGCTACTGGCAGCCGCCTATTCCGAAGTGGCCCGGCAGGGCACTGCCGACGCGGGAACCGTTCTGCTGTAATTCGTCAGTTGCCGTCAGATACCCACGACGGATCGCGACCGGTGAGCGCGATCAACCGATCGAGGTCGGATGCGTGGGCAGGAAGGGGAGCGACCGGACCGAACAGGCCACCGGCGTCCCGCTGTTCGTCGGTGATCGACTCAGCGAACGCGGTACATGCAGCGATCTCGATCGGCGTGCACGAGTACGGCCGTCCAGTGGCGACGGCCAGATCCCACCCGTGCACGACCAGTTCGTCGAGCGCGACGAGCCCGGCCATGTTTCCGGGCAGGTCGAGGCCGCCCGCGCGGGTCGGGCCCGACCACGCACCCGGATTCTGCCACGCACTGCGGAGCGCCTCGAGACGGTCGCGGCCCACTGTTCGCCAGTCGTCGGGCAGGTCCACCGCGCCGGGTGCGGGAGCGTTGTCGGTGAGATCACCGAGGTCCTTGCGTGCGGCGGCCTCGAACGCGAGCGACAAGCCCAACACGTGCACGATGAGCACCCGGACCGGCATCCCGTCGCAGGGCGTGCGCCGATCCAAGTGATCGTCGCCGATTCCTTCGAGGACACCGGCCATCCGGTCGGCGGCGGGCGACAGGTCGAGCATTTGGGGCATGATGTTTCCTTCGTCGGTGGTTCTGTCAGTTCGGTGGGGTCTGGCAGTACCGACTGCGGCCGAGTGGGAAACTGAGCGCCGCTACGGTTCACGTAGGAATTCGAGTACCGTGCCGGTCTGGCCGAGGAGGGCATGCCCGACTCCGGGCAGGACATGCACCCGGGCGGTGGGCAGGGCACGTCCGAGCCGTGTCGCGGTGTCGGCGGAATCGAACATCAGGTCCCGGTCGCCGACGATTGCCAGCACCGGTACGCCGATGCCGGCCAGCGCGGCGTCGGCGAACACGGGGAGTCGCTCGGTGCGGGGCCGGAAGATCCCGAAAGTGGCGGTGATCTCGTCGAGGATCGGATCGTCCGGGGCGAGGCCGGTCATCCGCGCAGCGGACCGGCGTCGACCCCGGTGCCCGAACAGACTCAGCGCGGCTGCTGTGGCGACACGCCCCGTGGTCTGCCGTCCGATCCCGCCGGGGCACAGCAGCACCAGGCGGTCGACCCGATCCGGTCTGCGGAGGGTGTAGTCGAGCGCGCTCCACCCGCCGAGCGACATTCCCACGAGGGTGGCGCTGGACAGCCCGAGTGCGTCGAGGACGTCGTCGAGCCAAAGTGTGACCGCGTCGGTGTCGAGGCGCGGGCGGGATCGGGCACTCAGGCCCGGTTCGCCCACCAGGTCCACCGCGAACACACGGAAATCCCGAGACCACGACGCGATATCGCCTTGCCACGTCGATGAGTTCGCTCCGGAACCATGCAACAGCACCACGGGGGGTGCATCGGTGGGACCGCACGCAAGAGCAAAGGTCTCGCCCTCGCGGGTGTCGATGCGCAGGTGCTCGGCGGGCACGGGCCACGCGTCGAGTTGTGCGCGGTAGTGCTGGATGATCCGGCGTCCGCCGGCCTCTGATCGATAGATGGTGCTCATGAGTCGAGCACCGCCTCGACGGATTCGAGCAGCCGTGCGGTGTCGGCGAGGCTGCCGAGGACGACGACCTTCATGCGACCGCGTTGTTCGTCGTAGATCGTGTCGAGACGCAGCTTCGTGCGGTCGTCGCGTTGAGCCACCGATGCCGTGAGCAGGGTGCTGAGGCGATAGGCGGTGTGAGGGTCGACGGCATCGATTTCGACGATGCTCGACACCTCGCTGTGCCGCTCGGTCGGGCTGGTGTCGCGGAGCGATGGTGGTGCGGGGCGGCCGGTGAACACCTCGAGGTCTTCTCGGGTGATCCGGTACTGCTTGCCGATACGCACGGCTGGGAGCTTTCCGTCGCGCACGTAGTTGCGCACAGTGCGCACGTGGAGCCCCAGCCGTTCCGCAACCTGATCCACCGAATACAAGGTTTCTGACATGAAACAACCCTATCTTCCCCTATGGATGGTGATCAATAGGGAACGATAGGGTTGTTTGAGGAATCTGATGGAATGTGGGAGTCAGCGCTCGGGGTGTCGGCTGTCGGGATCGACCGCCGGGAACACCTCCGTCGGCGCGTCGTCGCCGCGCCATGCCCCGGGCCCGGACTCGGCGGTCGGTGCCGTTGACCCGACCAGGGCAGACTCGCGCTCACGTCGGTTCGAGTGGTCGGACCAGTCGTCGTCGCCGGGCTTGTCGTGCCGCACCAGGAATCGGCCTACCGCGACCGCGGCCACCGCAGGAAGGAACACCAGCAGCACGGTGAAGGCTGCGCCGGAGGTCAGCTCGAAGAACAACGACTTCACCCCCACCGGAATGGCGGTGACGGTGTCGATCAGCCACGTCACGAAGCCTCCGACGAGGCCTGTGACCGCCCCGGCGGCGAGCCACCGCATCGTCAGATCGTCGCCGTCGTTCGTATCCGGGTGGGCGCGACGGTCGCGGATCCCGTCGAGACCGGCCCATGCCACCGCCGCGAGCACGACCACGACCAGCCCGGCCCACCGTAGGACCGACCCCTGCAGGGGCCACTGGATCAGCGCGGCACCGAGCAGGACGCGCACGACGACGTGGACCACGGCGAGCCCGAGCCCGCGAAGCAACCAGGGTTTCATGTACCCGAGAGTAACGCTTGCCGGTGTGGAAGTGTGTTCGGGCCCACAATCAATCTGCGAGGTAGGTTGAACGACATGTCCGCCGATCATGCTTCCCGCCGCGCGGCGCTGCGCGGACTCCTGGCCGAACGAGGCCTCGACGCTGTGTTGGTGACCGATCTGCTCAACATCCGATACCTCACCGGATTCACCGGATCCAACGCCGCCCTGCTCGTGTCGACCGCCGACGACGCAGACGAAACGCGCACTCTGATCTGTACAGATGGGCGCTATCTGTCTCAGGTGGCCGAGCAGGTCCCGGACCTCCGCGCAGAGATCGCCCGAGCATCCGCCGCGCATCTGGTCGGCACTGTGGGGCGCGGATCGAGCGAGATGTGGGGTTTCGAAAGTCACCTCGTGACCGTCGACGAGCGCGCCCAGTGGAACACTCTCGACGCCGCCGTAACCTTCGCCGCCGCTCCCCGCCTCGTCGAGCAGTTGCGCATGATCAAGGACGAACACGAGATCGGCCTGCTCCGGCGGGCGTGCGGTGCTGCGGATCGGGCGCTCGCCGATCTGATCGCCGCGGGCGGCCTGCGACCCGGACGAACCGAGAAGGAAGTCGCGCGCGACCTCGAATGGCGCATGTTCGAGCACGGAGCCGACGGTATCTCGTTCGAGACGATTGTCGCCGCCGGCGCCAATTCCGCCGTGCCGCACCACCGTCCGACCGGTGCGGTTCTGACGTCCGGGGATTTCGTGAAGTTCGATTTCGGCGCACAGGTCGGTGGGTACCACTCCGACATGACCCGTACCTATGTCCTCGACCGCGCCGACGACTGGCAGCGCGACGTCTACGACGTAGTGCTGCGCGCTCAACGGGCCGGACGGGAAGCCCTCGCGCCGGGAATCGAGTGCGCCGCGGTGGACGCGGCCGCCCGTGCGGTCATTGCCGCGGCAGGACACGCGGAGTTGTTCCTGCACGGACTCGGGCACGGAGTCGGCCTCGAGATCCACGAAGCGCCCGGAATCGGCGCGGCAGCGCCCGGTACACTTGTCGCCGGTGCGGCGGTGACCGTCGAACCGGGCGTGTACTTCCCGGGGCGCGGAGGCGTGCGGATCGAGGACACGCTCGTGGTGCGCGAGCAGTCTCCGGAGCTGCTGACGCTCACCGCCAAGACATTGACCGTCGTATAAGGGGCGGTCCCCCGACTCTAGGAGACGCGAAATAAGTGGCTGACACCAGTGATTTCAAGAACGGGCTCGTTCTGAAGATCGACGGCCAGCTCTGGCAGATCATCGAGTTCCAGCACGTCAAGCCGGGTAAGGGCCCCGCTTTTGTGCGGACGAAACTCAAGAATGTGACGTCGGGCAAAACTGTCGACAAGACGTGGAATGCCGGTGTCAAGGTCGAGACTGCCACGGTTGACCGTCGCGATATGACGTACCTGTACAACGATGGGACCGACTACGTCTTCATGGATGGCGAGACCTTCGACCAGATCTCGATCACGCCCGAGTTGCTCGGCGACGCCGCGAAGTTCCTGCTCGAGAACATGCCGGTCCAGGTGGCCACCCACGACGATCTGCCGCTGTTCGTCGAGCTGCCCGTGACCATCGAGCTCGTTGTGAAGCACACCGATCCCGGTCTGCAGGGCGACCGCTCCACTGGCGGCACCAAGCCCGCCACCCTGGAGACCGGCGCCGAGATCCAGGTCCCGCTGTTCATCAACACCGGCGACAAGCTCAAGGTCGATACCCGTGACGGAAACTACCTGGGGCGAGTGAACTCCTGAGTGTCCGGTACGCAGAAGAAACTCGGAGCCCGTCACAAGGCGCGTAAGCGCGCCGTCGACCTGCTGTTCGAGGCGGAAGCCCGCGACACCCACCCGGTCGACCTCGCTGCCGATCGAGTGGCGCTCGCTGTCCGCGACGACCAGGTCGCCCCGGTACCGCCGTACGCACAGACGATCATCCGTGGTGTCGCCGAGTACCTCGACGAGATTGATCGCACGATCGCCGACCACTTGCACGAGTGGACTCTCGATCGCCTGCCGGCCGTGGACCGCGCGATCCTGCGGCTGTCGGTATGGGAGCTGTTCCACACCACCGACGTACCGCCCGTGGTGGCCGTCGACGAGGCCGTCGAGCTGGCCAAGCAATTGTCGACCGACGATTCGCCGGCCTTCGTCAACGGTGTGCTCGGTCAGATCGTGACACTCGCCGACCAGGTGCGTGCTGCGGCCGCGGCGACCTCGGTCCGCCCGGCTGCCGAGGGGCGGGGCCCCGACGCGGAGTCGGCAGACCCCGACCGCCGGTGACCTGCCATCACTTCGCTGTTCCGTATCGAGCGGGTCTGCCCAGGTTCGCCGGGTGGGCCCGCTCGATGCGTTGTCCTCGATGTCGACGGTGATGTTTCGGCGGTGGCTGTGTTGAGCTTCACCTGCGAACCGGGCCGAGCGCGGTCTGCCCGCTGATAGGGTCAATGACCGTCAGGCATCCTTTAACGACCCGTCCAGTGAGGCGGAGAAGGAGGTCGCTGGATGGCCATGTCCGAGGACAGGTCCACAGCTTCACCCGAGTCGACACCCGACGTGGCCCCACCGGCCCGCGAACTGCTGTCCGCTGCCGATGTCGGCCGGACCATCGCGCGAATCGCGCATCAGATCATCGAGAAGACCGCACTGGATGCGTCCGACGACCGCGCGCCCCGCGTCGTCCTGCTCGGGATTCCCACCCGCGGCATCACGCTGGCGCACCGCCTCGCCGACCGTATCGAAGAATTCTCCGGTGTTCGCGTCCCCGTGGGATCACTCGATATCACCCTCTACCGCGACGACCTGCGCACCAAGCCGCATCGTCCCCTCGAACGCACCTCGGTGCCCGAAGGCGGCGTCGACCACACTCTCGTCGTCCTCGTCGACGACGTGCTCTTCTCCGGTCGCTCGGTGCGCGCCGCTCTCGATGCGCTGCGCGACCTCGGCCGGCCCGATGCCGTCCAGCTGGCCGTGCTCGTCGACCGCGGGCATCGCGAATTACCGCTGCGCGCAGACTATGTCGGCAAGAACGTGCCGACTGCCCGCACGGAGGACGTTCGGGTCCTGCTCGACGAACAGGACGGCCGCGACGCCGTGGAAATCTCGGGAGGCAAGACCTCGTGAAGCACCTGCTCTCCATCGCGGACCTGACCCGGGACTCCGCGAACGAGCTTCTCGACGACGCCGAACGCTTCGAGCAAGCACTGCTCGGCCGTGAGGTGCGCAAGTTGCCCACGTTGCGTGGCCGCACCGTCATGACGGTGTTCTTCGAGAACTCCACCCGTACCCGAGTCTCTTTCGAAGTCGCGGGGAAATGGATGAGCGCGGACGTGATCAACGTGGCCGCGTCGAGTTCGTCGGTGGCGAAGGGGGAGTCGCTGCGTGATACCGCCCTGACCCTGCACGCCGCCGGCGCAGACGCCCTGATCGTCCGTCACCCTGCATCCGGTGCCGCGCACCGCATCGCGGAGTGGACCAACGAATCGGGTTCCGGCCCCGCGGTCGTCAACGCCGGTGACGGCACCCACGAACACCCTACCCAGGCGTTGCTCGACGTCCTGACGATCCGTCAGCGGCTCGGCTCGGTCGAGGGCCGTCGGATTGCGATCGTCGGCGACGTCCTGCACAGTCGGGTCGCCCGGTCGAACGCGTTGCTGCTGAGCATGCTCGGCGCCGAGGTCGTGCTCGTCGCTCCCCGCACGTTGCTGCCCGTAGGGGTCGACACGTGGCCGGTGACCGTCGCGGATTCGCTCGACGCCGAACTGCCGGCGCTCGACGCGGTGATGATGCTGCGTGTGCAGGCTGAACGCATGAACGGCGGGTTCTTCCCGTCCGCACGGGAATACTCGATCCGTTACGGCCTCAGCGCCCGCCGCGCCGCGATGCTGCCCGAGCACGCCGTGGTACTGCACCCCGGTCCGATGCTGCGTGGAATGGAGATCGGATTCCCGGTCGCCGATGCACCGCAGTCCGCCGTCCTGCAGCAGGTCACCAACGGTGTGCACGTCCGGATGGCCGTGCTCTTCCGGTTGCTCGTCGGCACGGAGGGAGACCTGTCGTGACCACACCCTCAGGAACAGGAGACACATCGGTGACGCCGCAGGTGCTCATCCGCAACGTCCGGCTCTACGGCGAAGGAGATCCGGTCGACGTCCTGCTCGGCGACGAACAGATCCTCGCGATCGGTACCGCTGTCGACGCCCGCGCCGACGCGACCATCGTCGACGGAACCGGGCAGATCCTCCTGCCCGGATTCGTGGATCTGCACACCCACCTGCGTGAACCGGGCCGCGAGGATACTGAGACGATCGAGACGGGCTCGGCTGCGGCTGCCTTGGGTGGCTACACGGCTGTGTTCGCGATGGCCAACACCGACCCGGTCGCCGACTCGGTGGTCGTCACCGACCACGTGTGGCGCCGCGGCCAGGAATGCGGCCTCGTCGACGTGCACCCCGTCGGTGCCGTGACCGTGGGACTCGAAGGCAAGCAGCTCGCCGAGATGGGCACCATGGCCGCGGGCGTCGGCCAGGTCAAGATGTTCTCGGACGACGGCAAATGTGTCCACGACCCCCTCGTCATGCGGCGTGCGCTCGAATACTCCAGTTCCCTCGGGGTGCTCATCGCGCAGCACGCGGAAGAGCCGCGACTGACGGTCGGCGCGGTCGCGCACGAAGGACCCACCGCCGCACGACTCGGTCTGGCAGGCTGGCCGCGTGCCGCGGAGGAATCGATCGTTGCGCGCGACGCGCTGCTCGCCCGCGACGCCGGGGCGCGCGTGCACATCTGCCACGCCTCCACTGCCGGAACGGTCGCACTCGTCGAATGGGCTCGCGGGCAGGGTATCCCGATCAGCGCCGAGGTCACTCCGCACCACCTGCTGCTCGACGACACTCGACTCGAGACGTATGACGCCGTGAACAAGGTCAACCCGCCGCTGCGGGAACGCTCCGATGTCGAAGCGCTTCGCCGTGGCCTGGCCGCGGGCATCATCGACTGTGTGGCCACCGACCATGCCCCGCACGCCGAGCAGGACAAGTGTTGCGAGTTCGCGCAGGCACGCCCGGGCATGCTGGGGCTCGAAACAGCTCTGTCGATCGTGATCGAGACGATGGTGCGCCCCGGTCTGCTCGACTGGCGCGGTGTCGCGAAGGTGATGAGCGAGCGTCCCGCACAGATCGTCGGGCTCGACGACCAGGGCCGGCCGCTGGCTGTTGGTGAACCCGCCAACGTGGTACTCGTCGACCCCGACGCGGAGTGGACGGTGAGCGGGCCGGATCTGGCGAGCATCTCACGCAACACTCCGTACGACGCGATGACCATGCCGGGAAAGGTCACGGCCACCGCACTGCGCGGACGGATCACCGCCCGCGACGGCACGGTGTTCCCCGGCCACGGCGGGGAGTGGGCACTCTGATGGACCGCATCCTGATGACCTCGGCCTTCGTCGCCCTGTGGGTGGTCCTGGTCCTGCTCATGTGGAAGGGCTGGCGCGGACGCGCCCGGCGACAGGCCGATGTCGTCGGTGAACTGCCCGTGTTGCCCGACGACATCGGCGACGAACTCATCGCCCCGAGCACCGGCCTGTACGTGGGCAGCACGCTGGCACCGAGCTGGCAGGATCGCATCGCCGTCGGTGATCTCGGGCACCGCGCAGAATCGGAGCTGAGCCGTCACACCAAGGGCATCGTGTTGAGCCGTACCGGTGAGACGCCCATCTGGATTCCGCAGGACTCGATCCGTGCGATCCGGACCGAACGGGGACTCGCCGGGAAGGTGATGTCCAAGGACGGTGTCCTGGTGATCCGGTGGGAGTTGCCGTCGGGTACCGAGATCGACACCGGATTCCGCGGCGACGACAAGTCGGTGTACCCGGCTTGGACCGGCGAAGAAGACGAAAAATCATAGGACAGTGACGATCACAACGACGATGACGATCACGACAATCACGACACGCGAGAATTCAGCCCCTGCGGCCGGCTCTGGTGAGGTCGAACAGAACGGAGACAACGCATGAGCGGCAGAACATTCGGCGGTGGTATCGCGGTGTTGGTCCTCGAGGACGGGCGCGTCTTCCGCGGCACCCCTTTCGGCGCTGTCGGGCAGACCCTCGGTGAGGCCGTGTTCAGCACCGGCATGACCGGCTACCAGGAAACTCTGACCGATCCCAGCTACCACCGTCAGATCGTCGTGGCCACCGCGCCGCAGATCGGCAACACCGGATGGAACCAGGAGGACAACGAATCGGTCGGCCCGACCGGCGAGGCGTCCGAATCGAAGATCTGGGTGGCCGGATTCGTGGTTCGCGATCCGGCCCGCCGCACCTCGAGCTGGCGTGCCACCGGATCTCTGCAGGACGAACTCGCGCGGCAGAACATCGTCGGGCTCGCAGGCATCGATACCCGTGCGCTGGTGCGACACCTACGCACCCGCGGTTCGATGCGCGCCGGTGTGTTCTCCGGCGACGCACTCGCGTGGGTGGGTGACGATCTCGACATCGACACCCTTCTCGACCGCGTCACGAGCCAGCCGTCGATGCTCGGAGCCGACTTGGCCGGCCAGGTGAGTACCAGCACCGGATACGTCGTCGAACCCACCGGGGGTGCGGCGCGGTTCACCGTCGCCGCGATCGACCTCGGTATCAAGACCAACACCCCGCGCATGTTCGCGCAGCGCGGCATCCGCGTGCACGTGCTTCCGTCCACTGCAACCCTGCGCGACATCCGGGATCTGAAGGCAGACGGTGTTTTCCTGTCCAACGGACCCGGCGACCCGGCCACCGCAGACGGCGCGGTCCACCTGACGAAAGAGGTGCTCGGTGCGGGGCTTCCGCTGTTCGGTATCTGCTTCGGCAATCAGATCCTCGGCCGTGCGCTGGGGCTGAACACCTACAAGATGAAGTTCGGTCACCGCGGTATCAACATCCCGGTCGTCGAGCATGAGACCGGTCGCATCGCCATCACTGCGCAGAACCACGGGTTCGCTCTCGAAGGTGAGGCGGGCCAGGAGTTCGACACCCCGTTCGGTCGTGCGGTGATCAGCCACACGTGCGCGAACGACGGCGCCGTCGAGGGTGTCAAGCTTGCCAACGGATCCGCGTTCTCGGTGCAGTACCACCCGGAAGCCGCGGCCGGACCGCACGACGCCGCCTACTTGTTCGACCGTTTCACCCGCATGCTCGAGGGAGAGAAGAACTGATGCCACGCCGTACCGATCTCTCCCACGTCCTGGTCATCGGATCCGGCCCGATCGTCATCGGCCAGGCCTGCGAGTTCGACTATTCCGGCACCCAAGCGTGCCGGGTGCTGCGCGAGGAAGGCCTGCGTGTCTCGCTCGTGAACTCGAACCCCGCCACGATCATGACCGATCCGGAGTTCGCCGACTCCACCTACATCGAGCCGATCACCGCCGAATTCGTCGAGAAGGTCTTCGCGACCGAGGCGGCGAACGGCACCCCCATCGACGCGGTACTGGCGACGCTCGGCGGACAGACCGCACTCAACACCGCGGTCGCACTGTCCGAGCAAGGGCTCCTCGACAAGTACGACGTCGAACTCATCGGCGCCGACTTCGACGCCATCCAGCGCGGCGAGGACCGCCAGAAGTTCAAGGACATCGTCGCCAAGTGTGGCGGCGAATCCGCACGCTCCGCGGTCTGCTACACGATGGACGAGGTTCATGCGACCGTCGCCGAACTCGGCTATCCCGTCGTGGTTCGCCCGTCGTTCACGATGGGCGGTCTCGGCTCCGGCATGGCGTACGACGAGGCCGACCTCGAACGTATTGCCGGTGGCGGCCTCGCGGCCTCGCCCACTGCGAATGTCCTGATCGAGGAGTCCATCCTCGGATGGAAGGAATACGAACTCGAGTTGATGCGCGACGGCCGCGACAACGTCGTGATCGTCTGCTCGATCGAGAACATCGATCCGGTCGGTGTGCACACCGGCGACTCGATCACTGTTGCCCCGGCCATGACGCTGACCGACCGCGAGTACCAGGCGATGCGTGATCTGTCGATTGCGATTCTGCGCGAGGTCGGCGTCGACACCGGCGGGTGCAACATCCAGTTCGCGATGGATCCGCGTGATGGGCGTCTCGTCGTCATCGAGATGAATCCGCGTGTCTCGCGGTCCTCGGCGCTCGCCTCGAAGGCCACCGGCTATCCGATCGCGAAGATGGCGGCCAAGCTCGCCATCGGCTACACGCTCGACGAGATCGTCAACGACATCACCAAGGAAACCCCGGCCTGCTTCGAGCCGACGCTCGACTATGTGGTGGTCAAGGCCCCGCGGTTCGCGTTCGAGAAATTCCCGGGAGCCGATGGCACCCTCACCACCACCATGAAGTCGGTGGGGGAGGCCATGTCGATCGGACGCAATTTCACCGAGGCCTTCGGCAAGGTCCTGCGCTCGCTCGAAACCAAACGTGCCGGATTCTGGACAGGTCCCGAGGTGGACGGCACCCTCGACGAGTTGCTCGAGGCGATCACGACCCCCACCGACGTGCGGTTCTATCAGATCGCACGCGCCCTCGACCTGGGTGCGACCGTCGAGCAGCTGTTCGACGCGACCCAGATCGACCCGTGGTTCCTCGACCAGTTCCAGCAGATCACGGAGCTGGCGGAGGACGTACGCTCGGCCGAGCAGTTCGGTGCCACCGAACTGCGGTACGCCAAGCATCACGGCTTCTCCGACCGGCAGATCGCGGCCTTGCGTCCCGCACAGTTCGGGTCTGAGGACGATGTGCGGGCCCTGCGGAGGGAGCTCGGTATCCACCCGGTCTACAAGACGGTCGATACCTGTGCCGCCGAATTCGAGGCGAAGACCCCGTACCACTACTCGACCTATGAACTCGATCCCGCGGCCGAGACCGAGGTCGCACCGCAGCCGGACAAGCCGAAGGTCCTCATCCTCGGCTCGGGCCCCAACCGCATCGGGCAGGGCATCGAATTCGACTACTCGTGTGTCCATGCGGCGTTGACCCTGTCGGAGGCCGGGTACGAGACCGTCATGGTCAACTGCAACCCGGAAACCGTGTCCACCGACTACGACACGGCCGATCGGCTGTACTTCGAGCCGCTCACGTTCGAGGACGTACTCGAGGTGTATCGCGCCGAATGCGAATCCGGCACGGTCGAGGGTGTCATCGTGCAACTCGGCGGGCAGACGCCGCTGGGGCTGGCGCGGCGTCTGAAGGATGCGGGTGTCCCCATCGTCGGCACCAGTCCCGAGGCCATCGACCTCGCGGAGGATCGCGGCGAGTTCGGCCGTGTGCTGGACGACGCGGATCTGCCGGCCGCGAAGTACGGCACCGCCACCACGTTCGACGGTGCACGTGAGATCGCCGCCGGCATCGGTTACCCGGTTCTGGTACGCCCGTCGTACGTGCTCGGCGGCCGGGGTATGGAGATCGTCTACGACGAGAAGGCTCTCGCCACGTACATCGAGAACGCCACCGAGATCTCCGACGATCGTCCCGTGCTGGTCGACAGGTTCCTCGACGACGCGATCGAGATCGACGTCGACGCGCTGTGCGACGGAACCGACGTGTACATCGGTGGCATCATGGAGCACATCGAGGAGGCCGGGATCCACTCCGGCGACTCGGCGTGTGCCCTGCCTCCGATCACCCTCGGCCGAGCCGATGTCGAGAACGTCCGCCGTTCCACGGAAGCGCTGGCGAAGGGCATCGGCGTCAAGGGGTTGCTCAACGTCCAGTACGCCCTCAAGGATGACATCCTGTACGTCCTCGAGGCGAACCCCCGGGCGAGCCGCACGGTGCCGTTCGTGTCGAAGGCCACCGCGGTGCAGCTCGCCAAGGCATGCGCCCGGGTGATGCTCGGCGAGACCATCGCAGAATTGCGTGTCTCGGGGATCCTGCCCGCAACGGGTGACGGCAGTGATACCCGACTCGACACCCCGGTCGCGGTGAAGGAAGCGGTGCTGCCGTTCAACCGGTTCCGTCGCGCCGACGGCACCGGCGTCGACACCCTGCTCAGCCCCGAGATGAAATCGACGGGTGAAGTGATGGGTATCGATGAGGACTTCGGGACGGCGTTCGCCAAGAGTCAGGCCGGCGCCTACGGCCCGCTGCCGACCTCGGGTGTGGTGTTCGTCTCGCTCGCCAACAAGGACAAGCGGTCGATGATCTTCCCGGTCAAGCGGCTCGCTGATCTCGGTTTCCACGTGATGGCTACCGTCGGTACTGCAGAAGTGCTGCGCCGCAACGGTATTCCGTGCGAGCAGGTGTACAAGGTGTCGGGTGAAGACCGGCCGGAAGGTGCGCTGGATGTCGTCGACCGGATCCGTGCCGGTGATGTCGATATGGTGATCAACACCCCGTGGGGCAACTCCGGTCCTCGCGTCGACGGATACGAGATCCGCAGCGCCGCGGTCGCGGCGAACATCCCGTGCGTCACGACCGTGCAGGGTGCATCCGCTGCGATCCAGGGCATCGAGGCCGCCCTGCGCGGCGACATCGGGGTCTCGTCGATACAGCGGCTGCAGGCACGGCTGCGCGACAGCGCCGCGCAGTGAACGAGCACGCCAGCGGGCCCGAGCGCACACCAGCGACCGGGTCTGCCGCACCGGCGCCGTTCGGAGAGCGGCTCGTATCGGCCATGGCCGGTCGCGGGCCGTTGTGCGTGGGCATCGACCCGCACCCGCAGTTGCTCAGCGCGTGGGGACTGAAGGTCGATGCCGCCGGTCTCGAGGAGTTCAGTGCGCGGTGCGTCGACGCCTTCGACGGTGTTGCCCTGGTCAAGCCGCAGGTGGCGTTCTTCGAGGCGTTCGGATCGGCGGGTATCGCCGTTCTCGAGCGGACGATCGGCGCGCTGCGGGAGTCGGGCACGCTGGTGCTCGCCGACGCCAAGCGCGGCGACATCGGGTCGACGATGGACGCCTACGCCCGCACCTGGCTCTCCGACGGCTCTGCACTGCGCTCCGACTCCGTCACCGTGTCGCCCTACCTCGGATTCGGCGCGCTCACTCCGGCCCTGGAGCTTGCTTCAGAGACCCGGCGCGGGGTATTCGTGCTCGCGGCCACCTCCAACCCGGAAGGTGCTCAGGTTCAGCGGGCGCGGGTGGAGGACGGTCGCACCGTCGCGCAGGTGATGGTCGACGAGGCGGCCGGACGCAATGCCGGCGCCGAGACCCTCGGGTCGGTGGGCGTGGTGATCGGATCCACCCTCACCGACGCGCCGGATCTGAGCGCGCTGCACGGGCCGATCCTGATGCCCGGAGTGGGGGCGCAGGGTGGTACCGCCGCCGACGTGCGCCGTCTCGCGGGCGAGGCGCTCCGGTCGGTCGTGCCGACCGTCTCGCGTCAAGTGTTGCGCGCGGGGCCCTCCGTCGCGTCGTTGCGCGACGCGGTGGCTCGCACGGTCGACGGGTTCGCCTTCCTCCAGGCGTGAACGCCAGGGCCGGCCGCGGTCCGAACATGCACGGTGTACGCCCTTTTCCCAGGTCTGTGCCCTGCGCGACACGCGCAGGGCACAGACTTTTTTCTTTCCGCCCGTCGAGGGTGTCGTGCTCGACGGGCGGCGCGGGGGTGCACGTGCCACCCGAACGTGACCATTGTGACCATATGCGCCTCTCACCTGGGGTTTTTCGACGAAGAAGGAAGCGGAGTTCGTTCCGGCGGTGCGTCGACCTGCGGGTTCCGAGCCGCGGGATCCGGCTGCAATACCGCACGGATTTTCGAGTGGAACGGCGGGGGTCGGGTTCGCAATCGTCGGCGCGCGTGAGTACGGTCGCTATCGCCGCTGGTTACAGCGGTCGAAGACTGTTTTCCAACGATGAGACGGAGGAATCGTGGCCCTTCCCCAGCTGACTGACGAGCAGCGCGCCGCTGCTCTGGAGAAGGCGGCTGCTGCCCGTCGTGCCCGGGCAGAGCTCAAGGAGCGCCTGAAGCGTGGCGGCACCGACCTCAAGCAGGTGCTCGCCGATGCCGAGAACGACGAGATCCTCGGCAAGATGAAGGTGTCTGCCCTGCTCGAGGCACTGCCGAAGGTCGGCAAGGTCAAGGCGCAGGAGATCATGACCGAACTGGAGATCGCTCCGACCCGCCGTCTGCGCGGACTCGGCGATCGCCAGCGCAAGGCACTGCTTGCCAGGTTCGATTTCGAAGCCTGAGCACCGTGGTAGCTGACGCACAACCTGTGTCGGACAGCGCACCCGAGACGCGAAGGGGCCGGCTGGTCGTTCTGGCCGGCCCCTCCGCCGTCGGGAAGTCGACTGTCGTCCGGCTCCTGCGCACCCTCGTGCCGGATCTGCTGTTCAGCGTGTCGGCGACGACCCGCGATCCGCGGCCCGGCGAGGTCGACGGGCACGATTACTACTTCGTCACCCGGGATACCTTCGATCGCATGATCGACAACGGTGATCTGCTCGAATGGGCGGAGATCCACGGTGGACTGCAACGCTCGGGGACCCCGGCCGCACCCGTCGCCGAGGCGCTCGACGCAGGCCGCCCCGTCCTCGTCGAGGTCGACCTCGCGGGAGCCCGCGCTGTCCGTGCCGCGATGCCGGAGGCCACGCTCGCGTTCCTTGCACCACCCAGCTGGGAGGTGCTCGTCGAACGCCTGACCGGTCGCGGCACCGAATCCGAGGAGGTCGTGGCCCGCCGGCTCGATACCGCGCGCACCGAACTCGCCGCGAAGGACGAGTTCGACACCGTGATCGTGAACGATGATGTCGACCGCGCTTGCGCAGAGTTGGTATCCTTGTTGGTTGGACCCCACGCCGCCTAGCCGAGGTTCGCGACCGACCCGTCGGTCGGGGACGGTTCGGGCACGTGTCCGTCACAGTTTTCATTTCCGCCGATACTCAGGAGAACACCGAGTGAGCAGCATTCAGGCATCCGCGATCGACCGGGCGGGCAATGCCCTCCCGGCCTACGACACCCCGCTGGGTATCACCAACCCGCCGATCGACGAGCTGCTCGAGCGCGCATCCTCGAAGTACGCGCTGGTGATCTACGCGGCCAAGCGCGCCCGCCAGATCAACGACTACTACAACCAGCTCGGCGACGGCATCCTCGAGTATGTCGGGCCGTTGGTCGAGCCGGGCCTGCAGGAGAAGCCGCTGTCGATCGCGATGCGCGAGATCCATTCGGATCTGCTCGAGCACACCGAAGGCGAGTGAACGCTCCGGCTGTCGACGGCGCCCCGGACTCCGGGCGTCGTCGCGTCGTCGTCGGGGTTGCCGGTGGCATCGCTGCCTACAAATCCTGCGCGCTGATCCGCGCGCTCACCGAGTCCGGACACCAGGTGCGTGTGGTTCCGACCGACTCTGCGCTGGAGTTCGTCGGGCGGGCCACCTTCGAAGCGCTTTCCGGGAACCCTGTGCACACCGATGTGTTCACCGACGTGACGCAGGTGCCGCACGTGCGACTCGGCCAAGAGGCCGATCTGGTCGTGATCGCTCCCGCGACCGCCGACCTGATGGCGCGTGCCGCGACCGGACGGGCCGACGATCTGCTGACCGCGACACTGCTCACCGCGCGGTGCCCGGTGATGTTCGTGCCCGCGATGCATACCGAGATGTGGGAACACCCCGCAACGGTCGAGAATGTTGCCACCTTGCGGCGCCGTGGCAGCGTCGTCGTCGAGCCGGCGTCGGGACGCTTGACCGGCAAGGATACGGGAGCCGGGCGTCTGCCCGAACCGGATGAGATCTTCGCGCTCGCATCGCTGTTGCTCGAGCGTGCCGATGCGCTTCCCCGCGATCTCACCGGTCGCCGCCTGGTGATCTCGGCCGGCGGTACCCGTGAGCCGCTCGACCCCGTCCGCTTCCTCGGTAACCGCAGCTCCGGTAAGCAGGGCTACGCGCTCGCGCGCCTCGCCACGCAGCGCGGCGCCGACGTCACCCTGGTCGCCGGAGCGGTTGCCGGACTCGAGGATCCCGCCGCTGTCGACGTGGTGCGGGTCCAGACCGCGCAGCAGATGGGCGATGCCGTCGCCAAGTGCGCCGTCGGTGCCGATGCCGTCATCATGTCTGCTGCGGTCGCCGATTTCCGCCCGGTGTCCTTCGCCAGCAGCAAGATCAAGAAGGGGGCGGGGGAGCCGGACTCGATTGCATTGACCAAGAACGACGACATCCTGGCAGGCCTGGTGCGGTCTCGCAACGACGGCACGCTCTCGGCCGAGACGGTCATCGTCGGCTTCGCCGCCGAAACGGGAGACGAGCACGGCGACGTCCTCACCTACGCTCGCGCGAAACTCGCCCGCAAAGGATGCGACTTGCTCGTGGTCAACGCGGTCGGCGACGGTAAGGCCTTCGAAGTCGACCACAATGACGGATGGTTGCTTGCGGCAGACGGCTCGGAGACGGCGCTCGCGCATGGATCCAAGGCGCTGATGGCCAGTCGCGTACTCGATGCACTGCGCCCCTTGCTGCCCGGGTCGAGTTGATCGAGTTCCGCTCGCAGTTTTTACTCGAGTGATTTTCAGCACTCGCGCCGACGCTCCGGGAGCAGTAGCGTCGGCACGTGGTCGGATGTGGTCCGATCAGCAGCGTTCGCGCTCCACCAGGTACGGTTCAGCGCTACATCCAACAGTCGAGAGGGAGTTCTGTGAGCAAGACCGGCAGTCGGCTTTTCACCAGTGAGTCCGTGACAGAAGGACACCCGGACAAGATCTGTGACGCGATCAGCGACTCCGTCCTCGACGCGCTGCTCACCGAGGATCCCCGCTCGCGCGTGGCGGTGGAAACCCTCGTCACCACTGGGCAGGTCCACGTTGTCGGTGAGGTCACCACCTCTGCCTACGCGGACATCCCCAAGATCGTGCGCGACCGCGTCCTCGAGATCGGCTACGACTCGTCCTCCAAGGGCTTCGACGGCAACTCGTGCGGCGTCAACGTCGCGATCGGTGCGCAGTCGCCGGAGATCGCCGGCGGCGTCGACGTCTCCCATGAGGCCCGCACCGGCACACTGACCGACGACGAGGTTGCCCTCCAGGGTGCTGGTGATCAGGGCTTGATGTTCGGCTACGCCTGCTCGGATACCCCGGAACTGATGCCGCTGCCGATCTCTCTGTCGCACCGGCTCTCTCGCCGGCTCACGGAGGTTCGCAAGACCGGTGTGCTGCCGTACCTCCGACCCGATGGCAAGACCCAGGTGACCATCGAGTACGACGGCGACACCCCGGTCCGTCTCGACACCATCGTGATCTCCACACAGCACGCCGCGGACATCGACCTGAACAACCTGCTTGCCCCCGACCTGCGCACCCACGTTGTCGATGCCGTCCTGGCCGATCCGAACCTCGCGCAGCTCGACACCTCCGAGATCCGATTGCTGGTCAACCCGTCGGGATCGTTCGTCCTCGGCGGCCCCATGGGCGACGCCGGCCTGACCGGTCGCAAGATCATCGTCGACACCTACGGCGGCATGGCCCGCCACGGCGGGGGTGCGTTCTCCGGCAAGGACCCGTCGAAAGTCGACCGCTCGGCCGCATATGCCATGCGGTGGGTCGCGAAGAACGTCGTCGCAGCCGGATTGGCCGATCGCATCGAGGTGCAGGTCGCTTACGCCATCGGTAAGGCAGCTCCGGTAGGACTGTTCGTGGAGACCTTCGGCACCGAGAAGGCCGATCCCGCGCAGATCCAGCAGGCCATCGGCGAGGTATTCGATCTGCGTCCCGGCGCGATCATCCGTGATCTCGACCTGCTGCGCCCGATCTACGCGCAGACCGCAGCGTATGGACACTTCGGCCGCACCGACATCTCCCTGCCGTGGGAGAGCACCGATCGCGCGGAGAAGCTCCGCGCGGCCGCCGGTCTGTAACCCGGCAACGGGTCGTGGTGGCCGAACCGCGGCGCGCCGCGGAGTCAGACCCGGTCGCGCGGGTACTTCCGCTGCTTCCGCTGCCTCACCTCGACCGCGAATTCGACTACCTGATCCCGCACGACCTCGACGCGGACGCCCGACCGGGCGTCCGCGTCCGTGTGCGGTTCGCGGGTCGTCTCGTCGACGGATTCCTGCTGTCCCGTGTCGCCACAAGTGATCATCCCGGCAAACTGGGCTGGCTCGACCGCGTGGTATCCGGCGAGGTAGTCCTCACCGAGGAGATCGTCGAACTCGCCGACGAGGTCGCCACCCGTTACGCCGGCACCCGCGCCGACGTGTTGCGGCTCGCTGTCCCGCCGCGGCACGCCCGCGTCGAAGCCGAAGCTCTCCGCGTCACCGAGACCCCGCCGCCGCCCGAGCTCGAGCACAGCGCGTGGGCGCGTTACCGGCACGGCGAGAACTTCCTCGAAGCCCTGGGTGCCGGTCGCGCTGTCCGCGCGGCATGGCAGGCGTTGCCCGGGGACGACTGGCCACGCCGGCTCGCCGAACTCGCCGCCATTGTGGCATCCACCGACCGCGCCGCGGTCCTCGTCGTCCCGGATCAGCGCGACCTCGACCGGGTTCTTGCCGCGTGTGACGACGTGTCCGGTGCAGGTCAGGTCGTCGGTCTCGCCGCTGGGCTCGGCCCCGCAGAACGTTATCGACGCTGGCTCGCCGCGTTGCGTGGTTCGGCCCGTATCGTCGTCGGAACCCGTGCCGCGGTGTTCGCGCCCACACCGCGTATCGGTCTGCTCGTCATCTGGGACGACGGCGACGACTTGCACTGCGAGCCGCGCTCGCCTTATCCGCACACGCGGGAGGTCGCGGCGTTGCGCGCTCATGCCACCAGCGCCTCGGTGGTCATCGCAGGGCACGCCCGCACCGCCGAGACCCAGGCGCTCGTCGAAGCCGGGTGGGCACACGATCTGGTGCCCTCCCGCGAGGTGCTGCGCGCGTGGGCACCGAAGGTCACTGCGCTCGCCGACAGCGACCAGGCGTTGGCGCGTGATCCCGCGGCCCGAGCGGCCCGGCTCCCGGCGATCGCCTTTGCGGCGGCCCGTTCTGCGCTCAGCGCCGGTCACGGTGTGCTGGTACAGGTACCGCGTCGCGGTTATGTCCCCGCCCTGGCCTGCGGAAAGTGTCGGGCGCCCGCACGGTGCCGACATTGCAACGGGCCACTTGCCCTGCCGTCGGCGGGCGGACCGGACGGCGCGGCGGTGCCAGCTTGTCGCTGGTGCGGTATCGCCGACGCCACTCACCGGTGCCACGCGTGCGGCGCCCGGTCGTTGCGCGCAGTCGTGGTCGGGGCAGGACGCACCGCGGAGGAACTGGGTCGTGCGTTCCCCGGTGTGCAGGTGGTGGTCTCCGGAGGAACAGACGTGAAAGCCGTTGCACCCGCGGGAGCGGCACTGGTTGTATCCACCGTCGGCGCAGAGCCTGTCGCCCCCGGCGGATACGGTGCCGCTCTGCTGCTGGACGGATGGGCGCTGCTCGGCCGTGCCGATCTGCGCGCCACCGAGGAGACGATGCGCCGGTGGCTCAGCGCCTCGGCGCTGGTGCGGCCGTTCTCGGACGGTGGTCAGGTCGTCGTGGTCGCGGATTCGGGGATCCCGACCGTGCAGGCGCTGGTGCGCTGGGATCCGGTCGGACACGCACGCAACGAGGTCGCGGAGCGCGCGGAGGTCGGTTTTCCGCCTGCTGTGCACATGGCCGCGGTCGATGGGGGAGCGTCCGCGGTAGCCGAGCTGATCGACGCCACACACCTCCCCGACGGCGCGGAGGTGCTGGGGCCGGTGCCCCTTCCGCCCGGTCAGCGGCTGCCGTTCAACGCCGACGATCCTGAGCCCGACGAGGTGCACCGAATGCTCATCCGAGTCGCCCGTAACCGAGGGCGCGAACTCGGCTCGGCGTTGAGGCAGGCGCAGGCGACACGTACCGCACGCCGCGCGAACGGGCCGCTACGCGTTCAGATGGACCCGCCGAAGATCGGCTGACGGCGAAGTTCAGCGCTCGATCGGTGCGGCCCGCAGCGCGGGAAGCAGCTGTGCGGTCAGCGGCGCGATGTCGTCCGTGATGACGTCGAGACCGAGGTCGAGCCAGCGCACCTCGTCGATCTCGGCTGCCGGCCCCCCGATCGGCACCGTCGGATGTTCGAACACTGTGGCTTCGACGTCGAAACCGGTTTCGTTTGCGGCTGCGGCCCGGAACACTCCGAGCCGGCGGAGGGAGCCGGGGTCGAGCCTCACGCCGAGCTCTTCGTCGAGCTCACGGATCAGTGTCTCGGCGGCCGTCTCGCCCGGTTCGGGCTTGCCGCCGGGAAACATGAACCGGTCTGTTCCGCGCTTGCGCACCGTCAGCACCGACGACCCCTCCGCGTTACGCAACACGACTGCACTGACGGTGATCACCCCGGTCGTTGCCACCCCGACATGCTAACGGTTCGCGGCCGGTGGCCGACATCTGGTTGTGTGTCTTCTCATGCCGACAAGACAATCGTGCTGTGGAAGGTCACAATTGGTCAGGGTTGGGTATGTGGGTTGGGTACGTGGAAAGAGGACGCGGTGCAGGCACATCGAATGGTCGGCGCGGTGATCGGCGCGCTCTGCGCTGTCGCGCTCGTCGTGGGTCCCGCGGGTGCGCAACCTGCGGGCGGCTCCACCTCATTCGTCCCTACCGCACCCGGCCCGCAGGCTCACACGCATGCGGAGGCAGCCGAATATGCCGAGAATCACCGAGGTGTCGCGCCGACGGGCGTCAACGACTTCACGTGCGTGCCGTCGGCCGACCACCCCGTGCCTGTGATCCTCGCCCATGGCACCGACTCGAACAGTTACTCCGATTTCGCTGCTCTCGCACCACTGCTCGCGGAGTCCGGCTGGTGCGTGTTCGCCCTGGACTACGGCCTCGCCGTAGGCGACGAGCAGTACGGCACCGGAGACATCCGCGTCAGTGCAGCCCAGCTCGGCGAATTCGTCGACACCGTTCGCGCGGCGACCGGCGCCGACGAGGTCGACCTGCTCGGCTATTCGCAGGGTGCCACCGTCGCCCGCTACTACATCAAGAATTTGGGCGGTGCCGACGTCGTCGACCGTTGGGTCGGTGTCGCGTCCCCGAGTTACGGAGGGACTTTCTACGGACTCGGCGCCGCTGCGGCTCTGATACCCGGTGCGCTGACGATCGCGCAGGAGGCGTTTTCCGAAGCGCTCGTCCAGCAACTCGAGGGTTCGGAACTGCTTGCCGAGGTCAACACCCCCACCGACACGGTGCCCGGGGTGCATTACACGACGATCGGCACGAATGTAGACGAGGTGATCCAACCCGCAGGCAACGTCGCACTGCGCAGTGGTGACGCCGTGAACTACGTGATTCAGGACCTGTGTCCACAGAACCTGACGGGGCATTTCAACATGGTCTACGACCCGTTCGCCCTGTCCCTGATGCGGCACGCCCTCGATCCGGACCGTTACGGTCTCGGCGAGTGCGTTCCCGTGGCGCTGGGCACCGGCATCCCCGAGATGATCATCCAGAGCAACTTCTGAACCGACCGATCGGCTGCCTCCGATCTGCCACCGATCGATTCCTTAGACTGTGTGAATCATCGTCGTCGAGATTCGGGAGCAGCATTCGTGACACGTCCGGCCGGACCCATCCCCACCGCAACACATCGCGTCGTGCCGGTGGTGCGCTGACATGCGCGTCGTGTTTGCGGGCACACCCGAACCCGCCGTCCCATCGCTGCGCCGGCTGATCGAGTCCGCCCGGCACGACGTCGTCGCCGTGGTGACCCGCCCCGACACCACCGCCGGTCGCGGCCGCAAGATAGTGCGGTCGGCCGTCGGGCAGCTCGCCGACGATCACGGCATCGAGGTGCTCACACCCCGTTCCCCGCGCGACCAGGACTTCATCGCCCGGTTGACCGAGCTGGCACCGGACTGCTGCCCAGTAGTCGCCTACGGAGCGTTGATCCCGCAGGACGTCCTCGACATCCCCTCCCACGGATGGGTCAACCTGCACTTCTCACTACTCCCTGCGTGGCGCGGCGCCGCGCCTGTGCAGGCTGCTCTCGAGGCGGGAGACGAGATCACCGGAGCGAGCACTTTTCTTCTCGAACCAAGCCTCGACACCGGCCCTGTCTTTGGTGTGGTCACCGAAACGATCCGTCCCACGGATACGGCCGGTGACCTCCTCGACCGCCTCTCCGACGCCGGAGCGGTCCTCCTCGAATCGACCCTGGACGGTATCGCCGACGGCATCCTCAGCCCCGCACCCCAACCCGCCGACGGAGTCTCACTGGCCCCGAAGATCACAGTCGATGCTGCCCGGGTCACGTGGACGCATCCGGCGCATGTCGTGGACAGGCACATCCGTGCGGTGACCCCCGCACCCGGCGCGTGGACGATGATCGGCGACGTGCGCGTGAAACTCGGGCCCGTCACGGTGACGGACACAACTCTCGAACCCGGGGAGATCCTCTCCCGCAAGGACGGCCTGCTGATCGGGACGGCGACCACCGCAATCCGGGTCGGCACCGTCCAGCCGCCCGGCAAGAAGGCGATGGCCGCGGAAGATTGGGCGCGCGGCGCCCGCCTCGACGACAAGGTGCGTGCACAGTGACCGAATCCCGCAGGCCCGCACGGCGCCCCGGCAAGGGGACCGGTGATCGCAACGCGAAACCGCGTCAGGCTCGGAGGCCTTCTCAGTCTGCGGTGGACGCGGCACGCACTGCGGCCCGGGACGTGCTGCGCGCGGTCCGTGAGCGAGACGCCTACGCCAATCTGGTGTTGCCTGCCCTGCTGCGCGAGCGAAAGCTCGATTCCCGCGACGCCGCGCTCGCCACCGAACTGACCTACGGCGCTGCCCGCGCGCAGGGCCTACTCGACGCCGTCATCGAATCGGCGGCGCAGCGCCCGGTCGACGCAATCGATGGCGCGTTGCTCGACGTGCTGCGCCTGGGCACCTATCAGCTGCTCCGCACCCGCGTTGCGCATCACGCCGCCGTCGCGACCAGCGTGGATCTGGTCCGCACCGAGTTCGGCCAGGGGCGAGCAGGATTCGTCAACGCGGTGTTGCGTCGGGTGGGGGAGAAGAGCGAGGAACAGTGGATCGAGCGGCTCGCTCCGGATGCAGATCGGGACCCGGTCGGGCACCTCGCGTTCCGCTACGCGCATCCAGTGTGGATCACGCAGGCCTTCGCACACGCGCTCGGCGAGGATGCCGGTGAGCTCGCCGAGGTGCTCGCCGCCGATGACGCCCGCCCGATCGTGCACCTCGTCGCCCGTCCAGGAATCATCACGGCGGAGGAACTCGCCCTCGTCACCGGCGGTGAACAAGGCCCGTGGTCGCCGTACGCGGTACACCTCGAGCACGGCGATCCGGGCAGGCTCGAACCCGTCCGCGACGGCATGGCCGCCGTGCAGGACGAGGGCAGCCAGCTCGTCGGCCGGGCGTTGACCCTCGCGCCGCTCACCGGCGACGACGCTGGACGCTGGCTCGACCTGTGCGCCGGACCGGGTGGCAAGGCCGCGTTGCTCGGAGCGCTCGCCGACCTCGACGGATTCACCGTCGACGCCGTCGAACCGGTCGAACACCGCGCCGACCTGGTGCGCAAGACCACTCGCGGTCTGCCGGTCACGGTGCACGTCGCCGACGGACGCGAACCAGGTCTCGAACCCGGCTACGACCGCATCCTCGTCGACGCGCCCTGCACCGGTCTCGGTGCGTTGCGCCGCCGACCCGAGGCACGGTGGCGCCGTCGACCCGGCGACGTCGCCGATCTGGTGCGCCTGCAGAAACAGCTCCTCGCATCCGCGATCGGATTGCTGCGTCCGGGCGGGGTCGTGCTGTATTCGACGTGCTCTCCGCACGTCTCGGAAACCGTCGCCGTCGTGGCCGACGCGGTGCGCCGTCACGGCGTCGACGAACTCGACACGCGCAAGCTCGTGCCCGGGGTGCCACGGCTCGGTGACGGACCGGGCGTGCAGCTGTGGCCGCACCGGCACGGCACCGATGCCATGTTCATGGCGGCACTGCGCAAGCCGGAGGATTGACGTCCTCCACGGCCTGAAGGCCGAGGATTCCGACCAGCACCCATACCGGCACTCTCGGTGGGTTCCTGTTTCACAGAGTCGTGCTCCCCACTCACGCGGGGAGGCTCACCGTCTCTCCGCAGGCGTTTCGCCTCTCCGCCCGTCCGGCGGCGAGGATATTCTTGGCAGCGTTGAGATCGCGGTCGTGGACCGCCCCGCACGGGCAGGTCCATTCCCGGACCGACAGTGGTTTCTTCCCGTCGACCCTGCCGCAATCCGAGCAGGTCTGCGACGACGGGAACCACCGGTCCACCTTGATCACGGTCCGCCCGTACCGGGCGGCTTTGTACTCGACCAGGCCCACGAACTGTCCCCACCCGGCGTCGTGCACGGATTTCGCCAGGCGGGTGCGGGCCAAACCGTTCACGCACAAGTCCTCGACGTAGATCGCTTGGTTCTCGCGGATCAACCTCGTGGATTGTTTGTGCGCGAAGTCGCGTCTGGCGTCGGCGACCTTGGCGTGGGCTTTGGCGACGCGGATGCGCGCCTTGGCCCGGTTGTTGCTGCCCTTGTCCTTGCGGGAAAGATTCTGCTGCGCCTTGCGGAGCTTGCGCTCGGCGCGGCGCAGGAACTTCGGGGACTCGATGATCTTCCCGTTGGACATCACCGCGAACGTCGTCAGGCCGAGGTCGATACCGACTTCGGTGTCCAACTCCGGCATCGGTTCGTCGTCGACCGCCACCACGAACGACGCGAAGTATCGTCCCGCCGCGTCCATGATGACCGTCACCGACGACGGCTCCGACGGCAGGTCGCGGGACCAGCAGACCGGGATGTCCCCGATCTTCGGGAGCCGCAGTTTCCCACCCTCGGTGACCGCGAACCGGGCGTTGCGGGTGAACCGAATCGCCTGCGTGTTGTCGCGGCGGGACCGGAACCTCGGAGCCCCCACTGTCGGGCCTGTCCGTTTCCCCGAGCGGGACGCGAAGAAGTTGCGGTAGGCGGCGAAAGCATCGGCGAGGGCCTGCTGCAACACCACGGACGACACCTCGGTCAGCCATGCCCGATCCGGTGTGTTCTTCACCGCCGTGAGCGCTGTCGACAGTTCGGCGTCCGTCGGGTACGGCAGGCTATCGCGTCGGGCGTGTTCGCGGGCGGCGATCGCATCGTTGAACACGACCCGGGCGCAGCCGAATGCGCGTGCCAGAGCCGACTGCTGCCCCGGCGTGGGGGTCAGGCGGTACTGGTATCGCAACTGCACCCCCACAGTGTGGCATTGGCCTACGACAGAGTACGACGACATTCGCACCGGCAGACACCGCACTGTCGTCCACGCACACTTGGTTTTCGTCACCCAGTACCGGCATCGCGTGTTCACCGACGAGCACCTCGAACGGATGGAGGAGATCATGCGGGCGGTGTGCGCCGACTTCGAGGTCGAACTGGTCGAGTTCAACGGCGAAAGCAACCACGTCCACCTGCTCGTGAACTTCCCGCCGAAGGTCGCCCTGCCGACGCTGGTGAACAGCCTCACAGGCGTGTCGTCGCGCCGGATGCGGCAGGAGTTCCCCGAGCTGGTCCGGCACTACTGGCGAGCCCAGAGACTCTGGTCGGGGTCGTACTTCGCCGGGTCGGTCGGCGGCGCACCACTGTCGGTGTTGCGGCAGTACATCGAGCAGCAGGACCGTCCCGCGTGCGCCTTCACCTCCACCCTGAAGGGTGGAGCACTAGCGCACATTCCGGTAGCGGCACCTCAGGCGGGTGGTGTCGGACGCCGGCCAGGATCGAGCCCGGGTACGACCAGGCCCGACTCGTATCCGATCACCACGAGCTGGGAGCGATCGCGGGCTCCGAGTTTCGACAGCAGTCGGCTCACATAAGTGCGTGCGGTCGCGGGGCTGATGTGCAGGCTCGCGCCGATTTCGCCGTTCGATTCGCCGATACCCACTCAGGCCAGGACATCGCGTTCCCGCTCGGTGAGCGAGTCGAGCAGTTCCGGTTTCACCCGGTGGTCCGACTGTGTCGCGAGGAAACCCATCACCTTCGTGGCAATACTCGGAGACAGCAACGAGTTTCCGGCCGCGACCGTCCGGATTGCGGCGCGGAGGTCGGCGGGATCGACGTCCTTGAGCAGGTAGCCGGCTGCGCCCGCCCGGATGGCGCCCAACACGTTCTCGTCCTCGTCGAATGTGGTCAGAACGATCACGCGAACACCGACCAGCGACGGGTCGCCGACGATCCGTTCGGTCGCTGTGATCCCGTCGATGTCAGGCATTCGGACCTCCATGAGGACGACGTCCGGTCGGTGGCGATGCACAGCGCTGAGTGCGGACTGCCCGTCCTCGGCCTCGGCGACGATCTCGATGTCACCGTCTCGCTCGGCGAGCATCCGCACACCTGCACGCACCACCTCCTGATCATCGACCAGTGCGACACGGATCATGTCGTCAGCGTCACGGGAAGGGCAGCAGCGACAATGAACCCGCCGCCGGGTGCAGTACCTGTGGTGAGCCGGCCACCCAGAAGGTGTACCCGTTCGGCCATCCCCGCGAGACCGTATCCTTCGCGGTGGCTTCCAGGAGCGCCGACACCGTTGTCGCGCACGGTGATCCGAAGGATACCGTCTTCGACGGCGCCGGTGATCGTGGCGCCACTCGCATGCGAGTGGCGACGGCCCGCTCGCCCACCCGATCGCGATCGTCCCCATGCTCGCGGTGAATGCACTGTGGGGACTCGGCGCAGGATGTGTGGCCTATGTCATCAGGCGCTCCCGGACCGGCCGCGACGTGTCCCACCGGATTTGACCACCCCGTGCGCAGGGTCGGTGTCGGAGCACTCGGGGTGGTCGGTGGCCTGCTGGCGGGGATCATCGCCGCGGACCTCCTCGCGGCAAGCCCGGTCGGGGATGCGGTGGCGATCCTGATGCCACTGTGGGGCATCCTCGGCGCCCTCGTCGCGATCGCCCTCGACAATCGGGGCCAGCGCACTTCGAGACCCGCCCGTCCGAGCGGCCGGTGATGGCGGCATCGTGTTGAACTGGACCGCCCGAGCAACAAGACTCGAGCAGTGACCACCCGACTCTCACCACGCCTCGCCGAAATCGTGGCAGCCCTACCGATCCGACCCCACCTGCGCGTGCTCGAGATCGGCTGCGGTCCCGGTGCCGCGGCACGCGCGATCGCCGATGAACTGACCACGGGCCACATCCTCGCGATCGACAGGTCCGCCACCGCGATCGAACAGCTGACGGCGCTCTCGACCGGCCAGATCGATGCAGGCCGCCTGAGCGCACGCCACGTGGCCGTCGAGGACTTCGCCCTGGCTGGTGATGACGAGCCGTTCGACCTCGTCTTCGCGATCCGTGTCGGCGCACTCGACGGCCGACATCCCCGAGCAGGCCGAGTAGCCATCGAACGCATCGCGGCGGCAACACACCCACACGCTCGGCTCTTCATCGACGGTGGAAACCCGCTCCGTGAACTGCCGATTCACCGGCCCTTCGAGTCGACGTGCGAGCCCCTCGGCCAATAGGGTTCGCATATGCCCGACATCGTCACACTGACCATGAACCCGGCCCTCGATGTCACCACCTTCACCGACCAGGTGATTCCCACCCGCAAACTTCGGTGTGACGAGCCCTTCTACGACGCGGGAGGAGGCGGGGTGAACGTCGCGAAGGTCGCGCGCGTGCTCGGTGCGTCGGCCGCAGCGGTGTATCCGGCGGGGGGCGCTCGCGGCGAGCAGATGAGCGGGTTGCTCGACGACGACGATGTCGAAGAACACATCGTGCCCATTGCCGATGACACCCGGGAATGCTTCACGGCGATCGATCGTGCGAGTGGTCTCGAATACCGGTTCGTCACTCCCGGCCCCGAGTTGACTGTCGAAGAGCAGCAACAGTGCCTTGCTGCTCTGACCGAGGCGGCGAAGGACGCGAAATATGTCGTCGCCAGCGGAAGCTTCCCGCCCGGTGTGCCGGGCACCTTCGTACGCCGGATTGCAGCGGCCGCGCGCATAGCCGGGGCTCGGTTCGTCCTCGATTCGTCGGGCGATGCACTCGCGAGCATCGAGTCGGGGGTGTTTCTCGTCAAACCGTCGTTGGGTGAACTGTGCGAATGGGTCGGTCACGACCTTCCCACGTCGCACGACCGGATCGCCGCCGCCCGCGAACTCGTCGAACGCGGTGTCGCGGAGGTCGTGGTGGTATCGCTCGGTGCCGACGGGGCCATCATGGTCACCGCCGAGGACGCCGTGCAGGTGCCGGCTCTCGACGTGGAGGTGCGCAGTGCGGTCGGGGCCGGTGACAGCATGGTCGCCGGACTCGTCGTGGGATTACTGCAGGACCGGCCGTTGCGAGGCGCGTTGGCGCTGGGGATCGCTTGTGGTTCCGCAGCCCTGCTCACGGCAGGTAGCCACGTCTGCCGTCGCGAGGACATCGACCGCTTCGATGCGCTCGTCCGCAGTCGGTGATGTCGACGGCGCCGCTGGCCTGAACGACCGAGCCTTCCTCCAGTTGCACGGCCTTCCGTGGCTCGACGACCCACGGAAACTCGTGCAAGCGGAGGAAAGTTCCGGAAGTCGACGCGCGGTCAGTCGAGGAACAGGGTGCGGTCGCCGGCGTCGTTGCCCGACTGGAGAAGGTGGGGCATCTCACGCGCGAGCCCGATCCGTGCGACGGACGCACACGGCACCCGCGTGGTCGGGCGAACAGCCGTGATCGAGTCGCACGAGGCGCTGTTCGGGGGAGTGCCCGCCTGACTCGGCATCATCCGGACGCCGCGGCATCGCGGTTGCGGTCACCGGAACGACCCCCTGCGGCGTTTCAGTGACCGTGACCGCGACAGCGCGTGGATACGGACCCGGGCACTTCGTCGAGTTCGGGGACTCTCCGTGGTTGCGGGCACGGTGCCATGAGCATACTCGAGGAAACCATCCGTCCGGTATCCGCGACAGAGGAGAAAGACCCTGATTCGGTGCGGTGGGCGCGCCGACGCGGAGGTCGCCGTGCGCACTAGACTTGCCCGACGTGGCCCACCCGATGATTGCTCCCTCCATCCTGTCCGCAGACTTCGCGCGTTTGGCCGATGAAGCGCACGCCGTTGCCGGCGCCGATTGGTTGCACGTCGATGTCATGGACGCGCATTTCGTGCCGAATCTGACCCTCGGCCTGCCGATCGTGCAGTCGCTGCTGAAGGCAACCGACATTCCCCTCGACTGCCACCTGATGATCGAGGATCCGGGCAGGTGGGCGCCGCCGTACGCGGAGGCCGGTGCACACAACGTCACCTTCCACGCCGAGGCCACCGACGACCCTGTCGCCGTCGCGCGGGACATCCGGGCGGCAGGCGGCAAGGCGGGGCTGTCCGTCAAGCCCGGCACCCCCATCGAGCCGTACCTCGAGATCCTGAAGGAGTTCGACACCCTTCTCGTGATGAGTGTCGAACCGGGATTCGGGGGCCAGTCGTTCATCCCTGACGTGCTCGGCAAGGCCCGCGCGGTGCGGCGGCTGGTGGACTCCGGCGAGCTGCGCCTGCTCGTCGAGATCGACGGGGGCATCAACGCCGACACCATCGAGGCCGCAGCCGAAGCCGGCGTCGATTGCTTCGTCGCCGGCTCTGCGGTCTACGGTGCGGCGGATCCGGGCGACGCGGTGCGCAAGCTACGCGCGCAGGCGGGGGTGGCCTCCGCGCACCTGACTCTCGCGCCGTGACCGCACCGGAACTCGCCGAAGCGCTGCAGTTCGCGCTCGACGCCGCAGAAGCAGTTCGCGGGACGACGAGCCCCAACCCACCGGTGGGCGCCGCCATTCTCGACGCGGACGGTCGTATCGCCGGGGTCGGGGCCACCGCACCACCCGGCGGGCCCCACGCCGAGGTGCGCGCACTTGCGGCGGCCGGGGACCGCGCGCGCGACGGCACGGCTGTCGTCACCCTCGAACCCTGCAACCACACCGGTCGCACCGGGCCGTGCACCCGGGCCCTGATCGACGCCGGCATCGCGACCGTCCACTACGCGATCCCCGATCCGAACCCGGTTGCCGGAGGCGGTGCGGACATCTTGCGTGCCTCCGGAATCACGGTCCACGAAGGTCTCGGCGCCGACGCGGTGGCGCACGGTACCCTCCGGGCGTGGCTGCATCGGCAGCGCACGGGCCGGGCGCACGTGACCTGGAAGTACGCGGCGGGACTCGACGGGCGCAGCGCGGCCGCCGACGGCACCAGCCAGTGGATCTCCGGCCCGGACTCCCGCACGCGGGTACACGACGAACGTAGTCGGCTGGACGCGATTGTGGTGGGTACCGGCACCGTCCTCGCCGACGACCCGTGGTTGACCGCGCGCCTGCCCGATGGTGATCTTGCACCGCATCAGCCTCTGCGCGTGGTCGTCGGGTTCAGCGACATCCCCACCGGTGCGCGGGTGCTCGACGACAGCGCACCGACTCTGGTTCTGCGCACACACGACATCGACGAGGTGCTGACGGCGCTCACTGATCACCCCGATGTGCTCATCGAGGGTGGCCCCCGGCTTGCCGGGGCATTCCTTGCGGCGGGTCGCGTCGACCGAATCCAGGCGTATATCGCGCCGGTCGTGCTCGGGGACGGGACTGCCGCTGTGCAGGACGCGGGCGTCACCACGATCACCGAGGCGCTACGGTTTCGTCGGGAGCGCGTCGAAACCGTCGGCGCTGATGTCCTGATGACCCTGGTCCCGGATCGGGACTGATGAGCCTGGTCCCGGATCGGGACTGATGAGCCCGGTCCCGGACCGGGAGTGAAGGAGCCGAACATGTTCACCGGCATCGTCGAAGAACTAGGTGAAATCGTGGCACGCGACGATCTCGCGGACGCCGCGCGGTTCACTGTCCGTGGACCTGTGGTGACCACCGACGCCAAGCACGGCGACTCGATCGCGGTGAACGGGGTGTGCCTGACCGTCGTCGATGTGGTCGATCACGAGTCGTTCACCGCGGACGTGATGCAAGAGACGCTCAACCGCTCGAGCCTCGAGAATCTGACCGCGGGCAGCCGTGTCAACCTCGAACGCGCCGCAGCGGTGAACAGCCGCCTCGGTGGCCACATCGTGCAGGGGCACGTCGACGGCACCGGTTCCGTCGTCTCCCGCACGCCGTCCGAGAACTGGACCGTGGTTCGGATCTCGTTGCCTGCAGCCATCGCCCGGTACGTGGTGGAGAAGGGGTCGATCACCGTCGACGGTGTGTCGCTGACGGTATCGGCGCTCGGCGGCGAACCCGGCGACGAATGGTTCGAGATATCGCTGATTCCGACGACGTTGTCGCTGACCACACTCGGAGGCGCTGAGGCAGGTACCACCGTGAACCTCGAGGTCGATGTGATCGCGAAGTACGTGGAGCGGCTGCAGAACGCAGGGTGAGAGGTCGTACTGTGGAACAGGACAGTGGACGCGGAGCACGAGTCGTCCGACTAGAAGATGTGGAGTCAGGGCAGTGACGAGGTTGGACACCATCGAGCGCGCGGTCGCCGACATCGCCGCCGGTAAAGCGGTCGTCGTGGTCGACGACGAAGACCGTGAGAACGAGGGAGACCTCATTTTCGCCGCCGAGAAGGCCACTCCCGAGTTGGTAGCGTTCATGGTGCGCTACACCTCCGGGTACCTGTGCGTGCCGCTCGACGGTGACGACTGCGACCGACTCGGACTCCCGCCGATGTACTCCACGAATCAGGACAAGCACGGCACGGCATACACCGTCACGGTCGACGCGAAGGAAGGTATCGGCACCGGCATCTCGGCGTCCGACCGCGCCACCACGATGCGGCTGCTCGCCGATCCCGATTCGACCGTGCTGGACTTCACTCGTCCCGGTCACGTGGTGCCACTGCGCGCGAAGGAAGGCGGGGTGCTGCGTCGTCCCGGCCACACCGAAGCCGCGGTCGATCTCGCTCGCATGGCTGATCTGCGGCCGGCCGGTGTGATCTGCGAGATCGTCTCGCAGAAGGACGAGGGCCATATGGCCCGCACCGATGAGCTGCGGGTGTTCGCCGATGAGCACGACCTCGCGCTGATCTCCATCGCGGATCTCATCGCGTGGCGCCGTAAGCATGAGAAGCACGTCGTGCGGATAGCCGAAGCGCGGATCCCCACCCGGCACGGTGAGTTCACCGCGGTCGGCTACCAGAGCATCTACGACGAGGTCGAACACGTCGCGCTCGTCCGCGGCGATCTCGCCGGAGCCGACGGTGACGGTGCGGACGTGCTCGTGCGCGTGCACTCCGAATGCCTGACCGGTGACGTGTTCGGATCGCTGCGGTGCGATTGCGGCCCGCAACTCGACGCGGCACTCGAGATGGTGGCGGCGGAGGGGCGCGGAGTCGTCCTCTACATGCGGGGTCACGAGGGGCGCGGTATCGGCCTGATGCACAAGCTGCAGGCGTACCAGCTGCAGGATGCCGGGTCCGACACCGTCGACGCGAACCTGGAACTCGGGTTGCCCGCCGACGCTCGCGACTACGGCATCGGCGCGCAGATCCTCGTCGATCTCGGCGTCTCGTCGATGCGGCTGCTCACCAACAATCCGGCCAAGCGGGTCGGGTTGGACGGGTACGGTCTGCAGATCACCGAGCGTGTTGCGATGCCGCTGCGCGCCAACGCAGAGAACCTCACCTACCTACGCACCAAACGCGATCGGATGGGACACGACCTGATCGGACTCGACGACTACGACGCCGGGGACGCCTGATGAGCGGTGAAGGGCTGCCCGACCTGCAACTCGCCGAGGGCGCCGGGTTGCGTCTGGCGATCGTGGCGGGACGGTGGCACACCGCACTTTCCGATGCGCTCATCGCCGGGGCACGGCGCGTCGCCGAGGATGCCGGGATCGCCGACATCACCGTCGAGCGGGTTGCCGGCGCGATCGAACTGCCCGTGGTCGCGCAGCAACTCGCCCGCACTCACGATGCCGTGGTTGCGTTGGGTGTCGTGATCCGTGGCGGAACCCCGCACTTCGAGTACGTGTGCGACGCCGTGACCTACGGGTTGACGCGTATCGCACTCGACGAGGGGACGCCGGTGGGCAACGGTGTGCTCACCACCGATACCGAGCAACAGGCACTCGACCGCGCTGGGCTGCCGGGTTCGGTCGAGGACAAGGGCGGTCAGGCGTGTGCCGCCGCACTCGACGCCGCCGTCACCTTACGTCGGCTCCGGGGAGTAACGCCGTGACTGCAGCAACCGAGACCGTGTGGGAACTCGACGTCCGCGCTCGCAAGATGACCGTGGCGGCGCAGGTTGTTGCCGGACTCCTGGTGGTCGCGCACATCGGCGCTGCCCTCGTCCTGCGGTCGGGCGGCGACACCGGTGTGCACCTGCGCGTCGCCGACCAGATCGCGATGGTCATGATCGGGTTCGTGGTCGCGGCGGGGGTCCTGCTCTTCGCCCGACCGCGACTGCGCGCCGGTGCGAGCGGGGTGGCACTTCGGAACATGTTCCAGGAGAAGCACTTCGAGTGGAGTCAGGTGCGCGGCATCTCGTTCCCGCATGACGCGCCCTGGGCGCACCTCGAGCTTCCCGACGACGAGTATCTGGCCGTGGTCGCGGTGCAGGCCCGCGACGGTGCGCATGCTGTCGACGCCCTGGAACGCTTCCGCGAGATCGAAGCACGCTACGGCCGGGGTGTCGGAACAGCCGACTAGTCTGGACGGCGTGCCCGACCCCTCGACATACCGCCCCGCCCCCGGCACCATCCCCACGGAGCCGGGGGTGTACAAATTCCGCGACCCGCACGGCCGGGTCGTCTACGTCGGCAAAGCCAAGAGCTTGCGTTCACGACTGAACTCGTATTTCGCCGACGTCTCTTCTCTGCACCCACGTACTCGGCAGATGGTCACCACTGCCGGCAGCGTCGAGTGGACGGTGGTCCGCACCGAAGTCGAGGCGCTGCAACTCGAGTACAACTGGATCAAGGAATTCGATCCGCGCTTCAATGTGCGCTATCGCGACGACAAGACGTATCCGATGCTCGCCGTCAGCGTGGGGGAGAGGTTCCCGCGCCTGTTCGTCTACCGCGGTCCCCGGCGCAAGGGCGTGCGCTACTTCGGCCCCTACTCCCACGCGTGGGCCATCCGGGAAACCCTCGACCTACTGCTGCGGGTGTTCCCGGCCCGAACCTGCTCGGCCGGTGTCTTCAAACGACACGAGCAGATCGGACGGCCGTGCCTGCTCGGTTACATCGACAAGTGCTCGGCCCCCTGCATCGGTCGCGTCGACGTCGACGACCACCGCCGGATCGTCGACGATTTCTGCGACTTCCTCGCCGGTCGCACCGACCGACTCGTCCGCGATGTCGAGGCACGCATGCACGCCGCATCCGAGGAACTCGACTTCGAGCTCGCGGCTCGCTTGCGCGACGATCTCGGCGCGCTTCGCAAGGCACTCGAGAAACAAGCGGTGGTACTCGGCGACGGCACGGACGCTGATCTCGTCGCGTTCGCGGGGGACGAGCTCGAGGTCGCTGTCCAGGTATTCCACGTGCGCGGCGGCCGCGTCCGCGGTCAACGAGGCTGGGTCGTCGAGAAGTCCGGCGACGTCATCGACCGTCCCGCCGACCGCGACACACGACCGGCCGAATCCGACGACGCCGACCGCGACGAAGAGCTGTCGCTGCTCGTCGAACAATTCCTCACCCAGTTCTACGGGGAGGAAGTCGCACTCACCACCGCTTCGGACGGCGACCGCGCCGCAAGCGTGGTGCCGCGCGAGGTACTCGTGCCGGTGCTACCCCCGGATCCGGACGAAATGAGCAGGTGGCTGTCGGGACTCCGCGGCGGACCGGTAAGACTGCGCGTGCCGCAGCGCGGCGACAAGAAGGCGCTGGCCGAAACGGTGCTGCGCAACGCCGGGGAGGCGTTGACCCAGCACAAGCTGCGGCGGGCGGGGGATTTCACCGCACGCTCGGCGGCGTTGCAGGGTATCCAGGAAGCTCTAGACCTGGACTCGGCGCCCCTGCGCATCGAGTGCGTCGACATCAGTCACGTGCAGGGCACGGATGTGGTCGCGTCACTGGTCGTGTTCGAAGACGGACTGCCCCGCAAATCCGACTATCGGCGCTATGCGATCAAGGAGGCTGCCGGGGACGGACGATCCGATGATGTCGGTTCGATTGCCGAGGTCACCCGTCGCCGGTTCCTGCGGCACAACCGCGACGCTGCGCACACCGCGCTCGGTGCCGATGGCTCCGACGGCGGCGATGCCGCCCCGGAAGCTGCGCTCGATCCGGCCACCGGCAGGCCGCGTCGCTTCGCGTACCCACCGAACCTGTATGTGGTGGACGGTGGTGCGCCGCAGGTGGCGGCGGCCACCGAGGTCCTCGACGACCTCGGTATCACCGATGTCGCCGTGATCGGTCTCGCCAAGCGCCTCGAGGAAGTGTGGGTGCCCGGCGAGGACGACCCGGTAATTCTGCCGAGGGCGAGCGAATCGCTGTACCTGCTGCAGCGAGTACGCGACGAGGCGCACCGGTTCGCCATCGCCTTCCACCGCAGCAAACGCTCGCAGCGGATGACGGCGTCAGCGCTCGACGGGATCCGGGGTCTGGGCAACACCCGCCGCAAGGCGCTCGTGACGCATTTCGGCTCGGTCGCGAAACTGCGCGAGGCCACCGTCGAAGAGATCACGGCGGTGCCGGGCATCGGCCGCGCAACCGCGCGGACCGTACGCGACGCACTCCGCGGCGAGGCGGCGAACGACCCGTCGGCATCTGCACCCGACCCGACTTCGGAATCCGTCCCGGATGCAGGGGACACGCCGGTGGGCGATGATGACACGGTCGGCGTGTCGGAAGTACGAGCGGAGTCGCAGCAATGACGGTTGAGGGTCGAGGCAGCAGCGAAACGAGGCGAGACGGTGCCACTCGCCGGGCCGAGGTGATCATCATCACCGGATTGTCCGGAGCCGGGATGAGTACCGCGGCCACCGCACTCGAAGACCTCGGGTGGTTCGTCGCCGACAACCTCCCGCCGCAGTTGGTCATCTCGATGATCGATCTGGCCGTGCGCGCCGATCCGCCGCTCGAACGCCTTGCCATCGTCATGGATGTGCGTAGCCGATTGTTCACCGGCGATCTCGGACAGGTCGTCAACGAACTGGCTGCACGGCCCGTCCAGACCCGCGTACTGTTCCTCGAGGCCTCCGACGCCGTGCTCGTCCGACGATTCGAGCAGGTCCGCCGCAGTCACCCGCTACAGGCCGACACCGCCGACCGCACCCTCATCGACGGGATCGCAGCCGAGCGCGAACAGCTCGCACCGGTGAAGGGTGCGGCCGATCTCGTGGTCGACACCTCCGCGCTCACCGGCCCGGAACTGCGCCGCAAGATCGAAACTGCTTTCGGAGATGCGACGTCCGACACCATCCAGGTGACCGTCGAATCGTTCGGTTTCAAGTACGGTCTGCCGATGGACTCCGACCTCGTGTGCGACGTGCGCTTTCTCCCCAACCCCCACTGGGTTCCCGAATTGCGTCCGCAGACCGGCCGCGATGCGGCGGTGCGCGACTACGTACTGGCCCATGAGAGCGCGCCGGAATTCCTCGACAGCTATCAGCGGATGCTCGAACTGACGACGGCCGGCTACCGGCGGGAGGGCAAGCGCTACATGACGATCGCCGTGGGCTGTACCGGTGGTAAGCACCGCAGCGTCGCCATGACCGAAGCCCTGGCGGGTCGGCTGACCGGTGAACCCGGACTCGACGTGCATGTCGTGCACCGTGATCTGGGGCGCGAGTGAGCACCTATCTCGGAGAGTCTCCGACGGGTCCGGCGATCACGGCGCTCGGCGGGGGGCACGGCCTGTTCGCGACGCTGCGCGCCGTACGCCGGCTCACGGATCGAGTCACCGCCGTCGTCACTGTCGCCGACGACGGCGGATCGTCGGGTCGGCTGCGCGCCGAACTCGGCGTGATTCCTCCCGGTGACCTACGTATGGCACTCGCCGCGATGTCCGCAGACGACCCCGAGGTGGGTGTCTGGACGGAGACCGTGCAGCACCGTTTCGGCGGTACCGGCGCCCTTGCCGGACACTCGGTGGGCAACCTGATCCTCGCGGGCCTCACCGAGGTGCTGGGCGACACCGTCGCCGCCCTCGACACCGTCGGCCGCCTGCTGCAGGTGCGCGGGAGGGTCCTGCCGATGTCACCGATTGCCCTCGACATCGAGGCGGACGTCTCCGGGCTCGAAGCAGATCCGCGCGCGAGCCGATGCATCCGCGGACAGGTCGCGGTCGCGACCACGCCCGGGAAGGTACGGCGTGTTCGGCTGATCCCGGCCAATCCGCCGGCCGGCCCCGATACGCTGGATGCGGTGTGTGACGCCGAACTGGTGGTGCTCGGACCGGGCTCGTGGTTTTCGAGTGTCATACCGCACGTGTTGGTTCCGGAACTGAACGATGCACTGATCCACACGAGCGCCCGCAAGGTGCTGGTTCTCAATCTGGCTGCCGAGCCGGGGGAGACCGCCGGGTTCTCCGCGGAACGGCACCTGCACGTTCTGGCCCAGCATGCGCCGGACTTCCGTGTCGACAACGTCGTCGTCGACGCTGCGTCGGTACCCGCCGGGCGCGAACGTGAGCATCTTCGTCGTGCCGCGACCGGATTCGGTGCCGCCGTCGACTTCGTCGACGTCGCCGAAACCGGAACTCATCGGCACGACCCCGTCAAGTTGGCGAGGGCGCTCGGACAATATCTGACCAGGCCGCACGGACACATCAGTTCCGTGGGCGGTGGCGGAAGGGAGATCGTCTCGTGGCAATGACAGCGGAGGTCAAGGACGAGCTGAGCAGGCTCGTCGTCACCCGCACCAGCAACCGCAAGGCCGAGGTGTCGTCGTTGTTGCGGTTCGCGGGCGGTCTGCACATCGTCGCGGGTCGGGTCGTCGTCGAAGCGGAGGCCGACCTCGGGTCGATAGCGCGGCGGCTGCGTAAGGAGATCTTCGAGCTGTACGGCTACCAGGTGGAGGTGCTCGTTCTCGGTGCCGGTGGGCTCCGCAAGAGTTCGCGCTACGTGGTGCGGGTCGGTAAGGACGGTGAGGCACTTGCTCGGCAGACCGGGCTGCTCGACAGCCGTGGCCGGCCGGTGCGGGGTCTGCCGGCGCAGGTGGTCGGCGGCAGCGTGTCGGATGCCGCCGCAGCGTGGCGCGGTGCGTTCCTGGCGCATGGTTCGCTCACCGAACCGGGACGCTCGTCGGCACTCGAGGTCAGCTGCCCAGGGCCGGAAGCCGCGCTGGCCCTGGTGGGTGCTGCCCGCCGTCTCGGGATCACCGCGAAGGCACGCGAAGTACGCGGTGCCGACCGCGTCGTGATCCGGGACGGTGAGGCCATCGGTGCGCTGTTGACCCAGATGGGCGCCCAGGATACCCGCCTGACCTGGGAAGAACGTCGTATGCGCCGCGAGGTGCGCGCGACGGCCAACCGCCTGGCCAACTTCGACGATGCGAACCTGCGCCGGTCGGCGCGAGCCGCGGTCGCGGCGGCCGCCCGGGTCGAGCGGGCACTGGCGATCCTCGGCGCCGATGTTCCGGACCATCTCGCGGCGGCCGGCTCGCTGCGGGTGCAACATCGGCAGGCCTCGCTCGAAGAACTCGGTCAGCTCGCGGATCCGCAGATGACCAAGGACGCTGTCGCCGGTCGGATCAGGCGGCTGTTGTCCATGGCCGATCGCCGCGCGAAGGAACTCGGCGTCCCCGACACCGAATCGGCGGTGACCGCGGAGTTGCTCGAAGAGGCGTAGCGCGTCACCCTGAAGTGGTGATCCGTGCCACCGAAGGGCGGATCCCACGCGGTGAACCACGCACATTAGTGTGGTGGTCACACCAGCACAATCATCTGAGATCTGGGCAAAGGAGCTTCACTGTGACTGTCCGCGTAGGCGTGAACGGCTTCGGTCGTATCGGACGTAATTTCTTTCGTGCTGTGGAGGCGCAGAAGGCGCTCGGCACCACGGACATCGAGATCGTCGCGGTCAACGACCTCACCGACAACGACACTCTCGCGACGCTCCTGAAGTACGACTCGATCCTGGGTCGCCTCGACAAGGACGTCCGTGTCGAGGGCGACTTCATCGTCGTCGGCGACCAGAAGATCAAGGCGCTCTCCATCAAGGAAGGCCCTGCTGCGCTTCCGTGGGGCGATCTCGGTGTCGACGTCGTCGTCGAGTCCACCGGGATCTTCACCAACGCAGCCAAGGCGAAGGGTCACCTCGACGCCGGCGCCAAGAAGGTCATCATCTCTGCGCCAGCCACCGACGAGGACATCACCATCGTCATGGGCGTCAACGACGACAAGTACGACGGCAGCCAGAACATCATCTCGAATGCCTCGTGCACCACCAACTGCCTCGGCCCGATTGCCAAGGTTCTCGATGACGAGTTCGGCATCGAGAGGGGCCTGATGACGACCGTGCACGCCTACACGCAGGATCAGAACCTGCAGGACGCGCCGCACAAGGACCTGCGTCGTGCCCGCGCCGCCGCCCTCAATGTCGTGCCCACCGGTACGGGTGCGGCCAAGGCCATCGGCCTGGTTCTCCCGCAGCTGCTCGGCAAGCTCGACGGGTACGCGCTGCGCGTGCCGATCCCGACCGGTTCGGTCACCGACCTCACCGCCAATCTGCGCAAGTCCGCGTCGATCGACGAGATCAACGCTGCGATGAAGGCTGCAGCTGAGGGGCCGCTCGAGGGCATCCTGAAGTACAACACCGACCCGATCGTGTCCTCGGACATCGTCACCGATCCGCATTCGTCGATCTTCGACGCGCCGCTGACCAAGGTCATCGACGATCAGGTCAAGATCGTGTCCTGGTACGACAACGAGTGGGGTTACTCCAACCGCTTGGCCGATCTCATCGGTCTCGTTGCCAAGTCGCTCTGATACCTCACATCGAACAGGACATCCGAACAGTGGCAGTTCAGACGCTGAAGGATCTGCTCGACGCAGGGGTGGAGGGTCGTGGCGTGCTGGTGCGCTCCGACCTCAATGTTCCCCTGGACGGCGAGACGATCACCGATCCCGGCCGCATCCTCGCGTCCGCGCCCACGATCAGGGCGCTCGCCGAGGCAGGCGCCAAGGTCGTCGTGACCGCGCACTTGGGCCGACCCAAGGGCGAACCCGACCCGAAGTTCTCGCTGGCGCCTGTCGCCGCGAAACTCGGCGACGTGCTCGGCCGTAACGTCCAGCTTGCCGGCGACGTCGTCGGGCAGGACGCCCTGGCCCGCTCCGAAGGCCTGACCGACGGCGACATCCTCCTGCTCGAGAACATCCGTTTCGATCCGCGCGAAACCAGCAAGGACGACGCGGAGCGGCAGGCGCTCGCCCGCGAACTCGTCGAACTTGTCGGCGACGACGGCGCGTTCGTCTCCGACGGTTTCGGTGTGGTGCACCGTGCGCAGGCGTCGGTGTACGACGTGGCGACGTTGCTACCGCACTATGCGGGCGGTCTCGTCGCCACGGAGGTCGAGGTGCTGGCCAGGCTCACCACCGACACCGAACGCCCGTACGCGGTGGTGCTCGGCGGTTCCAAGGTCTCCGACAAGCTCGCCGTGATCGAGGCCCTCGCGCCGAAGGTCGACACCCTCGTCATCGGCGGCGGAATGTGTTTCACATTCCTTGCTGCACAGGGCCTTTCGGTGGGGAATTCCTTGCTCGAGGAGTCGATGATCGACACCTGCAAGAGCCTGCTCGACCGCTACGCCGACGTTCTGCACATCCCGCAGGACGTGGTGGTGGCCGACAGCTTCTCCGCGGAAGCCGAAGCGAAGACGGTCCCGGCGTCCGAGATCCCGGACGGCTGGATGGGACTGGATATCGGACCGGAGTCGGTGCAGCGCTTCACCTCGCTGCTCACCTCCGCGAAGACGGTGTTCTGGAACGGCCCGATGGGCGTGTTCGAGTTCGCGAAGTTCGCCGCGGGCACCAAGGGTGTCGCCGAGGCCATCGTCGAAGCCACCGGCAAGGGCGCATTCAGCGTTGTCGGCGGCGGCGACTCGGCCGCGGCAGTGCGTCAGCTCGGTCTGCCCGACGACGGGTTCTCGCACATCTCCACCGGTGGTGGCGCTTCCCTCGAATACCTCGAAGGCAAGGAACTTCCCGGCATCGCAGCTCTGGAGGCGTGAGAATGGCACGGAAACCGCTGATCGCGGGCAACTGGAAGATGAACCTCAACCATTTCGAGGCCATCGCCCTGGTGCAGAAGATCGCGTTCACCCTTCCCGGCAAGTACCTCGAGAAGGTCGACGTGACGGTGATACCGCCGTTCACCGACATCCGCTCGGTGCAGACGCTGATCGAGGGCGACAAGATCGGGCTCACCTACGGTGCACAGGACGTGTCGGCCCACGAGTCCGGTGCCTACACCGGCGAGATCTCGGGTGCGATGCTCGCCAAGCTCGGCTGCACGTTCGCGGTTGTCGGGCACTCCGAGCGTCGCACACTGCACGGGGAGACGAACGAAGTCGTCAGGGACAAGGCGAAGGCCGCGCTCGCGCACGGCCTCACCCCGATCGTGTGCATCGGCGAAGGCCTCGACATCCGCGAGGCCGGCACGCACGTCGAGTACAACGTGGGGCAGCTGAAGAGTTCGCTCGCCGGTCTGTCGGCCGAGGACATCGCGAAGACGGTGATCGCGTACGAGCCCGTGTGGGCCATCGGCACGGGCAAGGTGGCCTCGGCCACCGACGCTCAGGAAGTATGTGCCGCGGTGCGTGCCACCCTCGCCGAGCTCGCCTCCCCCGAGATTGCGGCCGCTGTTCGGGTCCTCTACGGCGGTTCCGTCAACGCCAAGAACGTCGGTGAGCTCATCGCTCAGCCCGACGTCGACGGTGGTCTCGTGGGCGGTGCGTCACTCAAGGCCGACGAGTTCGCGCAACTGTCGGCGATCGCTGCCGGCGGTCCGCTGCTGTAAGGCGCCGCCGATTCGAGCCGGAACGGTTGTGGGAGTCTCGAGGCGCCCACAGCCGTTCCGGCTTCGGACGCGCAACCGATCAGTCGACACCCACGAGGTAAGCTGACGGCCGACGTCACCCACCAGCTGAAGGACACTGAACACAGACATGGCACTGTTCCTGGACATCCTGCTGATCGCCACCAGCCTCCTGTTGATCCTGCTGGTGCTGCTGCACCGCGCCAAGGGTGGCGGCCTGTCGAGCCTGTTCGGCGGCGGAGTCCAGTCGAGCCTGTCCGGCTCGACCGTCGCGGAGAAGAACCTCGACCGGGTGACCCTGTTCGTCGGCATGATCTGGGTCATCTCGATCCTCGGTATCGGGCTGCAGATCAAGTTCAGCTGACGCCGTAGCGGTCGCGGAGCGGCAATCGCCCGCGGATACTGTCCCCATGACCGACACCGCTCCGGCTTCGGCCACCGAACCGCTCCGCGACGACATTCGACTGCTCGGCGGCATGCTCGGCACCGTCGTCCGAGAACACGCGGGCGACGAGATCTTCGACCTCGTAGAAGCTGCGCGCGTCGCCAGCTTCCAGATCCGGCGTTCCGAACTGGAGCGCCCCGAACTGGCCGCGCGCCTCGCCGCGGTCCCCACCGCCGATGCCATACCGGTGGTGCGCGCATTCAGCCACTTCGCGCTCCTGGCGAACCTTGCCGAAGACCTCCACCGCGGGCGTCGACGGGCCGTCCACGTGCGCGCCGGCGACCCGGCTCCGGCCAGTTCCCTCGCCGCAACCTACACCCGACTCGACGCAGCGCATCTCGACCGCGACGCCGTCGCTGATGCACTCGCTGCCGCGCTCGTCGCACCCGTCATCACCGCGCATCCGACCGAAACCCGGCGCCGCACCGTCTTCGATGTGCAGACCGCGGTTGCCGACCTCATGCGTCGCCGCGAATACACCGTCGACCCGCGGGCTCGTACGGCACTCGAGAAAGACCTACACCGACAGATCCTGACGTTGTGGCAGACGGCGCTGATCCGGTTGTCCCGGCTGCGGATCAGTGACGAGATCGAGAACGGTCTGCGGTACTACGAGCTTGCGCTGTTCGACGTCGTCCCCGAACTCAATGCCGAGGTCCGCCGCGAACTGCGACGCCGCTGGCCCGGTGCGGCGATCCTCACCCAGCCACTCGTGCGGCCCGGATCGTGGATCGGCGGCGATCGCGACGGCAACCCCAACGTCGACGCCGACGTCGTGGTGACGGCCTGCGACCGGGCGAGTGCCACGGCGCTGCGCCACCACCTCGGTGAGCTCGCGGCGCTCGAACGCGAGCTGTCGATGTCCGGCCGGATCACCCCGGTCACCGAACAGCTTGGTGCGCTTGCAGACCGCTCCGGCGACGACGATCCCGCCCACAGCGACGAACCGTATCGTCGCGCGGTCCACGGGATCCGCGGTCGGCTCTCCACGACGGCGGCGCAGCTGCACCCGGGGATCGAACTGCCGAACACCGTCGATACCGCACGCGGCGGCTACGACACGCCGGCGCAGCTGCTCGCCGACCTCGGAGTCCTCGACGCATCACTGCGCAGCGCGGGCAGTGCCGTGATTGCCGACGACCGCCTGGCCCGGCTCCGCGGCGCTGTCGAGGTGTTCGGATTCCACCTCGCCCCGCTGGACCTCCGCCAGAACTCGGAGGTCCATGAACGCGTAGTCGCTGAATTGCTGGCCTGGGCGGGGGTGACCGACCGTTACAGCGAACTCGACGAGGACGCCCGCGTTGCCCTGCTCATCGCGGAACTGCGCGTTCGTCGCCCGTTGACCACACCGCAGGCGAATCTGAGCGAGGAGACCGCGAAGGAACTCGCCATTCTGCGTGCCGCCGCGGGCGCGGTACGACGCATCGGGCCTGCAGCAATCGAACATTACATCATCAGCATGTGCACCTCCGTGTCGGACCTGCTCGAAGTGGAGGTGCTGCTCAAGGAGGTCGGCCTGCTCGACCTCGACGCCGGGTATCCTCGATGTACGGTGCAGGTCATCCCCCTGTTCGAGACGATCGAGGACCTGCGCGGGGGCGCCGCGACCCTGACCGCAGCGCTCGCCGTCCCGGAGTTCCGCAGCCTCGTCGACGCCCACGACGGCGTGCAGGAAATCATGCTCGGATACTCGGATTCGAACAAGGACGGCGGCTATCTCGCCGCGAACTGGGCGCTGTACCGGGCCGAACTCGACCTGGTGGACGCGGCGCGCGCCACCGGAATCCGGCTCCGCCTGTTCCACGGACGCGGCGGCACCGTCGGCCGTGGCGGCGGGCCGAGCTACGATGCGATCCTCGCGCAGCCGCCGGGTGCGGTGAACGGGTCGCTACGCCTGACCGAACAGGGTGAGGTGATCTCGGCGAAGTACCGCGACCCCGTGCTGGCCCGCCGCAACCTCGAAGCGCTCGTCGCCGCCACGCTCGAATCCACGCTCCTCGACGTGGAAGGGCTCGGCGCCGACGCACCCGAGGCGTACCGGGTCTTCGATGAGCTGGCCCGCCTCGCGCACCTCGCCTACCGGGATCTCGTGCACGACACTCCGGGCTTCGTCGAGTACTTCACCACCTCGACCCCCGTCGCGGAGATCGGTGATCTGAACATCGGGAGTCGCCCGGCGTCCCGCAAACCGACGAAGGCGATCGCCGACCTGCGCGCCATTCCGTGGGTGCTCGCCTGGACCCAATCGCGCGTCATGCTGCCCGGTTGGTACGGCACGGGAAGTGCCGTCACGGAATGGATCGGCGACGACCCCGACCGGCTGTCGACGCTGCAGGAGCTCTACCGTCGGTGGCCCTTCTTCCGGTCCGTGCTGTCGAACATGGCGCAGGTCATGGCCAAGTCGGATCTCGGGTTGGCTGCCCGGTACTCGGAACTCGTGGAAGACGAAGCGCTACGCGCGCGAGTGTTCGGCCGGATCGTCGCCGAACACGAACGCACCGTCCGGGTGTACCTGCAGATCACCGGGTACGACTCGCTGGTCGCCGACAATCCTGCCCTGGAACGGTCGCTGCACAACCGATTCCCGTACCTCGAACCGCTCAACCACCTGCAGGTCGAACTGCTGCGGCGATATCGTGGCGGTGAAGACACCGATCAGGTCAGGCGCGGAATCCAACTCACCATGAACGGACTGGCCACCGCCCTGCGCAACAGCGGCTGAGATTCCCGCGAGAAAGTTTTCCGGTGGTGTGTCGATTCGAGATGGGTCCGTTCGTCGTCATCATGTACGGCAACCCGGCCGCACATTCCCACACAGGAGGACCACCATGAAGTACATGTTGATGATCTACGCAGATACCGGCTCCGACATCGAGCCCACCTGCGACTTCGAGGATTGGCAGCGATACGACAAGGAGTTGAAGGAGGCGGGAGTCTTCGTCTCCGGACATGCCCTCGACGACCTCGTCACCGCCACCTCCGTTCAGGTGGACGCCGACGGCCGCCGCAGCGTCACCGACGGGCCGTTCGCGGAGAGCCGCGAGGTGCTCGGAGGATACGACGTCATCGATGTCCCGAACCTCGACGTCGCACTCGACTGGGCAGCACGCTGCCCGGGGTCACGCGGCGGTGGCCGGGTTGTGGTGCGACCCATCGCGGAGTTCGGGGCGTAGAACCGTGACCGACCCGGACACCTCTGCCGACACCGCGCTACGGGTCGAGGCGGTGTTCCGGGAGGAACACGGTCGGCTGCTCGCGGCGCTCGTCCACCGGTTCGGTGATCTCGACCTCGCAGAGGAAGTCGCGTCCGAATCTGTTGAAGCGGCATTGAGGCACTGGCCGGTGGACGGCGTCCCGGACCGACCCGGCGCCTGGTTGCTCACCACCGCGCGGAGACGCGCTCTCGATCGCCTCCGCCGTGATCGCACCTACACCGATCGGCTGGCGATCCTCGCGGTGGAAGCCGAGAGATTCGAATCCGCGCAGGCTCCCGTCGGCGATGACCTGCCCGACGACCGGCTCGAGCTTTTCTTCGCGTGCGCGCATCCGGCCTTGTCGCCGGACGACCGCATCGCGTTGATCCTGCGGTGCCTCGCCGGACTGAGTACCGGCGAGGTTGCGCGTGCCTTCCTCGTCCCGCACAAGACCATGGCCCAGCGGATCGTGCGGGCCAAGAAGAAGATTCGTGGTGCACGCATCCCGTTCCGTGTACCGCGATGCGACGAGCTTCCCGAGCGGTTGCCGGTGGTCCTCGGCGCCGTGTACTCGATCTTCACCGAAGGATACGCAGCGAGCTCCGGAGACGCACTGCAGCGCCTCGACCTCGCGGAGGAAGCGATCCGCCTGGCCCGGATCCTGCACCGGCTGATGCCCTCGGAGCGCGAGGTGACCGGGCTTCTCGCGCTCATCCTGCTCGTGCACGCCCGTCACGAAGCACGCACCGACCCTTCGGGTGCGCTGGTGCTGCTGGACGACCAGGACCGCACACGATGGGACAGAGCGATGATCCGCGAAGGCACAGGTCTCGTCGGCGAGGCATTGACCGGGGGACACCCTGGCCCGTACGCCGTGCAGGCGGCGATCGCGGCGGTGCACGACGAATCGGAGCGAGCCGGTGATACCGACTGGCCGCAGATCGTCGCGCTCTACGACGTACTGGTCGCCCTGACGCCGTCGCCGATCGTGGCGTTGAATCGCGCGGTGGCCGTTGCGATGCGCGACGGTCCCGCAGCGGGACTCTCTCAGCTCGACGAGCTGGCCGGGGAGCCGACCCTGCGCGAGCACCACCCGTATGTCGCGGCCCGGGCCGAGCTGCTGCACCTCCTCGGACGCCACGGCGAAGCTGCCGAGTTGTACCGGCGCGCGCTGGACCTCGCCGGTACCGAGCCGGAACGTCGGTACCTCGCGATGAAGCTCAGCGAGATCACCCGGCAGTGAGATCTCAGCAGCGAACCCCGGCAGGGACTGTGCAGAAGGGGTGCCTGGAACATCACCGGTACTCGTCGGCGAGATCCGGATACTCGTCCCACCGTGGGAGCTGTGCCCCGGCCAGCGCGGCCTCGAATCGGTCGAGATAGTACTGCCAGCCGGGGCCGATCTCCCCGGCCTGAGACCGGGGCACGTGTCGATGGGCGAACTCGACTGTGGTGACCTGACCGATCGAGTGCAACGCGACGTCGAGCAACCATCCGTCGATGTCGACGACGAAACCCGTCGGTGGAGTACATTTCAGCACCCGCACATCGGTGGTGCTGGTGTCGTGCTGGTCGGTCGTCGTCAGGCGAATCCATCCGGTCATCGGATCGCCGGTGTACGTGCCGTACCAGCGCGAGAGGGATTCGGGGTCGGTCAGGGCCGTCCACACCTCACCGAGCGGGCGGACGACCACACGCTGGTACTGCAACGTGACCAAGGACGAGCCGACCGGGCAATCCTGCTCGGGGCGAATCGCTCCGGGGGTGGTCGTCGGGGTGCTCATCGCGACACTCCTCTCCCGCGTTCTGTGCCTGTGCTCTACCCATTGTCGCGCAGCACGCGGACGATCCGATGACGTAATCGCCGCGAAAGGGAACCGTTCGGACATTCGCCGCGTCGAACTTGACGAGAGGGAAATCACGCGGCGACACGCCGCGGCAACCACGTGAGGAGCCCGCCGCATGGATCCACGCACGGCGCGATGCGTACCGACCAGGTCACCACTGAGGGCGCTGCGCGCGACGAGTGGTCCGCGTTCGCTGACGCGGATACGGTGCGTGCACGTGGGCGGGGCCACGCCGCAGCAACGGCCGGGTCAGGACGATCCGGATCGGAACGGACCGGAGGAGTGACTGCGGTGGGCGCGGCGACTACCGGATGAGCGTCTGCGGAGCGCAGATCGGTAGGACGATCAGGACTTCGGAAGGTCCTCTGCCGCAGCAGGATCGACGAACCACACGGTACGTTCGGTGCCACGGGCGCCTGCCGCGGGCCAGTCCTGCGGGTCGGCGCCACCGACCGCGGCGGCGACCGCTTCGGCTTTGGTGTCGCCGGTGACGAGCAGCCACACCTGTCGCGCCCGCTGAATCGCGGGCAACGTCAACGTCACCCGCGCAGGCGGGGGCTTCGGGGAATCGTCGAGGCCGACCACGAACCGGGTATTCTCCCGCACCGCATCCGTGTGCGGGAACAACGAATTGATGTGCCCTTCACCGCCCATGCCGAGCAGATGCACATCGAAGGCGGGCACGGTGCCGTCGGGGGAGTGCTGCGCGAGCATCTCCGTATACCGCTTGGCAGACTCCTGCGGGGTGGCGCATTCGTCTTCGCCGAGCGCCGGCATCGTGTGGATGCGGGACGGATCGATCGGCACGAGATCGAGCAACGCCGCGCGGGCCTGCACCTCGTTGCGGTCGGGGTGGCCGGGGGGGAGGAATCGTTCGTCGCCGAAGAACACATTCACCGCCGACCAATCGATGCCGCCCTGAGCGCGGCGGACATGGTCGAGCATCGCGATACCGGTACCCCCGCCGGTCAAAACCACAGATGCCTGCACACGTTCGCGTTGCGCGGTGACGATCGCCTCGACGAATTCCGCGGCAGCAGCTTTCGCCACCGCATCGGCATCAGCGAGCTTCGCGATCTCCACGGTACCGAACTCAGACATATTCCACCTTCGACAGTTCGGCCAGCGCGGCCTCGTAGATTTCGTCGGGATCGAGGCGTCGCAGTTCCTCGGCGAGACACTCGGCAGAATCGCGGCGTGCCAGCGTGATCAGCGCGTCGGGCTTGTCGGTGCGCTGCAACGTCGCGACTCGACCGTCCTGCGGCCGATCGAGCACGATCGTCTGGGTTTCGGTGTGCAGTTCGACGCGCAGTTCGCCGACTGCGCGCTGCACCGGGCAATCGAGCCGGCTCGCGAGCCATCCGGCCAGCAAATCGACCGCGACCTCCCCGTGAAGGCCCGACACTTTCGCCGAGAGCACCTTCTCGTGGGGCGGTTGATCCAACGCGGAGACGAGCAGTGCACGCCAGTACGTGATCCGGGCCCAGGCAAGGTCGGTGTCGCCGGGCCGGTACCCGGTGAGCCGTCCCACGATGTCGGCCCGCGGATCGATCGCGTTGGTGGCGTCGGTGATACGCCGCACCGCGAGCTTCCCCACCGGATCCCGCGCCGGAACTGGAGGTGCCTGATTCGGCCACCATGCAACCACCGGTGTATCCGGAAGCAGGAACGGCACGACGACCGATTCCTGATGGTCGCCGAGTTCGCCGTGCAACGCGAGGATCAGCACCTCGGAGGCACCGGCCTCACCGGCGACCCGGATCTCGGCATCGAGTCGGGGTGGGCCGTCGGCGCGCCCCCGGCCGATCACGACGACGCGACACGGATGTTCGCGGGACGCATCGGTCGCCGCCGAGATCGACGCCTCGAGGCGGCGTGCGTCGCCGGCGCACACGATCAGGGTCAGCACGCGGCCCTGGGTGACAACACCACCCGTGCGCCGCAGTTCCACGATCTTCTTGCTGACATCGACGGCGGAGGTGTCGCGCAACTGGACCCTCACGGTCGCCTCCATTCGCGACCGGACCGGCGCAGCATCTCATCGGCGGCCGCCGGACCCCACGTGCCCGATTCGTATCCCTCGGGGCGACCCGACTCCGCCCAGTGCTCGAGCACCGGATCGAGGATGCGCCAGGACAATTCGACCTCCTCATTCACCGGGAACAGTGACGGTTCGCCGAGTAGTACGTCGAGCAGCAGACGTTCGTATGCCTCGGGGGACGATACCGTGAAGGCCTGACCGTAGCTGAAGTCCATGTTCACGTCACGGACCTCCATCTCGGAGCCGGGCACCTTGGAGCCGAAGCGCATCGTGACACCTTCGTCGGGTTGGACCCGGATGACGAGAGCATTCTGGCCGAGTTCCTCGGTCATCGTGGTGTCGAACGGTAGGTGCGGTGCGCGCTTGAACACCACCGCGATTTCGGTGACGCGGCGACCGAGCCGTTTGCCGGTGCGGAGGTAGAACGGCACGCCCGCCCACCGGCGGGTATCGACCTCGAGGGTGATCGCGGCGTAGGTCTCGGTCGCCGAATCGGATGCGAAGCCCTTCTCCTCGAGCAACCCCACCACGGGCTCGCCGCCCTGCCAGCCCGCGGTGTACTGGCCGCGTGCCGTGGTCGCGTCGAGAGGCTCGGCGAGGCGGGTCGCGGAGAGCACCTTGATCCTCTCGGCGCGCAACTCGGTCGGCGCGAAACTGACCGGTTCCTCCATCGCTGTGAAGGCAAGCAGCTGCAGCAGGTGGTTCTGGATGACGTCGCGGGCTGCGCCGATCCCGTCGTAGTACCCCGCACGACCGCCGAGGCCGATGTCCTCGGCCATCGTGATCTGCACGTGGTCGACATAGTGTGCGTTCCAGATCGGATCGAACAGCTGGTTCGCGAAACGCAGCGCCAGGATGTTCTGGACGGTTTCCTTCCCGAGATAGTGGTCGATGCGGAACACCGAATCTTCGGAGAACACCTCGCCGACGACGGAATTGAGTTCGCGGGCACTTTCCTGGTCGTGCCCGAAGGGCTTCTCGATCACCACGCGGCTCCACGCCCCGTTCTCCGGTTCGGCGAGCCCGGAGCGGGACAACTGCCCGCACACCACCGGGAACGCCACCGGCGGCACCGAAAGATAGAACGCGTGGTTTCCGCCGGTACCGCGTTCACGATCGAGTTTTTCGAGTGTCGCGGCCAATTCCTCGAAGGCGCTGTCGTCGTCGAAGGAGCCCTGTACGAAGCGAATTCCCTCCGAGAGGCGCTGCCACACCTCTTCGCGGAACGGAGTACGCGAATGGTCGCGCACCGCGTCGTGGACGAGTTGACCGAAGTCCTCGTCGGCCCAGTCTCGCCGGGCGAAACCGACCAGCGCGAATCCGGGCGGCAGCAGACCTCGATTGGCCAGGTCGTATACCGCGGGCATCAGCTTCCGTCGGGCCAGGTCGCCGGTGACCCCGAAGATCACCAAGGCGCATGGCCCCGCGATGCGGGGAAGTCGACGGTCTCTGGCATCCCGCAGCGGATTGACCCACGCCGCCGCGCCGGATTCGCGCACGCTCAGCCCTCCGCGCCCGGAGCGTGGGCAGCCAACTGCTCAGAGGTGGCCGTCAGCAACTCGTTCCACGACACCTCGAACTTCTCGACGCCTTCGTCCTCGAGCTTGCGGAAGACGTCGGGCAGATCGACGCCGATCTTGGTGAGCGCATCGAAGACTTGCTGGGCGGCCGAAACGGTGCCGGTGACCGTATCGCCGGTGATCTCGCCGTGGTCGGCGACGGCCTCGAGGGTCTTCTCCGGCATCGTGTTGACCGTGTTCGGCGCCACCAGTTCTGTGACGTACAGGGTGTCGGGGTAATCGGGGTTCTTCACACCCGTCGACGCCCACAGCGCGCGCTGCGGGTGGGCACCCGCGGACTCGAGCGACGGGAATCGTGCACCACCTTCGAACGCCGCGCGGTACGCCGCGTAGGCGAGACGAGCGTTGGCGACCCCGGCCTTGCCGCGAAGAGCGAGCGCGGCATCGGTGCCGATGTTCTCGAGACGAGGATCGATCTCGGTATCGACGCGGGAGACGAAAAACGACGCCACCGACCGGATCTGCGACAGGTCGTGACCGGCCGCCTTCGCCGCGGTGAGACCGTCGAGGTAGGACTCGATCACCCGTTCGTAGCGAGCGACCGAGAAGATCAGCGTCACGTTCACGCTGATGCCCTCACCGATCACACGCGCGATGGCCGGCAGGCCGGCCACCGTCGCCGGGATCTTGATGAAGAGATTCGGGCGGTCGACGATCTTCCACAGCTCGATCGCCTGCTGAACCGTCTCCTCGGTCTTGTGCGCCAGCCGGGGGTCGACCTCGATGGACACACGGCCGTCGAGTCCACCGGATGCCTCGAAGACCGGGGTGAGCACATCGCACGCCGCACGCACGTCGTCCGTGGTAGCGGCAAGGATCGTGGCGTCGACGTCGGCTCCGGACGCAGCGAGCTCCCGGATCTGCGCGTCGTACGCGTGCCCCTTCGACAACGCGGCCTGGAAAATCGATGGATTGGTGGTGACGCCGACGATGCTGCGGGTGGCGACGAGTTCGGCGAGATTACCGGACTCGATGCGCTCACGCGACAGGTCGTCGAGCCACACCGACACGCCCTGGGCGGAAAGTTGCGCCAACTTCTCGTTCTGGGTGGAAGTCTGCTGGGTCATCGGGTTCATCCCTTCACACGGGTGAGCGAGCGGCGGGCGGCGTCGACGACGGCCTCGGCGGTGATGCCGAACTCGCGGTACAGGGTCTTGTAGTCGGCGGAGGCGCCGTAGTGCTCGAGCGAGACCGGCTCGCCGGCCTCACCGAGGAGCCGGTACCACGGCATTGCGAGGCCGGCCTCGACCGAGACGCGAGCCTTGACCGTCGGGGGCAGCACCTCGTCGCGGTAGGCCGGATCTTGTTCGAGGAACCAGTCGAGGACCGGAACCGACACCACTCGCGTGGGGACGCCGTCGGCTTCGAGCGTGGTGCGGGCAGCGACGGCAAGCTCGACCTCGGAACCGGTTGCGAGCAGCACGACCTCGGGGGTGCCGTTCGACGCCTCGGCAAGCACGTACGCGCCACGGGAGACGCCCTCGGCGCCCTTCTCGCGGGTCCCCTCGAGTACCGGCACATTCTGGCGGGTCAAGGCGAGCGCGGTGGGCCCGGTGCGGTTCTCGAGCGCCGCCTTCCACGCGAACGAGGTTTCGTTGGCATCCGCCGGGCGGATCACCGCGAGGTTCGGGATGGCCCGCAGCGCGGTGAGGTGCTCCACCGGCTGGTGGGTCGGACCGTCCTCACCGAGACCGATCGAATCGTGGGTCCACACGTAGATCGCCGGAGTCTGCATCAGGGCGGCGAGACGCACCGCGGGACGCATGTAGTCGGAGAACACGAGGAAGGTCCCCCCGTACGGGCGGGTCGGGCCGTGCAGCGCGATGCCGTTGAGGATCGACCCCATGGCGTGCTCGCGGACACCGAAATGCAGGGTGCGGCCGTACGGCTGTGCCGTCCAGTCCTTCGTCGAGATGGACACCGGTCCGAACGACTCGGATCCGGAGATCGTGGTGTTGTTGCTGCCCGCGAGGTCGGCGGAGCCACCCCACAGCTCGGGCAGGAGGGGGCCGAGGGCCGCGAGTGCCTTACCCGACGCGGCGCGCGTGGCGGGCCCCTTCTCGATCGGCTCGTACGTGGGAAGCGCGTCGACCCAGCCGACGGGGAAGGCGCCCGCGTGCAGACGATCGAAGAGTTCCTTGCGACCGGGCTCGCGCGTGGCCCACGCATCGAAGTCGGCCTGCCAGGCTTCGCGTGCCTTGGTGCCGCGATCGACGACCCGGCGGGTGTGCTCGATCACCTCGGCGGCGACGTCGAAGCTCTTCTCCGGATCGAACCCGAGCGCGGACTTGACCGCGGCGACCTCGTCGGCGCCGAGCGCAGCACCGTGCGCATCGCCACTGTTCATCTTGGTCGGGGCGGGGTAACCGATGATGGTGCGCACCGAGATGAACGACGGACGATCGGTGACGGCCCTGGCGTTCTCGACAGCTTCGAGCAACGCGGAGACGTTCTCGCCACCCTCGACGGTCTGCACGTGCCAGCCGTATGCCTCGTAGCGCTTCGCGACGTCCTCGCCGAGGGCGATCGCGGTGTCGTGCTCGATGGAGATCTTGTTGTCGTCGTAGAAGACGATCAGGTTGCCGAGTTCCTGCACCCCGGCGAGCGAGGACGCCTCGGAGGTGACGCCCTCCTCGATGTCGCCGTCGGAGGCCACCACGTAGATGTAGTGGTCGAACGGGCTCGAGCCCGGTGTGGCGTCGGGGTCGAACAGGCCACGCTCGCGACGGGCTGCCATCGCCATACCCACGGCGGAGGCGAGTCCCTGGCCCAGCGGGCCGGTGGTCATCTCGACGCCGGCGGTGTGCCCGACCTCGGGGTGTCCGGGTGTGAGCGAACCCCACGTGCGCAGCGACTCGAGGTCGGCGAGTTCGAGACCGTAACCCGACAGGTACAGCTGCACGTACAGCGTCAGACTGGAATGCCCGCACGACAGCACGAAGCGGTCGCGACCGACCCACTTCGGGTCGGTCGGGTCGTGTCGCAGCACCCGCTGGAAGAGCGTGTAGGCCAGCGGAGCCAGGCTCATTGCGGTGCCCGGATGCCCGTTTCCGACCTTTTGGACGGCGTCGGCGGCGAGAACCCGCGCGGTGTCGACGGCCTTGGTGTCCAGGTCGGTCCAGTCGGCGGGGTGGACCGGCTGGGTGAGGGTGCGGATCTCGTCTGTGATCGACACGAGCTTGAAGTCTCCTGACATGGGGGTACGGGGCGTCGGCGGGCGCAAATGCCCCACGCGCACCTCCAGAGTAATGCCCGGTGGTGAGCGGGTCGATTCGGTGCGTAGATGGCCGCGGTCTACCATCGTCCGTAGTAGTGGTGCGTCCGAACGACCGGGCGACCGTGAGCGGGCGAGCGAAGGTGCGTATTCGCGTGGTGCAAGGAGACAGTGTGCGAGCAGGGCGGCGACCGGGAGGTCACGGCTTGGGCGCCCCGGAGGTTCCCGCCACGCCACGACCGGACACCGCCTGGGGCCGTATTTCCGGCACGGTTCTCGCCTATCTCGCGTTGACGAAACCGCGGGTGATCGAGCTACTGCTGGTCGCTGCGATTCCCGCGATGCTCTTCGCGGATCGTGGCCAGGTCGACATCGGTTTGATCCTGAGCACGTTGTTCGGTGGCTGGATGGGTGCGGCGAGCGCGAACGCCCTCAACTGTGTCGTCGACGCCGACATCGACAAGGTGATGAAGCGCACGGCGCTGCGTCCGCTGGCGCGTCAGGCGGTACCGACCCGCCACGCATTCGTGTTCGGCATGGTCCTCGGCATCGCATCGTTCGTGTGGCTGTGGTGGCGCGCCAATCTGCTGGCGGGTCTGCTGATCGTGGCCACGATCGCGTTCTACGTTCTCGTCTACACGATGGTGCTCAAGCGTCGCACCTGGCAGAACGTCGTGTGGGGCGGGGCCGCAGGGTGCATGCCGGTCATGGTCGGCTGGGCCGCGGTCACCGGGTCGTTGAGCTGGGAACCGATCGTATTGTTCCTGGTGATCTTCTTCTGGACCCCGCCGCACACCTGGGCGCTCGCGATGCGCTACAAGGAGGACTACAAGGCAGCCGGGGTGCCGATGCTTCCGGTGATCGCCACCGAGCAGCATGTCACCAAGCAGATCCTGTTCTACACGTGGGCGACGGTCCTCGCGACACTGGTCATCGTGCCTGCCGCCGGTGTCGTCTACGCCGTGGTCACGGTGCTGGCGGGAGTGTGGTTCTTGTTCGTCGCGCACCAGCTCTACAACAGCGTTCGCGGCGGCGCGTCCGTCAAACCACTCAAGCTGTTCCTGCAATCCAACAACTACCTCGCGGTCGTGTGCCTCGGCCTGGCAGTCGATTCGGTGCTGGATCTGGCGACCATCGGGTCGTACTTCTGAGTCAGTTCGCTCAGGGGAGCAGCACGATCGATCCGGTGGTGCGCCGCGACTCGAGGTCGCTGTGCGCCGAGGTTGCGTCGGCGAGGGGATACGTCGCGCCGATCCGGATGGTCAGCGTTCCCGCTGCGATCGCCGCGAACACGTCACCGGAGCGCCACCGCAGCTCTTCGCGGGTCAGCGTGTGGTGCGCCAACGTCGGACGGGTGACGAACAACGACCCGGCCGGATTGAGGCGCTGCAGATCGAATGGGGGCACCGGGCCGCTCGCCGCTCCGAACAACGCGAGGGTGCCGCGGATGCGCAGTGACGCCAACGACGCTTCGAAAGTCGAGGCGCCGACCCCGTCGTACACCGCGGCCACTCCGTCACCGCCGGTGAGCGACCGCACCTGATCGGCGAGATCGTCGTCGTAGCGTAGTACCTCGGCGGCACCCGCCTGGCGCGACAGGGTCTCCTTCTCGTCGGTCGAGACCGTGGTGATCACGCGGACGCCTTTGGCGATGGCGAGCTGGGTCAGGAGGAGCCCCACGCCCCCCGCCCCCGCGTGCACGAGCACGGTGTCGCCGGGCTGCGCCGGATAAGTCGATTCGATCAGATAGTGCGCCGTCATTCCTTGCAGCAGCACCGACGCGGCCTGCTCGGCGGGTACCGCGTCCGGCACGGGCACCGCTACTGCTGCCGGGACGCGGACCAGTTCGGCGTACGAACCCGGCGCCGCGCACCACGCCACCCGCTGCCCGACGGCGATGTCGGCGACATCGGAGCCGATGCCCACGACTGTGCCGGTCCCTTCCGAACCCGGGACGTGTGGCAGATCCGTGGCGTACATCCCGCTCCGGAAATAAGTGTCGATGAAGTTGACGCCGATGGCGTCGGTCCGGACGAGAAGATCGCCGGGGCCGGGTTCGGGGTCGGGGAGTTCGGTCGGGACGAGGACTTCCGGACCGCCGTACTGTGCCACTTGGATTGCGCGCATACGACCACAGTATTCTGCAGTCATGAGCGTCGAAACCCAGACCGCGCCGGCACCGGCCGACATCGTCTCGTCCCTCCGCAGCTTCGTCGCCGAGCACGGCGAGACCGCGAAGGCGGTCATCCAGCCCATTGGATACTCCGGTGTGCGGATCACCGTCGTCGCCGAAGACGGTGTGCTCGGTGATCGTGTGGTCGCCGACCTGCCGACCGCTCACGCTGTGGTCGAGGCACTGCCCGGCGTCTCCGTCTCCGGGTGGGAACGCGAGGTGACCAGCATCGCCACACCGGCCCAGGGGCACTGGAAGAAGATGGCAGGCTGGGTCGCGAAGCAGACCCGCTTCCCGAAAGCGCGCAACGAACGCTGACCGCGCCCGCCTGACGAACGTATCGGCCGCCCGAGATCATCGGGCGGCCGAAGTCTTCTCTGTGCAGGAAACTCAGACTGCGATGGGCTCGCGGTCCGGTGTATCGGTACGAATCCGCCCTGCAGCCCAGACGGCTGCGGTCGCTGCGGTGCACAAGCCCGCGCCGGCGACGTGCATGACCACGAGCACAGCCGGTACGTCAGTCCAGAACTGGATCAGACCGATCGAGGACTGCGCGACGACGAGGGCCAGTACGACCTTGAGACGCCGCTTCACAGCGTCGGTGGCGCTCACCGCGTACACCGCGAAGGTGAGACCGACGAGTAACGCCAGATAGGCGACGAGAGCCTCGGCGTGCAGGTGCACGAGCGTGGTGATATCGATGTCCAGGCGCGGTACCGGTCGATCGACGCTCTTGTCGCCTGCGTGCGGGCCCGCGCCGGTGACCATCGTGCCGACGATCAGGACCGCGGCGAGCGCGGCACCGGAGAGGGCGGTCAGCCACCGTAGGGGCTGGGGGAGTATCTGCACCACGACCCCGTCATCGGGTTCGCCGACCTTCGCGAAGAGCACGGTGGCCAGCCACACCATCACCATCGACACCAACAGGTGGATGGCGACCGTCCACCACAACAGACCGGTCAGGACGGTGATACCGCCGATGATCGCTTGAAGTACTGTGCCGGCGGGCAACAGCCACGCCCAGGCGATGACTTCGCGCCGGCGACGTGCACGCGTGACTGCGAGCACGATCGCGGCCGCGGCGATGACCACGACGAAGGTGAGCAACCGGTTCCCGAATTCCACGATCTGGTGCAGCGTGTTCACACCGCTGGACACACCGACGGGAACCAGGGAACCGGGAAAACACTGCGGCCATGTGGGGCAGCCGAGCCCGGATGCGGTGACGCGCACCACGGATCCGGTCACGGCGATGCCGCCCTGCACCACGATCGACAGGAACGCGATGATCCGCTGTGTCCGCAGGGACGGCAGAGGGAGACGGTCGACAAGACTCATATAGCCGCGATACAGCACGGCCACGATAGTACGTCTCTGTCCACTACGGCCTGTAGTTGGGGTGTTTCGGTCGAATGTCAGGTGAACCGGAACCAACGGGCAGCGGCTGCGCCACCGAGCAGGGCCCACACCGCCATCACCACGATCGACAACCAGTCGACCGCACCCGCGATCGCCGAGTCGAGCGCGAGCGTCAATGCGCCCGACGGCACCAGCCGCACCACGTGCACGAGTGCTTCGGGGATCACGTTGTCGAGGAGCACGACACTGCCGATGCCGAGCAGGACGAACCACACGATGTTCGCGACCGCCAGCACGATCTCTGCGCGCATCGTGCCGCCGAGAAGAAGCCCGACGGTCGCGAACATCACTGTGCCCAGGGCGATGACCACTGCTCCGATGAGCAGTCCCCCCGCGCTGGGACGCCAGCCCAGCGCGAGTGCGATGCCACCCAGGAGAATTGACTGCATCGCCACTACGATCGCTACCGAGGCGCTCTTACCTGCAATGATGCCCCATTTTGGGAGGGCAGTCGCGCCGATCCTTTTCAGTGCACCGTATCTGCGGTCGAATCCGACCGCGATTGCCTGACCGGTGAACGCGGTGGACATCACCGCGACCATCATCACCGCGGGCAGCACCCGATCGACGCGGGCGTCGCCGAGATCCCCGAGGGGCAGGAGGGTGAGTCCGACCAGCAGGGTGATCGGGATGAACATCGTCAGCAGAAGCTGCTCGCCGTTGCGTAGCAGTAGCGTCAGTTCCATCCGGGTCTGCGCGGCGAGCATCTTCACAGGTGTGTTGGGCTGCGGATCCGGCGTGAAGGTGCCGGGGGTGAATCGGTTGTCGACCAAGCGGTCGCGGGGCGTCACACTCAACCTCTCAGTTCCCGTCCTGTGAGTTCGAGGAACACGTCCTCGAGGCTTCTCTGGTCGACCCGGATCTCGGTGGCCAGCGCACCTTGCTCGGCGCACCATGCGGCGGCCGCGGCGACCACGGACGGATCGATATCGCCTTCGACGAGATAACGACCGGGTAGCGCTTCACGCACCCGGTAGGGGTCCGTCAGCGCAGTCCGCAACGAGTCGACGTCGAGGTCGGGTGGCGCCGACAGCCACAGTTGGCCCTCCGCGCCGGTCCGGGTGACCTCCTCGGGAGTGCCCGAGGCGACGACCTTGCCGTGATCGATGATGACGATTTCGTCGGCGAGCTCCTCTGCCTCGTTCATCAGATGGGTGGTGAGCAGTACGCTCACTCCGTCGCGGCGCAGGGCGTCGATCAGTTCCCACACCAGCAACCGGGCCTGCGCGTCCAATCCGGCAGTGGGTTCGTCGAGGAACACCAGTTCGGGGCGCCCGACGAGCGCGCACGCCAACGCAAGACGCTGCTGCTGCCCGCCGGAGAGCCGCCGGTACGGGGTGCGACGGGAATCCTCCAGGCCGAGGCGGTGCAGCAGCCAAGCGGGATCGAGCGGATCGGCGGAGTAGGCCGCGACTAGATCGAGCATCTCCCCGGCCTTGGAACCCGGGTAGGCGCCGCCGCCCTGCAGCATGACTCCGATCCGTGGCCGCAGGAGGTCGGACTGGGTGATCGGGTCGAGTCCGAGGACGCGAACGGTGCCCGCATCGGGGGTGACGAACCCTTCGCACATCTCCACGGTGGTGGTTTTGCCTGCACCGTTGGGACCGAGCAGGGCAAGCACCTGAGCGGGTTCGACCGTCAGATCGAGTCCGTCGACCGCGGGCACACCCCCGAATTTCTTGACGACGCTGTCCAGGCACACGGCCGGAGCCGCACCTGCGGCAGATTTCGAGGTCACGGGTTGCCAGCGTAGGCGTCCGCGGATTCTGTGGGGCGCGCCGGTAGGTGATCCTCATCGCGCCACGGCAGCAGAGTGCGGGTCGCGACGATCATGAGACCCGCGACGACGATTGTGGCGATGGCCGCCTGCACGATGATGAACGGTTGGTATTCGCCACCGTTGGGCATCAGAATCACGCTGACCACCGACGAGAACACGACCGTCGGGATGCGGAAGATCGGCCGGGTCGCCCACGCCGCCAGCGGAATCACCGCCCACAACAGATACCAAGGCTGGACCACCGGGAACAACAGCACGATCGCGCCCAGCGAGACACCCAGTGCGCCGACGGGATGCACTCGCCCGGTCAGGACGGCCAGCAGCATTCGCACCGTGACGAACGCCGCCACCAGCGCGGCGATGGGCCGTGTGATGGACAACACCGCGGTGGTGTGGTCGCCGAGACCGAGCAGTACTCCGGCCAGGCCGGTGCCCACGCCGAGCAGGGTCGGCACCGACATCCAGCTGCGGACCTCGGTGGCAGTGCTCAGAGTGTCGGTCCAGCCCAATCCGAGGCCGCTGCCCCAGCTGATCGCCGCGATCACGGCGACGGCAACGACGCCGAGTGCCGCCGCCGCCGTGAGTACCGAGCGCACCGATCCGCCCCATCTGCGGGCCAGCGCCATACCGACGAAGCCGAGAGCGAGCAGCGACGGCACCTTGATCATCGATGACAACGCGATCACCGACGTGCCTGCGGCAAGCCATGCGACGACCTGCCATCGCGGCGTGCGGCCGGTGTCGCTGTAGACCCCCCGCAACGCCAGTTCGACACCGGCGAGCATGAGTCCGAGCATCAAAGCCTCGTTGTGGATGCCCGCCACCAGGTGGAACAACAGAAGCGGGTTCGCCGCACCGAGCCACAGTGCGCTGACCGATGCCACGCCGCATCTCCGAGCGAGGCGTGGCAGGGCCCACACGATCAACGCCACGCCGAGCAAGGCGAACAGCCGGTGCACGAAGATCCCTGCGACGATGTTCTCGCCGGTCAGGAAGGTGACCTTTTCGCCGAGCCAGATGAAGGCGGGCCCGTACGGGGCGGGGGTGTCGCGCCAGATGTTCGGCACCGTCCGGGTCAGTACGTGATCGACGCCGAGCGCACCGGCGGGGCCGATACCGTACGGGTCCATGCCCCGTGCGGCGATCTCGCTCTGCGCGAGATAGGAATACACGTCCTTGCTGAACATCGGCGGCGCGACGATCAGGGGGAGGATCCACAACAACAGGGTGCGATCGAGCTGCGACCGGGTCAGCCGGCGCGGTTGTCCGTCGGGGTCGCTGCGGCCGATTGCGAAACGCCCGAGCAGAAGCCACGCAAGGACGACAAGGACCGTTCCCGTCATCGTCAGGGTCAGTGCGGCGCTGGGCATCCGGGCGGCGAGCCCGAGTGCGCGGACACCCTGTACGGGATTCTGCAGTACCGGTTGTGCTCCGGCGCCGAGTGCGCCGACGGCCATGAGGACGGCGCCGGTCGCGCCGAACAGCCGGATGCGGTGCAACTGGACAGTCTCGGTGCCATCGAGCCCGCGTCCTTCGGCCTCGTCGCCGTGCAGGACGGTGGCCACATCGAGTCGTGCGCCCCGGCCGTCGATGCCGAGGGCACGTCGAGCGAGCGTGAGCGCGCGAGTGCCGATTCCGGGCCCGTCGAAGGCGTGATCCGAGGCTGAATCGGGTTCGGGTGAAGTCGACGGCACTCAGGAAGCCTAACGGGCGCGGGGAACGCCCGGAATGCGCGCGGTGTGGCGTCTGTTCCCACGGTGAGGAAGGGCACCCTTGGTGGACCGACGTCCTGAATTCCGTCACACTGGTGTTGTGAAAAGCCCGTCAGAGTTCGTGGAGCATGCAGAACGTGCAGGTCAAACGCCTGCCGGTGGTTCTGCGCGTCTCGCGGCCGGACGTGAACACCAGGAAGGTCAAACGCGCGCCGCGGTCGTGCAGTTGCTGGTCGAGAACGGACCGATCACCGCCACCGCCATCGGAGAGCGGCTCGGTCTGAGCGCAGCAGGCGTGCGCAGGCACCTCGATGCCCTCATCGACTCGGGTGAGGCTCAGTCCGTCGTGCCGCCGCGCGCGAAGACCCGAGGCCGCGGCCGGCCCGCACGACGTTTCCAGCTCACCTCCGTCGGTCGTGCCCGGCTCGGGCACTCGTACGACGATCTCGCCGGCGCGGCCATGCGACACCTGCGGGAACTCGGCGGCGCCGCCGCGATCGAGGATTTCGCGCGCCGCCGGGTCCAATCCATCGTGGGCGGGATCGAACCCGCCGAATCGGACGACCAGATCGACACGGTCGCCGACGAGATCGCCGAGGCGTTCAGCGCGGCGGGATTCGCGGCGTCGACTCGCAGGGTGGGTACCGGTGTGCAGATCTGCCAGCACCACTGCCCGGTCTCCCACGTCGCCGAGGAGTTCCCCGAACTGTGCGAAGCCGAACAAGACGCATTCGTGCAGCTGCTCGGTAGTCACGTGCAACGTCTCGCGACGATCGCCAACGGCGACGCGTTCTGCACGACCCACGTGCCGGTCCTCCCGGCCAAAGAGACCTCGGCGTCGGTCCTGCCGGCCAAGGAGCCGCCGAGCCCGTGATCCGCCGAGAACAGCCGAACACCAGACAACCCGAAGTTCGTCCGTCGGTACAGCCCGCGCCGACAACCACCCCACTCCGGAAGGAGCCCGCATGACCGTCACATCGGACCAGACGTCCAGCGCCGGCACACCGCTGACGCAGGAAGAGGCCATCGAGTCTCTCGGCCACTACGAGTACGGCTGGTCGGACTCCGACGCCGCCGGCGCGGTGGCGCAGCGAGGCCTGTCCGAGGACGTCGTGCGCGACATCTCCTCGAAGAAGAACGAGCCCGAGTGGATGCTCGATATCCGCCTCAAGGCATTGCGCACCTTCGACAAGAAGCCGATGCCGGTGTGGGGCTCGAATCTCGACGGGATCGACTTCGACAACATCAAGTACTTCGTGCGTTCCACGGAGAAACAGGCCGCGAGCTGGGACGACCTGCCCGACGACATCAAGAGCACCTACGACAAGCTGGGTATCCCGGAAGCGGAGAAGCAGCGCCTCGTGTCAGGTGTCGCCGCCCAGTACGAATCCGAGGTGGTCTACCACCAGATCCGAGAGGACCTCGAGTCGCAGGGTGTGATCTTCCTCGACACCGACTCAGGTTTGCGCGAGCACCCCGAACTGTTCCAGGAGTATTTCGGCACGGTGATCCCGGCCGGCGACAACAAGTTCTCCGCGCTCAACACCGCGGTGTGGTCGGGTGGCTCGTTCATCTACGTCCCGCCCGGTGTGCACGTCGACATCCCGCTGCAGGCCTACTTCCGGATCAACACCGAGAACATGGGCCAGTTCGAGCGCACGCTGATCATCGTCGACGAGGACGCCTCCGTCCATTACGTCGAAGGCTGCACGGCGCCGATCTACAAGTCGGACTCGCTGCACTCCGCGGTCGTCGAGATCATCGTCAAGAAGGGCGGCCACTGCCGTTACACGACGATTCAGAACTGGTCGAACAATGTCTACAACCTGGTGACCAAGCGCACCAAGGTCGAGGCAGGCGGCTCGATGGAGTGGATCGACGGCAACATCGGTTCGAAGGTGACGATGAAGTACCCCGCGGTGTGGATGATGGGTGAACACGCCCGCGGTGAGGTGCTCTCGGTCGCGTTCGCCGGTGAGGGCCAGCACCAGGACACCGGCGCGAAGATGCTGCACCTGGCGCCGCACACGTCCTCGACGATCGTGTCGAAGTCCGTCGCGCGCGCGGGCGGGCGCTCCTCCTACCGCGGGCTCGTGCAGGTCAACAAGGGCGCCTACGGCTCGAAGTCGACCGTCAAGTGCGACGCACTGCTCGTCGACCAGATCAGCCGCTCCGACACCTACCCGTACGTCGACATCCGCGAGGACGACGTGACGATGGGCCACGAGGCCACCGTCTCCAAGGTGAGCGACGATCAGTTGTTCTACCTGATGAGCCGCGGCCTGAACGAGGACGAGGCGATGGCGATGATCGTGCGCGGTTTCGTCGAGCCCATCGCCAAGGAACTGCCGATGGAGTACGCACTCGAGCTCAACCGGCTCATCGAACTGCAGATGGAAGGGGCAGTCGGCTAAATGACTGCGGAAGCGAAGAACATTCCCACCGCCGCACCGGTCGCGGACCCGCAGGCTGTGCCTGCCACCAACAAGGGAGAAGTGTTCACGTCGTTCGACGTGAATGCTTTCGAGATCCCCGGAGGCCGCGACGAGGCGTGGCGGTTCACCCCCCTGCGCCGACTGCGGGGACTACACGATGGCACTGCCGTCGCCGATGGTTCCGCGACCATCGAGGTCAGCGAAGTCGACGGTGTCGGTGTCGGTGTCGAGACCGTCGGCCGCGACGACACCCGACTGGGTCAGGGCGGTGTGCCGTTCGACCGGGTCGCGGCGCAGGCGTACTCGTCGTTCGAGACAGCGACCGTCGTCACCGTCGGTCGCGAGGTCGAGGTCGCCGAACCCGTCACCATCACTGTGACGGGGCCGGGCGAAGACCATGTGGCCTTCGGGCACCTGCAGATCCGGCTCGACGCATTCGCGCAGGCCACTGTCGTGCTGGACCAGAAGGGCAGCGGCACCTTTGCGGAGAACGTCGAGTTCGTGCTCGGCGACAGCTCGCAGCTGAGGATCGTCGCGATCCAGGATTGGGCCGACGATGCCGTGCACGTCGCGGCACACCATGCCCGCCTCGGGCGCGACGCCGTGCTGCGGCATTTCACCGTCGGGCTCGGCGGCGACCTGGTACGCATCTCGGCTACGGCCAAATACGACGGCCCCGGAGGCGACGCCGAACTGCTCGGTCTGTACTTCGCCGACGACGGACAGCATCTCGAACAGCGGCTGCTCGTCGATCACTCGCAGCCGCACTGCAAGTCGAATGTGGTGTACAAGGGTGCGCTCCAGGGCGACCCCGATTCGGGTAGGCCGGATGCGCGCACGGTGTGGATCGGCGACGTCCTCATCCGCGCCGAGGCCGAGGGCACCGACACCTTCGAACTCAACCGCAACCTGGTACTCACCGATGGGGCGCGCGCCGACTCGGTGCCGAACCTCGAAATCGAGACCGGCGAGATCGTCGGGGCCGGACATGCGTCCGCGACCGGCCGTTTCGACGACGAACAGCTGTTCTACCTGCGTGCCCGCGGTATTCCGGAGGATCAGGCTCGACGTCTCGTCGTGCGCGGCTTCTTCCATGAACTGCTCGAGAAGATCACCGTGCCCGAGGTCCGCGCGCGTCTCGAAGCCGCGGTCGAGGCCGAACTCGCTGCGGTCGGCGTCTGATCCACCCCCGCCGTCACTCCCATTGACTTTCGAAGGAATTCAGTAGACCGATGTCCAACCCTCAGAACGTCCTCGAGATCAACGACCTGCACGCGCGTGTCGCGCAGACCGACGCGAACGCGGAGCCGATCGACATCCTCAAGGGCGTGAACCTCACCGTCCGCTCCGGCGAGACCCACGCGATCATGGGTCCGAACGGCTCCGGCAAATCCACGCTGTCCTACGCGATCGCCGGACATCCCAAGTACGAGGTCACCTCCGGCTCGATCACCCTCAACGGTGAGAACGTCCTCGAGATGAGCGTCGACGAGCGTGCCCGCGCCGGACTGTTCCTCGCCATGCAGTACCCCGTCGAGGTGCCGGGCGTGTCGATGTCGAACTTCCTGCGCACCGCCGCCACTGCCACCCGTGGCGAAGCTCCCAAGTTGCGCCACTGGGTCAAAGAGGTCAAGGAGGCGATGAACGAACTCGACATCGATCCCGCCTTCGGCGAGCGCAGCGTCAACGAGGGCTTCTCCGGCGGCGAGAAGAAGCGCCACGAGATCCTGCAGCTCGGGCTGCTCAAGCCGCAGATCGCGATCCTCGACGAGACCGATTCCGGTCTCGACGTCGATGCGCTTCGAGTGGTGTCCGACGGCGTCAACAGCTACCGGGAGCGTGAGCACGGCGGTGTCCTGCTGATCACCCACTACACACGCATCCTGCGCTACATCAAGCCCGAACATGTGCACGTGTTCGTCGGCGGGCGGATCGTGGAATCCGGCGGCCCCGAGCTCGCCGACGAACTCGAAGCGAACGGCTACGAGCGTTTCACCGCCGCTGCAGCGACGGTTGACACCCAGGGAGCGTGACCGTATGACGGTGCCGGTGCGGACGTTCGACGTCACTCGGATACGGGAGGACTTCCCGATTCTCGCGCGCACGGTGCGCGACGACAAGCCGCTGGTCTACCTCGACTCGGGGGCGACCTCGCAGCGTCCCGTGCAGGTGCTCGACGCCGAACGCGACTTCCTCACCACATGCAACGCCGCGGTACACCGCGGTGCGCACGCGTTGTCGGAAGAAGCGACCGACGCATACGAAGGCGCACGCGCCGTCATCGCCTCGTTCGTGGGGGTCGACCCCGACGAGGTGGTGTTCACCAAGAATGCCACCGAGTCGCTCAACCTCGTCACCTACGCCTTCGCCGACGCCCGTTTCGCGCACCGCCTCGGTCCGGGCGACGAGATCGTCATCACCGAACTCGAGCACCACGCCAACCTGGTGCCGTGGCAGGAACTCGCGCAGCGTACCGGCGCGAGGCTGCGCTGGTACGGGGTGACCGACGACGGCCGTATCGACCTCGATTCGCTGGAACTCACCGACGCCGTGAAGGTGGTCGCGTTCACCCACCAGTCCAATGTCACCGGTGCGGTCGCGCCGGTCGAGGAGATCGTCCGCCGGGCCAAGGCGGTCGGGGCGCTGGTGGTGCTCGACGCATGCCAGTCCGTTCCGCACATGGCGGTGGACTTCCGTGCGCTCGGCGTCGACCTCGCCGCGTTCTCCGGGCACAAGATGCTCGGCCCGTCCGGTGTCGGTGTCCTGTACGGGCGCCGCGAACTCCTCGCCGAGATACCGCCGTTCATCACGGGCGGTTCGATGATCGAGACCGTGACGATGGACGCGACGTCGTTTGCGGCACCGCCGCAACGATTCGAAGCCGGCTCTCCGATGTCGTCGCAGGCCGTCGGTCTCGGTGCCGCCGTGCGATATCTGCAGGACATCGGCATGGACGCCGTCGCCGAACACGAACACGAACTGACCGCCGCCGCCTTGACCGAACTCGGCGGCATCGACGGACTGCGGATCATCGGCCCGACCACTGCGGAACATCGCGGCGGTGCGGTGTCGTTCGTCGTCGACGGTATCCATGCTCACGATCTCGGGCAGATCCTCGACGACGACGGAGTCGAAATCCGTGTCGGGCATCACTGCGCGTGGCCGCTGCACCGGCGCTTCGGGGTCGCCGCTACCGCCCGCGCGTCGTTCGCGGTGTACAACACCTTCGACGAGGTGGCTGCGCTCGGCGCCGCGATCCGTCGCGCACAGGACTTCTTCGGGGTGCGTGGCTGATGCGGATGGAGCAGATGTATCAGGAAGTGATCCTGGATCACTACAAGCACCCCCATCACCGGGGACTGCGTGATCCCTACGGCGCAGAAGTCCACCACGTCAACCCGACCTGCGGCGACGAGGTGACTCTGCGGGTGCATCTCGACGACGGTGTCGTCGCCGACGTGTCCTACGACGGTCAGGGCTGTTCGATCAGCCAGGCTGCCACCTCGGTCCTCACCGACCAGGTGATCGGCATGCCCGTCGAGGAAGCCCTGGCCACCGTTGCGAGTTTCGCGGAAATGGTGGGCAGTCGCGGCACCGTCGAAGGCGACGAGGATGTACTCGGCGACGGCATCGCTTTCGCCGGTGTCGCGAAGTACCCGGCACGAGTCAAGTGCGCGTTGCTGGGCTGGATGGCGTTCAAAGATGCGGTCGTGCAGATCGCAGAGACCGCAAGCGACGACGAAACCGTTTCGAGCAGAGGACAGTACCGATGACCGAACCCTCCCCTGACACCGCTGTAGGCGACACCGAACAGGCCACCGACGAGGCGGCTTCGGCCCTGGTGGCCGACACGGCACCACCGATGGACCCTGTGCGTCTCGATGAACTCGAGGAAGCGATGCGCGATGTGGTCGATCCCGAACTCGGCATCAACGTCGTCGATCTCGGACTCGTCTACGGAATCTCCGAGGCGGCCGAGGCCGTCACCATCGACATGACGCTGACCTCGGCCGCATGCCCGCTCACCGATGTGATCGAAGATCAGGCCCGCGGCGCCCTGGTGCGCAGCGGACTGTGCGACGATCTGCGCATCAACTGGGTGTGGATGCCGCCATGGGGCCCCGACAAGATCACCGACGACGGGCGCGAGCAGTTGCGTGCGCTCGGCTTCACGGTGTGACAGGTACAGGCAGCTCCGAATCGGCGGATCCGCCGGCGGCCTCAGGGGCGGCGGCAACCGCCGATCCGGTCTCTGAGGCCGATCCGATTCCAGGCATCGAACAGGGGTTGGTGATCCTGTGGCGCCGGGTCCGTCGATTGATCCGCGACCGTGCGCTGGCGGTGCATCCCCGGCTCGATCCGGTGTGCTACCCGATGCTGATGATTCTGCGCCGCGCGGACGCCGTGGCGATGGCCGATCTGCATGCGGAACTCGGTATCGAGAAGTCCACTCTCACTCGCCGGATCGACAGCACGGTGCGACTCGGTCTGGTCGAGCGGACACCCGACCCGAACGACGCACGTGCTCGCCTGCTGGCGCTGACCCCGTGGTGCCGGGAGCGGCTCGGCGAACTCGAATCGGTGCAGACCGAGCAGTGGCGTGTGCGGTTGTCGGGCTGGGAAAGCGCAGACATCCGTCGACTCAACGAACTTCTCGGTCGTCTCGGCGACTCGATCGAGGTTCACGACGGCTGACGCCCGCCGAACAGACATGTTCGGTCTAGGCGTGTTTGCGCGCTGCACTCTTCTTCGTGGCGCTCTTGGGCGCTCGAGTTTTCTTCGGCGCCGCTTTCTCGGCTGCCGCCTTCTTGGTCGCAGTCTTCTTCGCCGGCGTCTTCCGCCCGCTCGACTCCGTCGTGGCCTGCTTGTCGGCGGCCTGCTTCCCACCCGCGGCCGTAACGCTGCGTTGCAGCGCAGCCACGAGGTCGAGAACCTCGGCGTCCTCACCTTCGGTCGACGTCTCGGCGACCTGGAAGACCTTCTCGCCCCCACGTTGGATCGCGTCGTCGAGCAGCGCGCGTAGCTCCATCTGATAGTCGTCGGTGAACTCGGCGGGGTCGAAGTCGTCGGACATCGATTCGACGAGGGTCTCGGCCATCGCGAGTTCTTTGTCGCTCGGTGCCGCTACATCATCGAGCGTCCCGAACTCGGCGGCCCGAACTTCGTCCGGCCACAACAGAGCCTGCAGGACGAGGATCCCGTCGGTGGTCCGCAAGGCCGCGAGCCGGGTACGTTGACGCAACGTGAAATGTACGAGCGCGGTGCGTTCACTGCGCTCGAGCGTCGCCGCGAGCAGTGCGTACGCTTTCGGGGACGCGGAGTCGGGCTCGAGATAGTAGGTCTTCTCGAACAGGATCGGATCGATCTGCTCGATGGGGACGAACTGCAGGACGGGGATCTCGTGTTTCTCGGCGGCGGGCAGCTTCTCGAAATCATCGTCGGTGAGCACGACGCGCACGCCCTCATCGGATTCGTAGGCCTTGTCGATGTCCTGGAACGGGATGATCTCACCGCATTCGCTGCACACTCGCTGGTACTTGATCCGCCCGCCGTCGGCGGCGTGGACCTGGTGGAACCGGATGTCGTGGCTTTCTGTGGCCGAGTACACCTTGACGGGTACGTTCACGAGTCCGAACGCGATGGCACCCTTCCAGATCGATCGCATGGTTCCATCATGATCGACCCGGTCCGCCCGCGCCGGGGCTTCACCGGATCCCCCGCAGGATCGACCGCCGCACACCGGAGGGAGCGGCGCAGAACACCCGGCGCATCGCATCGAGGGTTCCCACCACGTCGGTTCGTTCCGACAAGTAGGAGCGTTGCCGATCGAGGGGCAGGTCGAAGAACGCGGCAAAGAATTCGGGGACCTCCGCGGGGCGCAGGCCGAGAAGCACCCGCAACCCGACTGCCCGCAGCGCCGCGACAGTGCGCGCAGACCTCGGCCACAGCAGCCGGGAGGGATCCGACCCCGATCGGATTGCCGCCGCCAGTGAATCCGCGGCAGCGAGCGCGGTGGCGACTGCGTACCCCGTCGCCGGGTGCATCAGACCGCCACACGCACCGACGCCGAGCGCACCATTGTCGAGCACACCATGGCGTCGCCGGAGCCCTCCTTCGACCGAGAACCGAACCCGCTCCACGGGGGCGGTCGCAGCAATCTCGACGCCGCGCGCGGACAATCGTGTGGTGAGTCTTCGCTGCAGCTCGGCAAGGGGGAGCGCGGGCCGCCCCACCAGGCATGTCTCTTCGAGAAGAACACGGTCATCGTCCAACGGCACCGCGTACAGGAATGACGGACTATCGGTCGCAGAGGTGCCGTTGTCCCGTCGCCAATCCATGAACCACGCCGAACGATCCTCGAGGGCCGATGCCGCGGTGTACGGGTCGGTCACCACCCCGAACGCGGTCTGCTGCGCGGAGTCGGATGGGACCGCGACACCGCGGGCATCGACGACGTGTGCGGCGCGCAAGCACTGACCGTCGTGGAGGACCACCTCACCGGGACCGACCGCGCAGACGCGGGCCTGGGTGACCGTCACCGACTCGAGCGACAGCGACTGTTGCAGAGCAGCAGTGTCGAACACGACATAGGGACGGTCGAGGACCTGGAGGCGGGTGGTCCACGCGCCCGGGCACTCGACGCGGGCCGCGACGGCATTCTCCGGTAGCCACACGGGCAATTCGTCGGCCCACGCACCGTAGGTGGCGGTCCATGCCCGCTGTGGTGCCGGGTCGACCGCTCGCACTGTCAGACCGGCCTGCGCGCACCGTGCCGCCAGTGCGCGCCCGGACGGTCCCAGGCCCGCGACCAGGACATCCGCGGTCTGCGCGGCGGTCAAGGGGGCCTCGCGGTGATCACAGTCGCCACACTAATCCGCTCCCGTCGACGTAGTGCATCTCACCTCGTGAAACGGTACGTGGCGCAGTAAAATAAATGGTTCATGTGCCACGTATCCGGCATCATGGCTTACACCTGATTCCCCTTTATCGAGGAGCTTTACTCGTGATCACCGCCACCGACCTGGAAGTCCGCGCCGGCGCGCGGACGCTGCTTTCCTCTCCGGGATCAGCGCTGCGTATCCAGGCAGGTGATCGGATCGGCCTGGTCGGGAGAAACGGCGCCGGGAAGACCACGACCCTGAGGATTCTCGCGGGGGAGGGCGAGCCGTACGCGGGCACCGTGATCCGCTCGGGCGACCTCGGGTATCTCCCGCAGGACCCGAAGGAAGGCAACCTCGACGTCCTCGCCAAAGACAGGGTGCTCTCCGCGCGGGGGCTCGACGAGATTCTCCGCAGCATGGAAAAACAGCAGGCGTTGATGGCCGAGGCGGCCGACGACAAGGTTCGCGACCGTGCCGTGCGCAAATATGGTTCGCTCGAGGAACGGTTCTCGACACTCGGCGGGTATGTCGCCGAGTCCGAGGCCGCCCGGATCTGCCACAGCCTCGGTCTTCCCGACCGCGTCCTCGGCCAGGCATTGCACACCCTCTCCGGTGGCCAGCGTCGCCGCGTCGAACTGGCGCGGATCCTGTTCGCTGCATCCGACGGCTCCGGCGGCAAGTCCGACACCACGCTGCTGCTCGACGAGCCCACCAACCACCTCGACGCAGACTCGATCACCTGGCTGCGTGGTTTTCTGCAGAACCACGAGGGTGGACTCGTGGTCATCAGCCACGACGTGGACCTTCTCGCCGACGTGGTCAACAAAGTCTGGTTCCTCGACGCCGTGCGGGGCGAGGCCGACCTTTACAACATGGGGTGGAAGAAGTACCTCGACGCCCGCGCGACAGACGAGGCTCGCCGCCGCCGCGAACGCGCCAACGCGGAGAAAAAGGCCTCGGCCCTGCAGAAACAGGCCGCGAAGCTCGGCGCCAAGGCGACGAAGGCTACTGCGGCGCAGAACATGGCGAAGCGCGCTGAGAAACTGCTGGACGACCTCGACGACGTCCGGGTGGCCGACCGGGTTGCCAAAATCCGGTTCCCCACGCCCGCGGCCTGCGGCAAGACACCCCTCATGGCGAAGGAATTGACCAAGGTGTATGGATCGCTCGAGATCTTCACGGGTGTCGATCTGGCCATCGACCGTGGCAGCCGTGTCGTGATCCTCGGACTCAACGGTGCAGGAAAGACGACGCTGCTGCGCCTGCTGGCGGGTGTCGAGATCCCTGATCTCGGCGAACTCGATCCCGGTCACGGCCTCAAGGTGGGCTATTTCGCGCAGGAGCACGACACGATCGACGACGCGGCGACGGTGTGGGAGAACATCCGGCACGCGGCGCCCGACGCCGGTGAACAGGACTTGCGCGGTCTCCTCGGTGCATTCATGTTCACCGGTCCGCAGCTCGATCAGCCGGCCGGAACCTTGTCCGGTGGTGAGAAAACCCGTCTGGCGCTCGCCGGTCTGGTGTCGTCCGCGGCGAATGTGCTGCTGCTCGACGAACCGACCAACAACCTCGATCCGATTTCCCGTGAGCAGGTACTCGATGCGTTGCGGAGCTACGAAGGCGCCGTGGTTCTGGTCACGCACGATCCGGGCGCTGCCGAGGCGCTGAATCCGGAGCGTGTCATCATGTTGCCGGACGGCACTGAGGACCACTGGTCTCAGGACTACCTCGAGCTGATTCAGCTGGCGTGACAACCGAGGCCGGGAGCAATGCTCCCGGCCCTCGATTTTCCTGTTCTCGATCCGGTCGGCGTTGCGCGATCCGCTCCGGGCGCTGCCTGCGTGAACTAGCCTGGTTCTGGGACCTTCGGCGAGGCGACGGGAGGATTCGATGGCACGAAATCCTGACACTGGGCAGCCTTCGTATGCGAAGGGAGCCAGAGTGACCGGGGCATCCAGAGACCGGCTACAAGCCGAGCTCAAGCGCCGCTACGAGGCGGGCGCGAGCATTCGGACACTGGCGCAGGAAACCGGGCGATCGTACGGTTTCGTGCACAACGTGCTGGTGGAATCGCAAGTGCGTCTGCGCGGACGCGGCGGACCGAATCGTCGACGCGCGGCATCGGCGAGCAACAGCAGCAGCTGAAGAACCTCGTCACGCCCCGGGCGCAGAGCTGGTCAGTCGCGGCGGCGGACCGACTCCTCGACGAGGTCGAGGACCCGGCCGAGTTCGGCTTCCGCATGACCCGACGCAAGCCGCGAGATGAGCCCGTCGAGCACCAGATCGAGATACGCGACGAGGACCTCGGTGGGCACGTCGTCGCGGAGCTTTCCGGCGTCACGCTGACGTTGGAGGCGACCGACGGTGGCCTCGGTCAGTTCGGCGGAATGCTGGGTCCAGGCCTTCGCGAACTCGGGATCGGTGCGGAGTCTGCGCGTGATCTCCAGTCGGGTTCCGAGCCAGTTGAACTGCTCGGGGCGGGAGAGCATGTCGCGCATGACCTGGACGAGTCCCTCGGTGCTGGCGACATCCGCCATGCGCTTGGCATCCTCTTGTGCGAGGGCGAGGAACAATCCGTCCTTGTCTTTGAAATGGTGGAAGATTGCGCCGCGAGAGAGGCCGGTAGCGATTTCGAGGCGTCGTACGGTTGCTCCGTCGTAGCCGAAGTCGGCGAAGCAGCGCCGCGCACCATCGAGGATCTGGCTGCGCCGCGCTGCGAGGTGATCCTCACTGACCTTGGGCACTACCCACATCCTTCCGGAATAGGACCATGGCGGGGGAACAGGACGGTCGGTGGTGGCGCGGCGGGCCCGAGACGAGAGATGTCCCGGGCCCGCCGCTTTGCACCGGAGTGACCGTGACGGTCACGAATCCGATCAGTTGCGGATCATGTTCCGCAGCACGTACTGCAGGATGCCGCCGTTGCGGTAGTAGTCGGCTTCGCCGGGCGTGTCGATGCGGACCACAGCATCGAACTCGACCTTGTCGCCGTTCTCCTTGGTGGCGGTGACCTTCACGGTCTTCGGGGTGACGCCGTTGTTGAGCTCGGCGATACCCGCGATGTCGAAGACCTCGGTGCCGGTGAGGCCGAGCGACCCGGCCGACTCGCCCTTCGGGAACTGCAGCGGTACAACTCCCATACCGATGAGGTTCGAGCGGTGGATGCGCTCGAAGGACTCGACGATCACGGCCTTGACGCCGAGCAGGCTGGTGCCCTTGGCGGCCCAGTCTCGGGACGAACCGGAGCCGTACTCCTTACCGCCCAGCACGACCAGCGGGATGCCGGCAGCCTGGTAGTTCTGCGATGCGTCGTAGATGAACGCCTGCGGTGCGCCTTCCTGCGTGAAGTCGCGGGTGTAGCCACCGGAGACGTCGTCGAGCAGCTGGTTCTTGAGGCGGATGTTCGCGAACGTGCCGCGGATCATCACCTCGTGGTTACCGCGCCGCGAACCGAGTGAGTTGTAGTCCTTGCGTTCGACACCGTGCGAATCGAGGTACTGGGCCGCGGGGGTGCCGGGCTTGATCGGCCCCGCAGGGCTGATGTGGTCGGTGGTGACCGAGTCGCCGAGCAGCGCGAGGACGCGAGCGCCCTCGATATCGGTGACGGGAGCCGGATCCATCGTCATGCCGTCGAAGTACGGAGCCTTGCGGACGTACGTCGAGTTCTCGTCCCACGCGAAGGTGTCTCCCTCCGGGGTCTCCAGGTTCTGCCAGCGGTGATCGCCCTTGAACACGTCCGCGTAGGAGTTGCGGAACATGTCCTGGTTGATCGCCGACTTGATGGTGTCGTCGATCTCCTGGGCAGACGGCCAGATGTCCTTCAGGAACACGTCGTTGCCGTCGGTGTCCTGGCCGAGGGCGTCGACCTCGAAGTCGAAGTCCATGGTGCCGGCGAGCGCGTACGCGATCACCAGCGGCGGCGACGCCAGGTAGTTCATCTTCACGTCGGGGGAGATGCGCCCCTCGAAGTTGCGGTTACCGGAGAGCACCGCGGTCACCGACAGATCTTCGTCGTTGACGGCCTTCGAGATCTCTTCCGGCAGCGGACCGGTGTTGCCGATGCAGGTGGTGCAGCCGTAACCGCCGAGGTAGAACCCGAGCTTCTCGAGATACGGCCACAATCCGGCCTTCTCGTAGTAGTCGGACACCACCTGTGAACCCGGCGCCATATTGGTCTTGACCCACGGCTTGGTCGACAGCCCCTTCTCGACGGCGTTACGGGCGAGCAGGGCCGCGCCGAGCATCACCGACGGGTTCGAGGTGTTGGTGCAGGAGGTGATGCCTGCAACCGCGACCGCACCGTGATCGAGGACGAACTCGCCGCGGTCGGACTTGATCTTCACCGGCTTGCTCGGCCGGCCGGCCGAGCCGTTGGCGGCCGACGGAAGCGGGACGACGTCGTCGTTGGCGGTGGAGGATTCCACCGGATCGGAGGCCGGGAAGGACTCTTCGACGGCCTCGTCCAACGCCGAATGCTGGGCGGCCGCGCCGTTGGTGACATAGGTGGTGATGTCACGGCGGAACGCTGCCTTCGACTCGCTGAGCAGGATGCGGTCCTGAGGGCGCTTCGGGCCGGCGATCGACGGCACGACGGTGCCGAGATCGAGCTCGAGGTACTCCGAGTAGGACGGCTCGCGGTCGGCGTCGTGCCACATGCCCTGTTCCTTGGCGTACGCCTCGATGAGCGCGAGCTGCTCGTCGCTGCGGCCGGTCAGGCGCAGGTAATTGATGGTCTCACCGTCGATCGGGAAGATCGCCGCGGTGGAACCGAACTCGGGGCTCATGTTGCCCAGGGTCGCGCGGTTGGCGAGGGGCACCTCGGCGACGCCGGCGCCGTAGAACTCGACGAACTTGCCGACCACACCGTGCTGGCGAAGCATGTCGGTGACGGTGAGCACGACGTCGGTGGCGGTCACGCCGGGCTTGATCTCGCCGGTGAGCTTGAAGCCGACCACACGCGGGATGAGCATGGAGACGGGCTGGCCGAGCATCGCGGCCTCGGCCTCGATGCCGCCGACGCCCCAGCCGAGCACACCGAGGCCGTTGACCATGGTGGTGTGCGAGTCGGTGCCGACGCAGGTGTCGGGGTAGGCCTGGCCACCCCGCACCATGACGGTGGGGGCCAGGTACTCGATGTTGACCTGATGGACGATGCCCATGCCCGGGGGAACCACACGGAAGTCGTCGAACGCGCCCTGACCCCAGCGGAGGAACTGGTAACGCTCACCGTTGCGCTCGTACTCGAGATCGACGTTGCGCTCGAGGGCGTCTTCGCGACCGAAGAAGTCGAGGATGACCGAGTGGTCGATGACCATGTCGGCGGGGGAGAGGGGGTTGACCTTGTTCGGGTCGCCTCCGAGCGCGGTGACGGCCTCACGCATCGTCGCGAGGTCGACGACACACGGCACACCGGTGAAGTCCTGCATGATCACGCGGGCGGGCGTGAACTGAATCTCGACGCTCGGCTCGGCCGACGGATCCCAGCCCGCGATCGCGCGGATATGGTCGGCGGTGATGTTCGCGCCGTCTTCGGTTCGAAGCAGGTTCTCGGCGAGGACCTTGAGGGAATAGGGGAGTTTCTCGGTGCCGGGGACCGACGACAGGCGGAAGATCTCGTACGAGTTCTCTCCGACCTGCAGCGTCCCCTTGGCGCCGAACGAATCAATACTGGTGCTCACATCAGCTCCACTCGTCGTCACGGCTCGCCGTCGACGGGGCTGTGTCGACGGCTCAAGCGAGGCTCACGACCATGTCCGGGGTTGGCCGGTGGCGCGGCATCTCACCACGATCCTAACAGTACGCTTGTCCTACATTAGTGGGGCGGGTTCGGGACGATCGTGACGCTCGGTCTCTACGTGGGACTCGATTCCCGAACGGATCCGGTCCATCGCGTACTGTGCGGAGGTGCCGTACGAGTGCGGCATTCCTGCGACACCGACGGCGTTCCCGCCGCGTACGGCCGTTGTGGCGAGTGCGGTTCGTCCGCTTCTGACCAGCACCACCGGAGAGAGATGTCTGCGCCACTGCTTCGTATACCCGGGCCCGCGGCCACGGACCTCCCTCCCGGAGTCACCCTCGAGACGATCCTCGCCGATCTCGCCGACGATCAAGTGTCGATTCCCGAAGATGTCGAGGCATCGGAACTCGATCCGTCCGAACTCGTCGAGCAGGTGCAGCGTGCGCAGGATCACGGCATCGACCTCAGTGTCGTCGTGGTCGAGGACAACCCGTACATGGATTCACAACTACGAGACCTCGCCACCGCGGTCGGGTCGGAAGACGGCGGCACCGTGCTGGTGCTCAGCCCGAGTTGGGTCGGCACGTTCAGCGACACGGTCGACCGTGTGACACTCGAGGCGGCGCAAGACCGGACCTACACGGGAGACCCGGTGGTATCGACGACCAATTTCGTCGACTCGCTGCTCGAACCGTCGCCACCGTGGACGTTGATGACGATCGTGCTGATTCTGGTGGTGGCGGCCGCTGGCGGACTGACATATCTCGCCAAGCTGCGGCGTGTGGACATCGAACCGGTCGCGGGTTCCGCGGATGCGGAGGTCACCCCCGGAGGTAGTGGCTCCCCCTGATCTCCCCGGAGCACCGCCGTCGTTCGATCGCGACCGATTCTCCCGCTGCTCCGACGCGCAGGTTCCGCCCGTGACCGGGCCGCGGCCCGTGCTGCTGTGAATGACCAGGGCTTTCCCGACGAATATCTGTGACTGTCGTGCGGGGGGCGCTCAATGTGTCGTACGGTTCACGTGGCGCTCTTGGGGAAGAAGTGTCACAACCCGAGTCGCGGGACGCTGACCCGCGATCGGTTCGAGATCATCAGCGATCGGCCGCGCGTGCGCGGCCGATCGGTGACGTGCGCTCTTCTCCAGGCGTCGGGGTCGACCGGTGCGATCGGTCGGCACGACCGAGGGAGAGCACAGTGCGACGGTTCGGCATCCACGGGGGGATTCCGCGGCAGTCTTCGTCATCCGACAGAGAGGCGGCGCGCAGGGATGCGCCGCCGGGCCGGAGTGGGAATGTGCCGTCCCCGCCCCGGCGGCGGCACGGTCCACGGTTACTTGCGGGGCTCGGGCTGATCACCACCGTGCTCGTCGGGCTCGGGTCCACCGCGGGGGCGGTGCCACCGCCACCGCCGAATCCGAGCGAGTCGGAACTCGACGCTGCCGGCGCTGCGGTGAGTTCGGGCGTCGACCGGATCGGCTCGCTGATCGTGGAGATCGCCGGCGCAGACCAGCGCCTGGCCGAACTCGACGGGCAAGTGGCGATCAAGCGTGAAGACGTCAACCGTGCGCTCGTGGATCTGCAGTCGGCTCGTGATGCCGCAGACGTGGCCGCCCAGGAGGTCGCACTCTCGGAACTGGCGCTGCAGGATGCGGGAGCCCGGATCCGGCACGCACAGGACGATTTCGACGACTTCGCACGCAGCAGCTACACGCAGGGCGTCAACGGCGCATCTCTCGCGTCCTTCTTGTCGACGGACGGACCCGACGATCTTCTCGATCGAGCCCAGGTGATGCGGTTGTTGTCCTCGGGCAGAACCGCAGTCCTCGATGCGCTCGAACGTGCCCGCGCCACCGAAGCCAACAGCAACTCCCGGGCCCGCGCCGCGAAGCTCGACGCCGACGCAGCGGCGGACGCCGCCGAACAGCGCCGCTCCGAAGCGGAAGCCGCGATCGCGACGGCCCGCGAGGCACTCGAGGCGCAGGCGAGCGAAAAACAACGTATCGAGCAGGAACGCGCACAGGCTCAGACCGCACTCGACCAGGCCCGGACGAATGTCGCAGGGCTCGAAGGGCAGCGTGCCGAATACGTGGCGTGGGACGACCGCCGCCGCGCCGAGGACGCCGCGGCCACCGCTGCTGCCGCGGCCGCGCAGGTTGCTGCGCAGGCCGCATCCGAAGCGGCGGTACGGGTGGCCGCAGATGCCGCCGCGCGAGCGCGCGCTGCCGAGTTGTCGAACGGCCAGCGTCCCCACACACAGCTCGACATTCCCGCACCGACAGTGACCGCCCCGAACGAGACGGAAGTAACCGAACCGGGCACACCCGAAACCGATGCCTCCGAATCCGATGCCCCCGAATCCGCCACCGCCGAATCCGAGGGCACGAACCCCGACCCCGCCGACGAGACCGGTCCGTCGACCCCGCGTGAGTCCAGCCCCCGCTCGTCTCCGCGCACGACCCAACGTCCGACGCTGACCGGCGCTGCTGCCGTCGAAACGGTCATCGACCGCGGGCTGTCGCAGATCGGCGTGCCGTACGCATGGGGTGGTGGTGACGAGAACGGCCCCACCCTGGGAATTCGTGACGGCGGTGTCGCCGACAGCTACGGCGACTACAACAAGGTCGGATTCGACTGCTCCGGACTGATGATCTATGCCTTCGCGGGAATCGGCGTCTCACTCCCGCACTACACCGGGTACCAATACACCGCCGGTACCCAGGTTCCCGCATCGGACATGAAACGCGGGGACATGATCTTCTACGGACCGAACGCCAGCCAGCACGTCGGCCTGTATCTCGGCGACGGCACCATGCTCGAGGCGCCGCAGTCGGGTGCGCACGTGAAGATCTCGCCGGTACGCTGGGACGGCATGACACCGTATGTGGTGCGCATGGTGTCGTGACGGCAACGCGGCGCAGGTCGCGCGGGGGTGACGACACGCAAGACCGGTACCTGCAATAGTGGTGCCGGCAGGTGTTTCCAGCGGAGCAACAGGCGAAAGCGGTGGATTGTTGGTGACCTCACGCGAGGGTGGGACGTCGGGGACTGCAGGATCGTCGGGGACTGCAGGGTCGAACGACAAGAGCGAATCGACCGTCCAGAAGAGCGGCGGCCGTAACGACGCTGTGAATGCCCCGGCGGCGAACGCGCCGGTGGCGAACAAGCCGGTGGCGAACAACACGGCAGTGAACACGACGAAGCCGCAGCAGCCAGCCCCGCCGCGCAACGACGGCCCGAAACTCGACGGACGCAACCGAGACGGCCAGGGCGCACCGAAGGCAGTCGATCCTGCGCAGGACGTCCGGCTTCTCGAGCGAGCCATCTACGAGGTGAAACGGGTCATCGTCGGGCAGGATCTACTTGTCGAACGGATGCTCGTCGGCGTCCTCGCGAGGGGGCACGTGCTTCTCGAGGGTGTGCCCGGCGTGGCCAAGACCCTCGCGGTGGAAACGTTCGCCAGGGTCGTCGGCGGCTCGTTCTCCCGCGTGCAGTTCACCCCCGACCTCGTCCCGACAGATCTGGTCGGCACCCGGATCTACCGGCAGGGTCGCGAAGAGTTCGACACCGAACTCGGACCCGTCGTCGCGAACTTCGTCCTCGCCGACGAGATCAACCGTGCCCCGGCAAAAGTGCAGTCGGCGCTGCTCGAGGTGATGGCCGAACGACACGTGACCATCGGTGGCAAGACCTTCCCGATGCCCGACCCGTTCCTCGTCATGGCCACCCAGAATCCGATCGAGAACGAGGGCGTCTATCCCCTCCCCGAAGCACAGCGTGACCGCTTTCTGTTCAAGGTCCTCGTCGACTACCCGACGGTCGAGGAAGAGCGGGAGATCGTCTACCGCATGGGTGTTGCTGCACCGGAACCCAAGCAGATCCTCGGCAATGACGAACTGATCCGGCTGCAGAAGGTCGCGAGTCGTGTGTTCGTGCACCACGCGCTCGTCGACTACGTGGTGCGGGTGATCTTCGCGACGCGATCCCCGGCCGAACTAGGTCTCGACGACGTGCAGGGCTGGATCGCCTACGGCGCGTCCCCCCGCGCGACACTCGGCATCATCTCTGCTGCCCGGGCGCTGGCGCTGGTTCGCGGTCGTGACTACGTCGTTCCGCAGGACATCATCGATGTGATCCCCGATGTGCTGCGCCACCGCCTGGTGCTGTCGTACGACGCGCTCGCCGACGACGTCTCCCCGGATCACATCATCGGGCGGATCCTGCACACGGTCGGCCTGCCGCAGGTTGCGCCGCTCGCGTCTGCGCCTCCCCAGCCGGCACGTACCGGTGCACCGTCCGCCGGACCCGAGGCGGGTGCGGCGCCCCGGTGAGTGAACGCGCCCCCGCGTCGCCGCCGACGTTCCGTGCCGGCCAACTGCGTGACCCCGAGCTCACCGCTGCGCTGCGCACGCTGGAACTGACGGTCCGGCGCCGCCTCGACGGTGTCCTGCACGGCGATCACCTCGGTCTGATCCCCGGACCCGGCTCGGAGCCGGGCGACGCTCGTGAATACCAGCCCGGCGACGACGTCCGGCAGATGGACTGGTCGGTCACCGCCCGCACCACCCATCCGCACGTCCGGCAGACCGTCGCCGACCGCGAACTCGAAACCTGGCTGGCGCTCGACCTGTCGGCCAGCCTCGATTTCGGTACCGGAACCTGCGAGAAGCGCGACCTCGCCATCGCGTCCGTCGCAGCGATCGCCTACCTCACCGGCGGCGGTGGAAACCGCATCGGCGCGGTGGTATCCAACGGCCGCGACATGGCACGGATGCCCGCCCGCGGCGGGCGTCTGCACGCGCAGTCGATGCTGCGGACGATTGCCACCACGGCGCACCCACCCGATGGCACCCGCGGTGATCTGCGTGGCGTCATCGACTCCCTTCGTCGCCCACAACGACGTCGCGGACTGATCGTCGTGATCAGCGATTTCCTCGGGCCCATCGACTGGGAGAGACCGCTGCGGGCACTGTCCGCCCGGCACGACGTACTCGCCGTCGAGGTCCTCGACCCGCGAGATCTCGAGCTGCCCGACCTCGGTGACGTCGTCCTACACGACCCCGAAACCGGCCGCACCCGCGAATTCACCACCACTCCGCAATTGCGGGCCGACTTCGCGCAGGCCGCCTCCGATCATCGCGCCGCGGTGGGACAGGCACTGCGGCGGTGCGGCGCACCTCGGTTGAGCCTGCGGACCGACCGCGACTGGATCGGCGATGTGGTCCGCTTCGTCGCGTCCCGCCGACACAGCATCGGCGCAGGGCAGGGGGGACGATGAGTTTCTCCGGTTTCGCCTCCCCGTGGTGGCTGTTGTTCCTGGTCGTTGTTGCGGCACTTGTCGTCGGATATGTCTTCGTGCAGCGCCGCCGGCTCACTCACACCTTGCGGTTCACCAATTTCGAACTGCTCGAGAAGGTTGCACCCGATCGGCCAGGACGCTCGCGGCACGTCCCTGTCGCGCTGCTCCTCGTGGGACTCACGCTGCTGACGATCGCGTTGGCCGGACCCACCTCCGAACAGCGGATTCCCCGCAACCGCGCGACTGTCGTCCTCGCGATCGACGTGTCGCTGTCGATGGAAGCGACCGATGTCGCACCGTCCCGGTTGGCGGCGGCCCAGCAAGCGGCCAAGTCGTTCGCCGACGACCTCACCCCGGGCATCAACCTCGGGCTCGTCGCATTCTCAGGGACGGCGTCGGTCCTCGTCTCACCCACCACCAACAGGGAGGCGACCAAGACCGCGATCGACCATCTCCAACTGAGCGAGCGCACCGCGACCGGCGAGGCGATCTTCACCTCGATGCAATCCATCGAGACCCTCGCCGCGGTCCTCGGCGGCGGCGATCAGGCACCACCGGCTCGCATCGTGTTGCTCTCCGACGGCAAGCAAACCGTGCCCGAAAGCCCCGATGATCCACGCGGCGGATTCACCGCCGCCAGGCAGGCCTTCGAGAAGGGAATCCCGGTGTCGACGATTTCTTTCGGGACGCAGTACGGCAGCGTGACGATCGAGGGCGACCGGATTCCGGTTCCCGTCGACGACCCGTCGCTCGAGGAGATCGCCGAACTGTCCGGAGGAAGTTTCTTCACCGCAACCAGCCTCGAAGAACTCGAAGGCGCCTACGACACGCTCGAAGAGCAGATCGGGTTCGAAACCACCCGCGGCGACGCCAGCCGCCCGTGGCTCATGCTCGGTGTCTTCGCCATCGCCGGGGGGCTGGTCGCCGCCATGGTGCTCCGTCAGCGCCTGCCCTGACCCGAGTTGTGGCAGCCGCGGTGTCTTTTCCGTACTCGATCCACCACCAGATAGGTTTGCTTGCATGACTGACGCAACCAGCGCCACACCGTCGCGGCACGTGAACACCCCCCGTTCGGTACTCGTCACCGGAGGAAACCGCGGGATCGGCCTCGCCGTGGCCCGCCGCCTTCAGGCCGACGGGCACAAGGTCGCCGTCACCCATCGCGGATCCGGAGTCCCGGAAGACCTGTTCGGAGTTGTCTGCGACGTCACCGACAGCGACTCCGTCGATCGCGCCTTCGCCGAGGTGGAAGAACATCAGGGACCGATCGAGGTGCTGGTCGCCAATGCGGGCATCACCGACGACACCTTGCTGATGCGTATGACCGAAGACCAGTTCACCAACGTGCTCGACGCAAACCTCACCGGCGCGTTCCGGTGTGCCAAACGTGCCAACCGCGCGATGCTGAGGGCGCGCTGGGGCCGAATGATCTTCCTCGGATCGGTCGTCGGTATGGCTGGTCAGGCAGGCCAGATCAACTACGCATCCTCGAAGGCCGGCGTCATCGGCCTGGCGCGTTCGGTGACCCGCGAGCTCGGCTCCCGGTCGATCACCGCCAACGTCGTCGCACCCGGCTTCGTCGAGACCGACATGACGGCCGAACTGTCCGATGACATGCGCGACATGGCGAAGAAGATCATCCCGCTGCAGCGACTCGGCAGACCCGAGGACATCGCTGCCGTGGTGAGCTTCCTCGCCTCCGACGACTCCGCGTACGTCTCCGGCGCGGTGATCCCCGTCGACGGCGGTATGGGGATGGGCCACTAGCCACCCGCCAACCGGACCACATCCGTAACTCACTGGAGGAGCGACACACTCATGGGCGGACTGCTCGAGGGCAAGACCATTCTCGTCACCGGCATCATCACCGATGCCTCGATCGCGTTCCACACCGCGAAGGTCGCGCAGGAACAGGGCGCGAAGGTGATCATCACCGGATTCGACCGGCTCCGGCTGATCGACCGCATCGCGCAGCGCCTGCCGCAGCCGGTGCCGCCCGCCGTCGAACTCGACGTGCAGAATCCCGAGCACCTCGCGGGACTGGCCGAGACCATCCGGGAACTCGCCCCGGAGGGCATCGACGGCGTCGTGCATTCGATCGCGTTCGCACCTCGTTCGGGTCTGGGGTCGCCGTTCATGGACGCTCCGTGGAGCGACATCTCCGTTGCTCTCGAAGTCTCCGCGTACTCGTACTCGGCGCTGGCCAAGGCGCTGTTGCCCGTGCTCAACGACAACGCGTCGATCGTCGGTATGGACTTCGACCCGGCCCGTGCGATGCCGTTCTACAATTGGATGGGCGTCTCGAAAGCCACCCTCGAGGCGGTCAACCGGTACGTCGCCCGTGAGGTCGGCAGCCGTGGTATCCGCTCCAATCTGGTCGCCGCCGGTCCCGTCAAGACTCTCGCCGCGAAGGCCATCGCCGGCGACGCCACCGGGCCGGGCGCGGAAATGAACAAACTCAACGACGGATGGTCGGCCGCGTCGCCGATCGGGTGGGACGTCGACGACCCGACTCCGGTCGCCAAGACCGTGTGCACCGTGCTGTCCGACTGGCTCCCCGGCACCACCGGATCCATTGTCTACGTCGACGGTGGCTTCCATTCGCAGGTCGGTTTCGGCGCCTGACGCAACGTCCGAACAGGTAGGAACAAGCACCACCATGGAGAACACCCCCGAGGCGTATGACGCGCTGATGGTCCTGTCGTTCGGGGGGCCCGAAGGCCCCGACGATGTACGTCCGTTCCTCGAGAACGTCACCCGCGGTCGCGGGATCCCACCGGAACGACTCGACGACGTGGCCCAGCACTACCTGCACTTCGGGGGTGTCTCCCCGATCAATGCGCTCAACCGCGCGATCATCGACGCTGTGCGTGCCGAATTCGATGCGCACAGAATCGATCTGCCGATCTATTTCGGCAACCGTAACTGGCACCCGATGGTCGAGGATACCGTCGCAGAGATGGCCCGCGACGGTATCCGCAACGCACTGGTGTTCGCGACCTCGGCGTGGGGCGGATACTCCGGGTGCCGCCAGTATCACGAGGACATCGCGCGCGCCTGCGAGGCCGTCGGGGCCGGCGCCCCCGCACTGACGAAATTGCGCCAGTTCTACGATCATCCGCTCGCTGTCGATGCGGCGGCCGACGCGATCGCCGCCGCCCGCACTGAACTACCCGACGAGGTCCGCGACGACGCCCGCGTCGTCTTCACCGCGCACTCGGTGCCCGTGCGCGCCGATGCGGCCGACGGCTCCACCGATCTCGGCGGCCATCTCTACAGCCGGCAGATCACCGAGGCGTGCGCCCTCGTCGCCGCAGCCGCCGGTGTCGACGACTACGACCAGGTGTGGCAGTCGCGCTCCGGCCCGTCGCAGGTACCGTGGCTCGAACCCGACATCGTCGACCACCTCGACGCACTGTCCGGTCACGGTGTCGAGGCCGTCATCGTCGTCCCGATCGGGTTCGTCTCCGATCACCTCGAAGTGCTGTGGGACCTCGACACCGAAGCCCGCGACCGTGCAGCAGAACTCGGCGTCGTGTTCGCTCGCGCCGCCACGATCGGCACTGATCAGCGGTTCGCGGAACTGGTGCGCGGGCTCGTCCAGGAGATGACCGACGGTCTCGCGGCGCAACGGCTCGGGACGCTCCCGACACTCGGAGTCGACCCCGACGGTCACGCCGTCGAATGTTGCTCTTGCCGTCCTGACTCACCCGCCTGAGACGACCGGTTCGGCGACAGGCGGCGAGCCGAAGGAGCGCGGAACGAACCACGTCGGCAAGCTCCGCCGGATCTCCACGGGCCCGTCGATCACCACGGCGCCCGACCGCAGAGCCTTCGGCCACTCCAGCTCGCCGCGCCAGATCTCGGTCAAGGCGCGCAGATCCGCGCTGACGCGGACCGTGACTTCGAAGCCGGGGTCATCGTCGCAGACGTCGACGTCGTCGGGTGCGATCACGATCCACCAGCGGCGTGAACCGCGCGCCGTGCTCGGGAACGTGAACTGTATGACCGTGCGGGTCTCGGGCGTCACCGTGTGATCGACGTGGCGGTGCATGTCCCACATCAGAAGCTTCGGATCCAGATCATGATCGCCGAGCCGGCCGGTCCACCGGGAACCCCAGGCACCGAGCGCCTCGACGACAGGTTCGAGTCCGCGTCCCGCGGGAGTCAGGACGTACCGCACGTCCGATCCGTTCTCGGTGCGCTCCACGATGCCCGCGACAGTGAGCTGGTGCAGCCGTTTCGACAGCAGCGTCGGAGATATCCGTGGAAGACCGCGCCGCAGCTCGTTGAAATGCTCGCTCCCGAGTACGAGTTCACGCACGATCAGCAACGTCCAGCGCTCGTCGAACAGCTCCATCGCCTTTGCCACGGGACAGAATTGGCGGTACGACGGCCCCATGAACGAATGCTATGCCCGTTGCCATCTGGTGAGCAATCATAAGCAAGCCCTGTCTGCTTCTTCATCGGGCAGCCGCACCTTCCGGTGAAGCAGTCCCGGTCTCACCCAGCAACTGCTGGTGCCGGGTTGACGCTTCCTTGCCTGACATCACCGGGCTGTCAGGTCGAGCGTCGGCCACGTCGAACCAGATTCGGCGTCGAGTGAGCAGTACAGATCGTGTACTGGAGACGCGGGCAGGCTGCTTCGTACTGTCGAACCACACGCACTCGGAGATGAGTTGCGTACATCCAGTCAGGAGCATCGAGATGACCGACTCCACCACTCTCACCACCGACCACGCGCTCAAGGCGAAACACCGTGCGATGTGGGCACTCGGCGACTACCCGGCCGTCGCGGACACCGTCATACCCACCCTCGGCGCACGGCTCGTCGCCGCCACCGGAGTGCAGACCGGCGACCGGGTTCTCGACATCGCCGCAGGCTCGGGCAACGCGTCGATTCCGGCAGCGCTGGCGGGCGGCGATGTGACCGCCAGTGACCTGACACCGGAACTGTTCGAGGTCGGTCGTCGCCATGCGGCGGCGGCCGGTGCACGGCTCGACTGGACCCAGGCCGACGCGGAAGCCCTGCCCTTCGACACCGGCGCCTTCGACACGGTGCTCTCGTGCGTTGGCATCATGTTCGCGCCGCACCATCAGGCGGCGGCCGACGAACTCGTACGCGTGACGCGCCCGGGCGGCCGGATCGGGCTGCTCGCCTGGACCCCGACCGGCTTCATCGGAGAAATGTTCGCGACGATGAAGCCGTACGCCCCGCCGCCCCCTCCCGGAGCCCAGCCGCCACCCCTGTGGGGAGACGAGACTCACGTGCATGCGCTGCTCGGCGATCGGGTGCGCGACATCGACACCCGGACGGAGACGATGCGCGTCGACGCCTTCGATACCGCAGCCGAGTTCCGTGAGTTCTTCAAGCAGAACTACGGACCCACCGTGGCTGTATACGCCTCGCTGGCAGACACCCCGGATCGCGCGGCGGCACTCGACCGCGCCCTCGACAGCCTCGCAGGCCGCTACGATCTCGGTCGGGGAGCTATGGACTGGGAGTACCTGTTGCTCACTGCCCGGCGCTCGGGATAGCGAAGCTACGCGCGGATGTGTCACCGGCACACGGGGTAGGCGGTTACCGGTGGCGATCCAGCGCGCTGAGTGTTGCCGCGACCGCGCCGAGGCGAGCGAGCCGCACCGCCGACCACAACGGCCGCAACGCGTCTTCGCGGGCGCCGGCGGCCGACGCCGAACCTGCCTGTGGACCGCCTCCGGTCGCCGCGACCGACAGGATCGCCGCGACCTGGTCGGCGGATTCGAGAATCCGTACCGCCCGCGACGGCAGAACGTCCGGGTACCGGTGCCGAGCGCACTCGGCGATGTGCTCGGCGATCTCGGCTCGAGGATCGGTCCGGCGCCCGTCGGTGTCCACGGTCTGGATGCCCGCCAAGGTTGCCGCGGCATCGCGTACCGCTTCCTTCATGGTGAACTCGGCTTCGCCGAGGCCGGGAGGTGCAGGTGGCTCGGGCAGTATCGGGAGCGCGAACACCGTCCAACGCAACACATCCGGACCCTCCACGGTCGGAACGAGCCCGAGACCCGGTGTGCCGGGCGCGCCCACCAGCACCCCCTCCCCGGCGGCGAGCGCCGCTGCCGCGAACTCGGTGCCTGTGGGTAGTCCATGCACATCGCCGGCCGCCGGGAGCACCAACCGGATACCTGCACCACCGGTGGGGTCGGCACGGCGGATCACGGGGAGCAATCCCGCCGTCCCCTCCACCGGGCGGGTGTCGGGCAATCCCGCCGCCGACGCGGCCTCAGCGGTGTGGGCAGCAACCAGATGCATCGGTGCCCACTCGAGGAGAGCGTCGAGCACATCGTCGGCGGCCGCGTGGCCGGCCAACCACGAACCCGCCCACACGGCCACGGTCAGACTGGGAGAACTCACCAGACGAGCATAGGACGGTGTGCCGACGGGGTCCGTGCCACGTCGTGGCGCTCGGCGTGGCGCCCCGTGCCGCCGACGGGCTGTCCTAACGTGGTCGGGCGTGAGCCCACGAGACATGTACGGTGCCGACATCTATGCCGGGCACGGCCGAAGAAAGAAGAAACCCGTCCCGGAACTGGAAGCCGAAAAAGACCTGGTGGTCGAGGATGCCGCGTCCGGATGGTGCGGTGCGGTGATCGGCTTCGAACGCACCTACGACGGTGACTTCGTCCGGCTCGAGGACGCGAAAGGACGAACGCGTCTGTTCGCGATGCGCCCGGCGGCGTTCCTCGTCGACGGTGCTCCGGTGACGTTGACGCGTCCGAAGCCGCGCGCCGCAGCGGCACCGACCCGATCGGCGTCCGGGTCGGTGCGGGTCGAGGGTCTCCGCGCCCGGGTCGCGCGTGGTAGCCGCATCTGGGTGGAGGGGGTGCACGATGCGGCGCTCGTCGAGCGCGTCTGGGGGCATGACCTGCGTGTCGAAGGTGTGGTCGTCGAGCAACTCGAGGGCCTCGACAATCTCGGAGCGCGGCTCGCCGAATTCCGGCCTGGCCCCGGCCGGCGGGTCGGGGTGCTCGCCGACCACCTGGTTGCCGGGTCGAAGGAGGAACGGCTCACCCAGAATCTGGGGCCGTACGTGATGGTGACCGGCCACCCTTTCATCGACGTCTGGGAAGCGGTCCGCCCCGCGGTGCTGGGGATCGATGCGTGGCCGAGGATTCCCCGTGGTCAAGACTGGAAGACCGGGGTGTGCCGAGAGTTGGGTTGGGGCTCACCGCAAGATGGATGGCGCCGGGTCTACGGTGCGGTGTCGGGGTTCCGGGATCTCGAATCGCCGCTGCTCGGTGCGGTGGAGAGGCTGGTGGATTTCGTGACCGAACCCGAAGGTGCCTGACCGTCCGGCATCGGGATTCCGGCGAGCGCGCGTCTGCGCGCGGTGTCCGAATTGTGTCAGGATGGACCTGTGACGGCATTGATTTGGCTCATCGCCGGAGTCGCACTGGCGGCCGGCGAGGCACTGACCGGCGATTTCGTTCTGCTGATGTTGGGCGGCGCGGCGCTGGCGACTGCGGGAGTGTCGGCCGTCACCGATCTGCCCGTGTGGTTCGACGCATTGGTGTTCGCTCTTGCCTCGTTGGTGTTGCTGCTGGGGGTACGTCCGCCGCTGCGGCGTCGCTATGCACAGCCCCCGGCGTTGACCACGGGTATCGATGCGCTCCCGGGTAAGCATGCCTTGGTACTCGAATCGGTCGATGCGCACGCGGGTCGAATAAAGATAGATGGCGACGTCTGGACGGCGCGGCCACTGGACGAGACCGAATCGTACGAAGCCGGAACAACCGTGACCGTGATGGAAATCGACGGCGCAACCGCCGTCGTGTGGAGGGGCCCGTAGATGGAAGCATTGATAGTGCTCGCCGTACTGGTGGCACTTGTGGTGATCGTGGTGGTCAGGTCGGTGGCGCTGGTGCCACAGGCCGAGGCTGCCGTGATCGAACGACTCGGCCGGTACTACCGGACGGCGTCGGGGCAACTGACGTTTCTGGTGCCGTTCGTGGATCGCATCCGCGACAAGGTGGATCTGCGCGAACGTGTCGTGTCGTTCCCGCCGCAACCGGTGATCACTCAGGACAACCTGACGTTGAGCATCGACACGGTGGTGTACTTCCAGGTCACCAATCCGCAAGCGGCAGTCTACGAGATCAGCAACTATATCGCCGCTGTCGAACAACTGACCGTGACGACCCTGCGTAACGTAGTCGGCGGTATGACGCTCGAAGAGACCCTGACGTCACGTGATTCGATCAACGGGCAGCTTCGCGGGGTCCTGGACGAGGCCACCGGCCGGTGGGGACTGCGGGTGGCTCGAGTCGAACTCAAGAGCATCGATCCGCCGCCGTCGATCCAGGAGTCGATGGAAAAGCAGATGAAGGCGGATCGGGAGAAGCGCGCGATGATCCTCACCGCCGAGGGGCACCGCGAAGCTGCGATCAAGACCGCCGAGGGCGACAAGCAGTCCCGGATCCTCTCTGCCGAAGGATCGAAGCAGGCGGCGATCCTCGAGGCGGAAGCGGAGCGGCAGTCGCGGATTCTGCGCGCACAGGGTGACCGTGCGGCGAGTTACCTCGAGGCGCAGGGTGAGGCGAAGGCGATCGAGAAGGTGTTTGCAGCGATCAAGTCGGGCAAGCCGACTCCGGAATTGCTTGCCTACCAGTACCTTCAGACGTTGCCGCAGATGGCGCAGGGCGACGCGAACAAGGTGTGGCTGCTACCCAGCGATTTCGGGGATGCCCTCAAGGGCTTCGCGAAGAACCTCGGTGCACCCGGCGACGACGGTGTGTTCCGGTTCGAGCCGAGCCCGGTCGAAGAAGATCTGCAGCGACCGGAGGACGACTCCGAGGAAGTCGAGGACTGGTTCACCACCAAGAGCGACCCCGCGGTAGCGCAGGCCGTCGCCGAAGCCGAGGCCGTGGCCCGCAAGCCGGTCGATCCCGATGTGCCCGCGCCGCGACATCAGGCAGGTAAGACCGCCGGAACACCACCTCAGGCGCTGCCGCAATCGCAGCAGCCCCCGCAGGCGGGGTGGATGCCCACCGGGGAACCGGAACCGGTGGCGGATCCCCAGCGGCAGTATCCGCCCCAGCAGCAGTAACGTCTCCGGTTCACAGTGTCGGGGGGGGGGGCCCCCCGCAGGACGGCGCGCCGCCCGGGCCCCCCCCCGCCCCCCGG
>NZ_JBUYWC010000005.1:0-165663 GCF_055230935.1 Rhodococcus ruitaii | reverse complement strand
CCCTGCTGACCCTCCTCGGGTCCCCTGGGCCGGGCCCCGCACCTCCGATATGCGGGCCGCGACACTGGCACGGCGCCGTCGACCGGTGACGAGGGGCAGTGTCATCGCCGCAATGATCATTCCCGCTCCGAGGACCGCGGACGGTGAGATGGATTCGCCGAAGGCGACGGCGCCGAGCGTCAGCGCGACCACGACCTCGAGATACGACAGACCCGATAGCTCCGCCGCCCGCAGGTGCTTGCCCGCGACGACGAGCAGACCCAGAGCGACCAGACCGCACACGACGAAGAAGCCGGCGGCCCACACCCAGTTCGTGGCGGTCATGCCCGTCACGTCGGGACGGGTGACCGCGACCATTGCCGCGGTGGCGACGGCGCCGAACGCGAAATTCCAGAAGCTGCGCACATCGGCGGGCATGTCGGAGCGGTACCGATAGCAGAGCAGGGCCAGACCGTAGAAGATGCCCGACGCCACACCGAGCACCGTGCCCAGGGTGTCCTGGTCGGACCCGGCAGTAGGGCTGCCGCCGATCAGTCCGGCGGCGAGCAGCATCCCGGCGAATGCGGTCCCCAACGACACTGCATCGAGGCGTGTGATCGTCTCCCTGAGAAGGACTCGGGCCAGCACCGTTGCGATGAGCGGACCGAGGTAGTGCAGAACCACCGCTCGCGACAAGTCGGTGAGCAGGGTGGACGACAGGTAGGTGGCCAGCGACAGTCCCAGGAACACACCGCCGAGCACGATCGACGGGGACAACCGGGTGCGGCGGATGGCACCGAGCCGCCGGGAGAAGACGATCAGGAGCAGCATACCCACGGTTCCGACGAGCATTCGACCCAGCGTCAGGGCCTCGCCGAGCGCTGCGCCGGGCGGGGTGGCCATACGACCGAACAGGCCTGCGGCGCCCATGGCGGTCGCGGAGACGACGATGGCGGCGATGCCGAGCCGTCGATTCGGATGTGGACGCGAAAGCGGGGGAGTGGTCGACGGTGCGACGGGAACGGGAACAGCCTGGACGCGCGTGGGCGCGCCGACGGACAGCGTCAAGGAACTTCCTCCGGACAGGGTGCTTCACGCACCGGGGGTAGTGGTTCCCCGCTCTGTCATCGGACCTGAGAGCTTTCACGAATCCGTCAGGACCCGCCTACACCGTCGGTGAGCCCCGAAGGGCTGCTTTCCAGAGTTGCCTCGCGTGCGGCGGTCTGTGGGCCTGAGAGATTCCCGGGTGGTTGCTCCTTCGGCGCCCGCAGACGCGGGACTCTCCCGCCGCAGTTCCTCGGCTATTCAGTTGCGCCCGCAATTATGCCAGCCGGACTACGCGCGTGGACACTCAGGTGATCAGGGCGTGGCCGACTCCACACGCTGCGGCGGCCCACAGCACGCTCGTGGACGTGCCGATGATGAATTGCTCGGATGCCTGCGGTTCGCGTAGCTCCGGATATCGGGCCAGGCCTTTGACCGCCATGATGATGGCGATCCCTTCCGGCCACCCGGCCAGGATCGAAGCGGCGACCGCGCCGCGTTCGAGGACGCCGATGACCCGGCCACCGCGCAGCGGTCCCGGCGGGGGTGTCGGCGTCGGTCCCGCGTCCGGTTGCCGACGGGCGATCCGGAACGCGACGAGCACGGCCGGGCCGCCGCCGGTGATGGCGACGAGGGTGGTGAGGGTGAGCGTTGCCCCGAGCGCGAAGCCCTGAGCGGGGTCGGTGGCGGCCGCGGTCAGGGCCGCGATCCCGAGTGCGATCCCGGTGGTGGCCGCCCCGATCCACACCGGAAGACGCGGAATCAGCGACAATGCCGGCGCGACGGCGGCGACAGCGAGGAGCACCAGGGAAGCGACGGTCAACGGTCGGCCCTTTCGAGGAGTCGGTGCAGGAGGGCGCGGCCTGCGAACTCGGCCTGCCACCCGGCGGTGAGCAACCGCTGGGACACGGCCTGTTTGCTGATGCCGAGCTCGCTGGCGATCTCGGCCTGCGACAGTCCGGTTCGAGCGAGCGTGACGGCTTCGACACCCTGAGCGGTGCGGCGGAGCACGATCGTCGCGAGCAGGGTCAGTGCGGCGTCGACATCGGATGCGGACTCGGCTTCGGCGCCGTCGGCGGCGATTCGACCGGGGGTGTTCTTGGCGCGCTCGACGGCGGTGCGGGCGTGTTCGAATGCGGGCCCACGGCCGGCGCGGGTCTGGGCGGGCAGTGGAGTCTCGACGGGGCCGATCCCGATGCCGATGCTCCAGTTGTCCCGGTCGAGGAGATTCAACGCGAGATCGACGACGGTGCCGGGGTCGTCGGATACGGCCTGCACCTCGTCGCCGGCGGTGCGTTCGAACCCGCGGAGCAGGGGTGCGTCGCGGAGTTCGTCGAGCAGGTCGGCGACGCGGTCGATGTCGCGGCGACTGCCGCGTTGGTCGACCGTGAGTACATACACACATCAAGGGTGATGCCTTGATTGTTTGAAATCAAGCCTTCAGCCTTGCGTTGTTCTCTTTCGGGTCGGTGATGGCATCGAGTGCCGACCCCGCGGGCTGAGGCAGGCGCGCCTCGAGTAGGAGGCCGCCGACACCGAGTGCGATACAGATCGCCGTCGTCACCATCAGGGCGGGACTCGACTCCCCGGTGAGCACATCACCGAGGAGTACCACGGCGACGGTGCCCGGCAGAATCCCGACGACGGTCGCGAGGGTATAGGGAGCCAGACGCACCGCTGACACCGCACAACAACAGTTCACCACGAAGAACGGCGCCGCGGCGATCAGTCGCAGCGACCCGACCGCGAGCCAGCCGCGGCGCGCGAGGCGCAGATCGACCGCCTTCGCCGCGGGATGCGTCAGGTATGACGCCACGACGCCTCGTCCCAGAGCTCGTACCAGCACGAACGCAAGGACCGCGCTGACGGTGGTCGCTGCACTGGTGACTGCAATCCCGACCACGGGACCGAACAGCACGCCGGCGCTGAGAGTGAACACCGTGCGCGGAACCGGGAGGATCGTCACAAGAGAGTGGACGGCGAAGAAGATCAGGACCAGCAAGGGGCCGTCGACCGATTCCGACCACTCCCGGATCTGCCCGATCGATGGATGGGGAAGCACGAGTGCCGCAGCAGCGAAGACTGCGAGAAGTACGAGGATGCCGACGACCCTGCGGTCCCTGAAAATCCTCATCACAGGGGGTCAGCGTACCTGCCGTGGTCGGCACGCACCCGTCACGCAGAGATGCAGACCGCAGGATCACACAACCACGTCGTGCGGGGTTATCGATCGCTAGCAAAATTGTGGTGATCCCCACGGTTCTTCACCGGAGTGTGCGGCTAGCATCACAACGAGATCGGCTTAGTGTTTTTGCGAGGCGCCCCGCCCCGTCGGCCCACCCCGGCCGCCCGAGAGCCTGCCCACCCGCAGTAGGAGGAAATCGCACGTGTCATTAGCAGCAGAGGCCGAGGACGCCGCGCGCGCATACGCGCAGTGGCAGCAAGCGGTCGCGGGCGTACTCGCGAAATCGCGTCGCGTCGATCCGGCAGAACTCGGCCCGGAGCCGCAGCGCCTGCTCGAGACCACCACGTACGACGACGTGACGGTGGCCCCGCTCTACAGCGGTCGCGACGAACGCCCGGAAGCACCCCTGCCCGGGCAGTTCCCGTACACCCGTGGCGGGTCGTCCACCCGCGACGTCAACGCCGGTTGGCTCGTCAGCGCCCGCTTCGACGGAACCGACGCCAAGAATCTCAACGAGCGCGTCCTCGACGCCCTCGAGAACGGCGTCAGTGCACTGTGGCTGCAGATCGGCGACGGCGCACTGCCCGTCGACGGATTGTCCACGGCACTCGACAAAGTGCTCGTCGACCTCGCACCCATCAGCCTGGACGCCGGCAGCGACCTCGCTGCTGCCACAGAGGCCCTCTACACGCTGCTCGACGCACGTACCGATGTCGCCGACCGTGCCGCCGTGCGCGTTGCACTCGGCGCCGCGCCGTTGACCAGTGCCTTCTCCGGCCGCGCCGACATCACCGTCGACGACGCCGTCGCACTCGCGACCGCGGCCGCGGAGCGCGTCGAGACCGTCCGCGCGTTCACCGTCGACGGCACCGCTTTCCACAACGCCGGTGCCTCCGACGCCGAGGAACTCGGCGCGGCCGTCGCCGCCGGCATCGAGTACGTCCGCGCGCTCGTCGCCGCCGGGCTGTCTGCGCAGCAGGCCCTGCGCCAGATCGAGTTCCGGTTCGCGGCCACCGACGACCAGTTCCAGACCATCGCGAAGTTCCGCGCAGCCCGTCAGCTGTGGGCGCGTGTCGCACAGGTCGCCGGAGCAAGCGACGCCGGAAACGCACCGCAGCACGCGGTGACCTCCGCAGCGATGATGGCCCAGCGCGACCCGTGGGTGAACATGCTCCGCACCACCTTGGCCGCGTTCGGTGCGGGAGTCGGTGGCGCCGACGCCGTCACCGTGCTGCCGTTCGACGCTGCGCTGCCCACCGGCGTCGTCGGAGTGTCCGAGGCGTTCTCCGCCCGCATCGCCCGCAACACCAACTTGCTCCTGCTCGAGGAATCCAACCTCGGTCGTGTTCTCGATCCGGGCGCCGGATCCTGGTACATCGAGGACCTCACCGCGCAGGTCGCGGCGAAATCGTGGGAATTCTTCCAGCAGATCGAAGCGGCAGGCGGATATCGCGCGGCGCTCGACGCCGGGCTGATCTCCGAGCGCATCGCTGCGACCCGCGCTCGCCGCGACTCCGATATCGCACACCGCAAGACCTCCGTGACCGGCATCAACGAGTTCCCGAACCTCGGTGAGGCCCCGCTGCCCACCGGCGTCGCCGACTCGGGTGCCTTCGCGGCGCGCTACGCCGCACCGTTCGAAGCGCTGCGCGACCGCTCCGATGTGTATCTCGCCGTGCACGGCTCCCGGCCCACGGTGCTGCTCGCACCGCTCGGACCGATCGCCGAGCACAACGTGCGCACCACCTTCGCCAGCAACCTGCTCGCGGCCGGTGGTATCGAGGCGGTCAACCCCGGATCGCTGGATCCGAACGACGACACCCTTGCCGCCGCGGTCCGCGACTCCGCCACCACCGTGGCCGTACTGTGCGGCACCGATGCTCGCTACGGCGAACATGCCGGCCCCGCGACCGCGGCGTTGCGCGCAGCCGGGATCACCACCGTGCTGCTCGCCGGCCCGGAGAAGGCCGTGGGCGACGCGCAGGGCGACAACCGTCCGGACGGTTACCTGACCGCGCGCATCGACGCGGTCGCTGCACTGACCGATCTTCTGAACACCCTGGGAGCGTAAGTGAGCATCCAATCCGAGATCGGCAGCTTTGCCGATGTCCCGCTGACAGATCCGGATTCCCCGGAACCCGCTGCTCCCACCGAGGAGCAGACCACCGCGCTCGTCGAATCCGTCGCGTCCGCCAACAACTACACCGCCGACGATGTCGTGTGGAACACCCCCGAGGGTATCGACGTCAAGCCGGTCTACACCAAGGCCGACCGCGACGCCATCGCAGCCGAGGGCTACCCGCTCGGCAGCCACCCGGGCATCGCGCCGTTCGTGCGCGGCCCGTACCCGACGATGTACGTCAACCAGCCGTGGACCATCCGCCAGTACGCCGGTTTCTCCACCGCGGCCGAATCGAACGCCTTCTACCGTCGCAACCTCGCGGCCGGCCAGAAGGGCCTGTCCGTGGCCTTCGACCTCGCGACGCACCGCGGCTACGACTCCGATCACCCGCGCGTCCAAGGCGACGTCGGTATGGCCGGTGTCGCCATCGACTCGATCCTCGACATGCGTCAGCTGTTCGACGGCATCGATCTGTCGAAGGTGTCGGTGTCGATGACGATGAACGGTGCGGTGCTGCCGATCCTCGCGCTGTACGTCGTGGCCGCCGAAGAGCAGGGTGTCACGCCCGAGCAGTTGGCCGGAACCATTCAGAACGACATTCTGAAAGAGTTCATGGTCCGCAACACCTACATCTACCCGCCGAAGCCCTCGATGCGGATCATCTCCGACATCTTCGCGTACACCAGCACGAAGATGCCGAAATTCAACTCGATCTCCATTTCCGGCTACCACATCCAGGAGGCCGGAGCTACAGCCGATCTGGAGCTCGCCTACACCCTGGCCGACGGTGTCGAGTACATCCGGGCAGGCCTCGACGCCGGCATGGACATCGACAAGTTCGCACCGCGCCTGTCGTTCTTCTGGGCCATCGGCATGAACTTCTTCATGGAGGTCGCCAAGCTTCGCGCCGGCCGGCTCCTGTGGGCCGAACTCGTCGAGAAGTTCGCTCCGAAGAACGCGAAGTCACTCTCTCTGCGCACCCACTCGCAGACCTCCGGCTGGTCGCTCACCGCACAGGATGTGTTCAACAACGTCGGACGTACCTGCGTCGAGGCGATGGCTGCGACGCAGGGGCATACGCAGTCGTTGCACACCAATGCGCTCGACGAGGCGATCGCGTTGCCGACCGACTTCTCCGCCCGCATCGCGCGTAACACACAGCTGTTGCTGCAGCAGGAGTCCGGCACCACCCGGCCCATCGACCCCTGGGGCGGTTCGCACTACGTCGAGTGGCTCACCCACGAACTCGCGAACCGCGCCCGCGCGCACATCGCGGAGGTCGAGGAGGCCGGGGGTATGGCGCAGGCCATCAACGAGGGCATCCCGAAGCTGCGCATCGAAGAAGCCGCCGCCCGCACCCAGGCACGCATCGACTCGGGTCGTCAGCCGCTGATCGGTGTCAACAAGTACGTGCCGGCCGAACCCGACAGCATCGAGGTTCTCAAGGTCGAGAACTCGAAGGTGCGTGCCGAGCAGCTCGCGAAGCTCGAGCAACTGCGTGGAGACCGTGACGAGGCCGTCACCCGGGCCGCGCTCGCCGAGCTGACCCGCGCCGCCGCAGCCTCCGACGCAGTCTCGATGGAGAACAACCTGCTGGCGCTCGCGATCGACGCTGCCCGCGCGAAGGCCACTGTCGGCGAGATCTCCGACGCTCTCGAGAAGGTCTACGGCAGGCACCAGGCCGAGATCCGCACGATCAGTGGCGTCTACCGCGACGAAGCCGGGGAGGCGAGCAACATTTCCACGACCATCGGACTCGTCGACAAGTTCGCGGAGGAAGAGGGACGCCGCCCCCGTATCCTCGTCGCGAAGATGGGCCAGGACGGCCACGATCGCGGCCAGAAGGTGATTTCCACTGCCTTCGCCGACCTCGGCTTCGACGTCGACGTCGGACCGCTGTTCCAGACTCCCGAAGAGGTTGCCCGGCAGGCAGCCGACAACGACGTGCACGTCATCGGTGTGTCGTCGCTGGCCGCGGGGCACCTGACGTTGGTGCCGGCGCTCAAGCAGGCACTCGCGGAAGTGGGGCGTGAGGACATCATGATCGTGGTCGGCGGTGTCATTCCGCCCGGCGACTTCGACGAGCTGTACGAGGCCGGGGCCGCGGCGATCTTCCCGCCCGGCACCGTCATCGCCGACGCCGCAGCCGGCTTGCTCACCAAGCTCGCTGCGCAGCTCGGACATTCGCTCGGGAGCTGACGCAGATATGAGCGACACCTCGATCGGGACCACCACCGCGACGCGTCGGCGTCCGGTCGACCTCGACGCCTTGGCCGCCTCGGTCCTCGCCAACGAGCGAGCCGGACTCGCGAAGGCGATCACCCTGATCGAATCGACTCGCAACGACCATCGGGAGCAGGCGCAACAGTTGCTGTTGCGTCTGCTCCCGCAGGCCGGCGGGGCGATCCGGGTCGGGATCACCGGCGTTCCCGGGGTCGGGAAGTCGACGTTCATCGACTCGCTGGGCATGTACCTGATCGACAAGGGTCATCGGGTTGCGGTGCTCGCGGTCGATCCGTCCTCGACGCGGACCGGCGGATCGATCCTGGGCGACAAGACCCGGATGGCGCGGCTGTCCGGGGAGCAGGAAGCCTTCATCCGCCCGTCGCCGACAGCCGGCACGCTCGGCGGGGTCGCGAAGGCGACGCGCGAGACAATGGTGCTGCTCGAGGCGGCGGGATTCGACGTGATCCTCGTCGAGACCGTCGGCGTCGGCCAGTCCGAAGTCACCGTCGCGAACATGGTGGACTGCTTCTGTTTCCTGACTCTCGCACGCACCGGCGACCAGCTGCAGGGCATCAAGAAGGGCGTGCTCGAACTCGCCGACCTCGTCGCGGTGAACAAGGCAGACGGCAATCACGAGCGCGACGCGCGTGTCGCCGCCCGTGAATTGTCCGGTGCCCTGCGCATGGTGCATCCGCACGACGCGCTGTGGAAACCGCCCGTGATCACCATGAGCGGCCTCGAAGGTGTCGGTCTGGATACGTTCTGGGACACCGTCCTCGAACACAAGAGGGTGCTCACCGAGGCCGGGAGGTTCGACGAGAACCGCAGCCGCCAACAGGTCGACTGGACGTGGACGATGGTGCACGACCAATTGCTTCGACGGCTCGAGAGCAACCCGCGAGTCAAAGCGATCCGCGGCGACGTCGAAGCCGGGGTTCGCGCCGGGTCGCTCACCGCGGCCATCGGTGCGCAGCGGATCCTGGATGCATTCGACGGTGTGGATGACGAGGGCTTCGACAACGACGGTCCCGCTCGGTGACCCAGCGCGTCGCCGCGCGGTTCACCTTCGCCGGTTTCGGTGTGCTTGCCGCGGTGCATCTGATCGCCCAGCTCATCGACTCCGAGTCGCTGTGGGTCGACGCCACTCAGTGGCTGCTCATGCCGGTGCTGGCAGCAGCGCTGGTGCTGGGCACCAGCGCGTCGCGGTCACGGCTCGTCGAGCTGACGCTGGTGGCGCTGACCTTCTCCTGGCTCGGCGACACCGCCCCCGACCTGTTCGACGGCGACACCTCGTTCCTCGTGCTCGTCGGATTCTTCCTGTGTGCGCAGGTGACGTACATCGTGGCGTTCGTGCCGTACCGGGCGGAGAGCGTGCTGCACACCAGGCGGTGGGTACTCGCGGTTTTCGCAGTCGCCGTCGTCGCCCTGGTGGCGGTGTGCGCTCCGGGCGCGGGTGTGTTGCTGATCCCCGTCGTGCTCTACGCGTTGTGTCTGGCCACGGTGGCGGTCCTTGCGACGGGCGTCGGGCGCACCGTCGCGATCGGTGCGGTGGTCTTCGTGGTCTCCGATTCGCTGATCGCGCTGCGCGCGTTCGTCGAAGACTTCCCGCTGCCGCTGTCGGGTTTCTGGGTGATGCTCACCTACATCGCGGCGCAGGTACTCATCACACACGGTGTGATGACCCGGGACCGCGCGGCCCGGGATGAAGATGCCGACCGGAGTGCGGTCAGCACGCTCGAGTGACCCCGATACGAGAACGGGCGCGCTCACCATCTCGGTGATCGCGCCCGTGTCGTTCGAGACCGGTTGTTCAGAGGCCCAGAAGTTCTGTGGCGGCGGCGATTGCCGCCGGTCCGTCCAAGCTGGGGAGGTCGGCCCACTGCCCGCCGGTGATCGCGACACGCACGTCCGGGAGTTCGACGGTGGTGACGGTGATACCGGCGGCGTCGGTGCCCATATTCATGGTGTATGCGACGCCGCCCTTCGCCTCGATGGCGCTGTCGGTGAGCACGTCGATACCTGCGGTACCGAGCACCGAGGGGTCTGCCACCGCGCCGTTCCCGGTCTCGATCCTGACCTCCACCGTGCGGATGTCGTCGGAGCTTGTGGCGGTGTCGGGTGTGCTCCAGGTGCAGTACACGCCGTAGTCGCTCGATCCGTTGTTCGGATCGGCGTCGAGCCCTCCGATGTACTGCTCCACGGCGGGGGCCACGTCGTCGCAGGTCGTGAACTTCGCGAGGAGGTCGGCATCGAGTGTGTCGACGCTGACGTCACTGTCGGAGAACGCGGTGTCGGTGGACGATGAGGCGCCGTCGGTGGACGAAGCGTCGTCGGAGGAGCAGGCGCCGAGGGCAAGTGCGCAGGCGAGGATGGCGGGGAGGACCGCAAAACGGTGTCGATTCACGCGGCGAATGCTATCGGGCGGGGTGCACCGGCATGATCTTGGTATGGGTGTTTTGTCCGGTCAGAGCGCGTGCTAAATTTTTTGGCCCGGCGGGTCTTCCTGTAACGCTGTCGGGGTCGGCGCCTCGAGTTTCTCGAGCCCACCCGACGACTCGGCGGCGGTGAGCTTCGAACGTTTCCACGACACGACCAGCAGAGCGATCCAGCCGGCGATGAGCAGAAGGTAGAGCAGCGTGGCGACGGTGCTGGACACGTCGAACGTGTCGAACAACTTGTACAGGTTGGTCACGACGATCACACCGCCGACCGCGGTCCCCAGCAACGTCGCCGGGACACGGGAGACGAGCCATGCTGCCACCGGTGCGGCCAGCGCACCGCCGATTGCCAACCCGGCGACGATGAGCACGTTGTCGAGCGATTCGCGTCCCAGACCGATCAGGAAGCCGATGCTTGCGGCCACCGCGACCAGGAACTCCGAGGCGCTGACCGATCCGATCACCGTGCGCGGTGCGGTCTTTCCGCGGGACAGCAGGGTGCTGGTGGTGATAGGACCCCAGCCGCCGCCGCCACTTGCGTCGATGAAACCACCGAAGAACCCGAGGGGGGAGAGGAACTTCGCGGTGTGCGGCGAGGTACGGGCATTGGCCACCGCCGGTGGGCGCACCGAGAAACGCAACGCCACGTACACACCGATGATCAGCAGGATCGTCGCCGTGACCGGCACGGCCGCTTCCGTGGACAGACCGGAGAGGACAGTGGCGCCGAGAAACGCGCCGATCGCGCCGGGCACACCGAGTCGCAGCACGACCTTCCAGTCGATGTTGCGGAACCGCCAGTGCGCCACACCGGACACCAGAGTGGTGCCGACCTCGGCCAGATGGACTGCAGCACTCGCGTGGGCTGCGCCGACACCACTGAAGATCAACAACGTGGTCGCTGTGACACCGAACGCCATGCCGAGTGCACCGTCGACCAATTGGGCACCGACGCCGACCAACGTGAAAACGAGAAGATTGAGCATGCACCGCTCCGTGCGACTGAAGGGATCTGGACGAACACGCCGAGCGGTGCGACACCGCTCAGAAGGACATCCGGAAACAACACTCGCAGTCGAAGCATGCACCACGACGGGTAGGCCAGAACGCCATCAGAGCAAGTCGGGAGGCCGGAGCCGCCTCGATGCTCGTCGCGTGCATGATGCCTGTCTTTCCGTCGGATACTCGGTCGCCGGACAGGCGACCGATCGAGCATAGCCTCTCGCAGACGCCGGATCTATGCGGGCGTGCACATTCAGGGCAATCGGCGTGTCGAGATCTCGACTCCTGCCACCCGCAGACGCTCGGTCAGCACATCACCGAACGCCACCGCCGGGGTGAGTACCCCGCCGCCGGCGTGCAGTGCGGACCCGCCGACCGCCAACGACAGCGCGGATTCGCCCAGCATCATCGCGGTCGCCTTGTATCCGGGATCGCCCTGCGCAGCAAACCGTGCCGTGTAGCGGGCACCGGTCTCGGTGGTGGTGTACAGATCGACCGTGAAATGCCCGCGCTCGCGGGTCTGCTCCGACGGGCCCTCGCCAGCGGCGGGCAACACCTTGTCGAGCAGGAATCGGGTCGGACGGAACGACAGCCCCGCCACGAAGGCGCCCAGCCCCGCCGCGACGGCCCCGGCGATCGGGAGGGACGCCACCGACGACCCGACGTTCATCACCTCCCGATACCGGAACCGCGGCCCATAGGTTCCCTCGGTGAGGGCGCTGCTGCGTCGCACCACACGGGTGTTGGCCGACGCCATCGCGAAGGGCGCCTTCCATCCGGTCACTTCCGGCGCGATCGTCTTCCCGTCGACCAGCGCAAAATCACTCTGCCTGCCGTGATCGGGTTCCTGATCCCGGTCGGGTGACAACGAGTAGGGACTCGCCGCGACCCTCCGTGCGGTGCGATCGGTGCGCACCGCGTCGAGCTGGTCACGCAGTGAATCGATCGTGCCGCCGCTGATGCCACCACGCAGTGAGGTCAGAATGAACGTGGTGTCCGTCAGCGCGCCGGTTCCGTCGGCCTCGGCTGCACGGCGCAGGGCATGCACACCGAGGTCGGAGGGAACCGAATCGAAACCGCATGCATGCACGATGCGGGCGCCGGTCCGGTGCGCAACATCATCGAACCGGTCGATGCTCTCGCGCTGGAACAGGACCTCACCGGTCAGATCCACGTAATCGGTGCCCGCCTCGGCGCACGCCTGCACCAGCGGCACGCCGTACCGGGCGTAGGGGCCGACCGTCGTGATCACCACGCGAGTCTCGGACACCATCGTCGCCAGAGACTCGGGGTCGTCGGCATTCGCGATGATCAACGGCCACTCGGCGGCGGCGGGAGGAAGCGCCGAACGCACGGCTTCGAGCCTGCCGCGGGAGCGACCGGCGAGACCGACCGACAGACCGGACGGCAGGTGGTGGGCGAGGTACTCGGCGGTGAGCCGGCCGACGAAGCCGGTGGCGCCGTAGACGACGACGTCGAGATGGCGTGAGGCAGTCATGCCGCCACCCTACTGTCGGGTAAGTCCGGCGGTGGCCTTTCTCACTCGCGTGCGCCCCTGACGCACCCACAACACCGTCCAGGACACCACGACGCACATCACGACACTCCAGCGGACCAACCCGAGAGCCGATTCGGGATAGATTACGCCGGTCAGATAGTGCTCGATGAATCCGCCCGGGGGTAGCCCCGACGCCCCGGCCTTGTCTCTGGCCCAGTTCTCTGCCGACGTCAACGGGCAGTCGAACCCCACGATCACCGACCCGGCGCCCCACGCCACAGCGGGCACGTGGGCGACAATCGTGCGCGGCCACCGCCACGTGAGGAACCCGCCGACCGCAACATAGAGCACGAACAGCAGATGGACGAACGCAGTGGCATCGGCGAGCAGCCGGTAGGCCATGCACCCAGGGTAAGCCGATCACTCGTCCTTGACGACGAGTACCGGAACAGCCGCTTCGATGATCATGCGCTGCAGCCCACGTTCGAGCAGGAACTTGCCGGTCGCGGTCCGGCCGCGGCTCCCCACAACAGCTCTGCCGGCCCCGCTGCGCGCGAGCAACTCGATGACGGTTCCGACCGAATCACCGTCGTGGACCTCGGCGAGCAGCTCCCAGTCCCCGTTGCCGAGGACCTCGCGGACGTCGGCGCCCACCGCGGCGCTCGCGGCGGGGTCGTCGAGCGGAGCGAGCACGACCAGCTTCTCGCCGCGGTCGGCGGCCTCGCGGGCGCCGACGCGCAGGGCGGCGCGTCCCTCGGGAGTTTCGGCATGGACGACGGCGACAGACATGATGCTCCTAGGCGCGGTGGAACGGTAAACCACTGTGTACCAGTATCACGGCCGACGCCGGCGAATCCGGAATCCGACCCGTGTGGACATGCTCTCCACCGTCGGTGCCGTGTCGGCCGGATCTCACCGGGCACGCCATCACCAGGGCGCCGGCGCGTAATCCTTGAGGAAGCACCCGTACAGATCGATACCGGCTTCGCCTTGCACGACCGGGTCGTACACCCGCGCCGCCCCGTCGACGAGATCGAGCGGCGCATGGAAGCCTTCCTCGGCCAGCCGGATCTTCGTGTGGTGGGGTCGTTCGTCGGTGATCCACCCCGTGTCCACTGCGGTCATGAGGATGCCGTCGCTGAGCATTTCCTCGGCGCTCGTGCGGGTGAGCATGTTGAGCGCGGCTTTTGCCATGTTGGTGTGCGGATGTCCTGCGCCCTTGTATCGGCGACCCGCGAACTGTCCTTCCATTGCGGAGACATTGACGACGTACTTGCGCCGCGCCGGCGACGAGGCCATCGACGGACGCAGCCGATCGACGAGGATGAACGGCGCCACCGAGTTGCACAACTGCACCTCGAGCAGCTCGAGAGGATCGACCTCACCGACGGTCTGCACCCAACTGTTGGTGTGGACCAGATCGGGAAGCAGGCCGCCGGCGTCGATTGCGATGCCGGCCGCGATCCGCTCGGGAGCTGCGGACCCTGCCACCATGGCCAGCGACGACACGGCCGCCGGCGTCAACGTTCGGCCCGAGAGGCTGCCGGCGAGCGCGGCGGGATGCGCGTCCGAGGGCTTTCCGAACGTGAGAATCTCAGGACGCGGCCCCGCCGGAAGGGCTGCAGACTCGGCCTCGGCGAGTGCCGAATAGGCGCCGGGGGAGCGACGCACGGTCTGCGCTGCGTTGTTGATGAGGATGTCCAGCGGGCCCTGCGCTGCGACCTCGTCGGCGAGGGCTACGACCTGCGCCGGGTCGCGCAGATCGATACCGACCACCCGCAGGCGGTGGATCCAGTCGGCGCTGTCCGCCATCGCGCTGAACCGGCGGATCGCGTCATTGGGGAAGCGCGTGGTGATCGTCGTGTGAGCGCCGTCGCGCAGCAGTCGCAGCGCGATGTACATGCCGATCTTGGCGCGCCCGCCCGTGAGGAGCGCGCGCCGCCCGGTCAGGTCGGTGCGGGCGTCACGTTTGGCGTGATTCGCCGACGCGCAGTCCGGACACAGCTGGTGATAGAACGCGTCCACCTGCGTGTACTTGTTCTTGCAGACATAGCAACCCCGCGGACGCAGCAGAGTGCCCGCGCTCGCGTTCTGCGTGGTCGACGTGAGCGGAACCCCGGCGGTCTCGTCGTCGATACGAGTGGGAGAGCCGGTCGCGGTGGACTCGAGCACCTCACGGTCGGCGGCTGCCTTGCGGTCGCGGCGCTCGTTGCGGCGCAGCCGCTTGAATTTCTTGAACATGTGCCCGACGGCGCGCTGCACCGTGACCGCATCGGGATGCTCGGACGCGAGTCCGCCCGCGAGATCGAGCACGCGGAGGCACGTGTCGAGGTCGGCAGGGTCGATCCGCTCGGATCCGAGTGCATCGGGGAGTGTCGTTGCAGTATCGCTGTGGGGGTCCATGTGCCCTTTTCCGGTGTGTGGCGAAACCCGATAATGGTACCGGGCGAGCGCGGACGGCCCGCCGCTCGTGTCCTGAGGATCACTTCGGAGGAAAGATGAGCTCGACCGCACCGGCGGATACCACCTGTGTCAAGAAGAAGTTCGCCGACCTGTCGCCCTGGCAGAGAGCGCTCGTGCTCGTACTCGCAAGCGTCCAGATCGTACTTGCTGTGAGCGCCTGGACCGATCTGGCGAAGCGGCCCGCGGAGAAGGTCGACGGTAGCAAGCTGAAGTGGGCACTGATCATCGCCGTGAACTTCATCGGGCCGATCGGCTACTTTCGCAAGGGTCGTCGCGACTGAGTGACGCCACGCGAACACCTTGGCCCCGAACCTGAAACAGGTTCGGGGCCAAGGTGTTCGGTGTGTCCGAGGGGGGACTTGAACCCCCACGTCCGTTAATAGGACACTAGCACCTCAAGCTAGCGCGTCTGCCATTCCGCCACTCGGACCGGTGCCATACGGGCATACGGTGTACTCCCGCTCTCGCGGGCGCTGTCGAAACAGTAGCGCATGCATGCGCCGATCCCCAATTCGCCTCCCCAGACCTGTTTCGAGGATTGTCCGAACAACGACGTAGGCCCCGAACCTGAATCAGGTTCGGGGCCTACGTCGTCTGTCTCGACTCAGAGTGTCCGAGGGGGGACTTGAACCCCCACGTCCGTTAATAGGACACTAGCACCTCAAGCTAGCGCGTCTGCCATTCCGCCACTCGGACTTGATGCCTGCGCCCACTCCCGCGGGCGCTGTGAAAGATTAACGCACCACGCACCAGCTCCCAAATCGCTGCCCTTACCTGCAGTGATCGGCCGCTCCGTCGATGGTAGACATGCAGGCATGGTCACCACATCGAGCGCGCACCAACCGTCCCGAGCCGAAGCCGAGGTCGTCGACCTCGTTTCCCGGCTCATCCGCTTCGATACGTCGAATACCGGCGACCTCGCCACCACCCGCGGTGAGAAGGAGTGCGCCGAATGGGTCGCGTCCCAATTGCAGGAGGTCGGCTACGAGACCACCTACGTCGAATCCGGTGCGCCCGGCCGCGGCAACCTCTTCGCCCGGCTCCCCGGCGCCGACCCCGAGCGCGGCGCGTTGCTGCTGCACGGCCACCTCGATGTGGTGCCGGCCGAACCGGCGGACTGGAGCGTGCACCCGTTCTCCGGAGCCGTCGAGGACGGCTACGTCTGGGGCCGCGGTGCGGTCGACATGAAAGACATGGTCGGGATGATGATCGCCGTCGCCCGACGATTCAAAGCGGAGGGCATCGTTCCGCCCCGCGACATCGTCTTCGCGTTCCTCGCCGACGAGGAAGCCGGTGGCACCTATGGTTCCCATTGGCTGGTCCGGCACCGCCCCGACCTGTTCGAGGGCATCACCGAGGCGGTCGGCGAGGTCGGCGGCTTCTCGCTGACCGTCCCGCGACCCGACGGCACGGACCGTCGCCTCTACCTGGTCGAGACCGCGGAAAAAGGCCTCGGTTGGATGCGCCTCACCGCGAAAGGTCGCGCCGGACACGGATCGTTCCTCCACGAGGAGAATGCCGTCACGATCCTCGCGCAAGCCGTCGCACGGCTCGGCACACATACCTTCCCGCTCGTGATCCCGGACTCCGTTGCCGAGTTTCTCGCTGCCGCGGGGGAGGAAACCGGACTGGACTTCGACCCGGCCTCACCCGACCTCGAAGGCACCCTCGCCAAACTCGGATCGATCGCTCGCATCGTCGGCGCGACACTCCGCGACACCGCCAACCCCACCATGCTCGATGCCGGCTACAAGGCGAACGTCATCCCGCAGACCGCCGAAGCGGTCGTCGACTGCCGGATTCTGCCCGGTCGGCGCGCCGAGTTCGAACGCACCGTCGACGAACTGATCGGGCCCGACGTGACCCGCGAATGGATCACCAGCCTCGACTCCTACGAGACCACGTTCGACGGCGATCTCGTCGACGCGATGAACGCCGCCATCGAAGCGCACGACCCATTCGGTCGCACGGTGCCCTACATGCTTTCCGGGGGCACTGACGCCAAGGCCTTCGCGAAGCTGGGCATCCGCTGCTTCGGCTTCGCGCCCCTGCAGTTGCCGCCCGAACTGGACTTCACCGCGCTGTTCCACGGCGTCGACGAGCGTGTCCCCGTCGATGCACTGCGCTTCGGCACGCGCGTCATGGAACACTTCCTCATGCACGCCTGATCACGGAAACCGATCATCGAGCACAACCCGAAAGGACCGGTATGGCCTTCGATTACGACCCGTACAAGTTCCTGCCCGAGCTGCCCACCTTCGAGGTGACCAGCGAGGACTTCGCCGAAGGCGAGAAATGGAAGCTCCCGCAGGCCAGCGGCGCGTTCGGTATTCCCGGCGGCGGCGACATCTCCCCGCAGCTGTCGTGGTCCGGGTTCCCGGCCGAGACCAAGAGCTTCGTCGTGACCGTCTTCGACCCCGACGCCCCGACCGCTTCCGGCTTCTGGCACTGGGCCGTGGCGAACATCCCGGCCTCGGTCACCGCGCTGCCGACGGGGGCCGGCACTGCCGATGCGTCGGCGTTGCCGGCCGGGGCCCTGCAGCTGCGCCACGATGGTGGTGCCTTCGGGTTCATCGGAGCGGCGCCCCCCGCTGGGCACGGCTACCATCGCTACGTCGTCGCGGTGCATGCACTCGACGTCGACACGCTCGAAGGCGTCGGGCCGGAGGCGAGCCCGGCGTTCCTCGGCTTCAACGTCTTCGGTCACGCCATCGCGCGCGGCCTTCTGACCGGTACGTACGAGGTCGAGTAGTCGGATGGTCGGTGAAGGGCCGACACCGTAACGGTGTCGGCCCTTCACCGTCTGCCGGAGGCAACTCAGGCGCCGGCGCCGACGGCATCGGCGAGGGAGGCGTAACCCGACGCGCGCAGCTTGCGGGCGAGGCCCTTGTTGAGGCGACGAGTCCAGAGGGCGCCGCCGTAGATGAACCCGGTGTAGCCCTGCACCAGCGATGCACCGGCCAGGACGCGTTCCCACGCCTGCTCGGGCGTCTCGATCCCACCGACCGACACCAGCGTCAACCGGTCACCGACACGTGCGTACAGCCGCCGCAGTACCTCGAGGGACCGCGCCGCCACGGGCGCACCCGACAGCCCCCCGGCGCCGATCTCTGCGATGCGGGCGGCGTCGGTATGCAAGCCGTCACGTCGGATGGTCGTGTTGGTGGCCACGATCCCGGCGAGATTCAACTCGACGGCGAGATCGGCGACCGCGTCGATGTCCTCGTCGGACAGATCCGGCGCGATCTTGACGAGCACCGGCACCGCCACGGTGTCGAGGACCGCCCGCAGCAACGGACGCAGCGACTCGACGGCCTGCAGATCACGCAGGCCCGGGGTGTTCGGGGAGGAGACGTTGACCACCACGAAATCCGCGAGCGGACCGAGTAGTTGCGCGCTCGCGGCGTAGTCTTCTGCGGCCTGCTCGGCGGGCACGATCTTCGTCTTGCCGATGTTTGCGCCGATCGGCACCGTCCGGCGGCGCTGCCGCAGATGATTGGCGGCGACACCGGCTCCGTGGTTGTTGAAGCCCATCCGGTTGACCAGCGCGCGGTCCGCCGGCAACCGGAACAGGCGCGGCGCCGGATTTCCGGGCTGCGCCTGGGCGGTGACCGTCCCGACCTCCGCGAAACCGAAGCCGAGCGGACCCCACGCGTCGACACCTTTGGCGTTCTTGTCGAAACCCGCGGCCATGCCCACCGGGTTCGGGAACCGCACACCGAACACGGTGTTGTCCAGTATCGGATCGTCGACGGCGAGGATCTTCGACGCGAGCACGCGGGTGGGCCCGAATCCAGTGATCAGACGCAGCACCAGGAACACCAGGTAGTGGATCCGTTCCGGCGGAACCAGGAACATCACGCGACGAAGCAAGCGGTACACGAACAACTCCCTGCAGAGTGGGCGCGGGGCCCGGATATTCGATCAGCGGACGGTGGGTTCGGGGACGTGATGGCCGGTCTTGCGTCGACGCAGCAGCACCCGGCGACTGCCGTCGGGATACAGCCGCAGCCGGGTCAGCTCCCAGCCGTGGAACTCGGCCGAGATCGCGAGCCGCAGCGAGGCACTGATCCGCGACACGTCCTTCGGAAGTTTCAGCGGCACGTACTCGTAGTCGTCATTGCTGGTATCCCACCCCACGGGGAGGCGGGTGAACCGGCTCGCGTTATCGCCTGCCATCACTACCCTTCGACCGGAATCCTCTGCAGTCCGTCACCGGTCGCCGATGCGACCACCAGTGCTGCATCTGCCGGATCGACGGCGAGCGAGTTGGGTTGCTGCACCGTCGCGAAGCGGTGGCGCTCCCTCGGAATACCGGTCGACAGATCGTAGCCCACGACCTCGTTGCTGCCGGTCAGGGTGACCCACACCAGGTCACGGTTCTCGTCGTAGGCCACGGCATACGGTGCCGGGCCCGTCGGATACCGCTGTCGCAGCACGAGCGAATCGAGGGTGTAGACGAGCAGTTCGTCGCCGTCGGTGTCGGTGACCATGACGCGCCCGAACGGGTCGCTGGTCATCTGAGTGGCGCCCGCGCCGGCGCGCAGCGCGATACGCAGGTCCCCATCGTCGAGATCCAGTTCGGTGATGGACGTCTGGTGTCGGTCCAGAACAGCGACGGCCTCCCCGGCGACCGCGAGTGCGTCGGCGGAGACGAGCCCGCCGATCGTCGAGTCCACCTCACCGGTCTCGGGGACGACGACGAGCACCGTACCGGCCGCGGTACCGACGGCCCAGCGTCCGTCGGGCAGGACCGCGGCCGAGAGCGCGTCGCCGTCGACGGGCACCTCGGTGACGCTCCCGGTGGTGGTATCGACCTGCGCGACCATGCCTGCCGCAGGGGCCAGTACGGTGCCGTCGGGACCGGGGGAGACGGATGCTGCCGCTGCGGGCAAGTCCACCTCACGCGGGGGTGCGCCTGCGTCGTCGATCAACAGCATCTGCTGCCCGTCGTCGACGAGTGCCGCGACGATGCCGGTGCCGGGGGCGACGACCATCGCGTCGACCGACCGGGTGAGGGGAGTGACGACGCCGGCGGGTGCGGTGGCCACCGCGGGTGCCACCGCCGCGGTGGCAGGGTCACGGGTCGGGACCGACTCGGCCGCATCGTCGGACGACGAACAGCCGGCGACCAGCGTCACCGCGAGCCCGATCACCACCGCGGCGTTGCGCATCACCGGTCCACCCATCGTCGTTGCTCCTCGCTGTTGTGCTGTGGCTGTGACGGTGCCTCGACGGCGCCGCCGTCATCCAGTGTTCCCGATCGTCCTCCGGTGGGTGCACGCGCCTCCGGAGCGGTCGGTGCCGGTGTGACCTGGCGCTCAGCGGGTATGCGCGGGTCCGTCCCGGTGCGGCAGCACGAGCGGCGTGCCCGTCTCGGGGTGAGCACTGACCCTCAGCGGATAGTCGTAGACGCGGCTGAGCAGGTCCTCGGTGAGGACGTCGTCCGGGCTGCCGTCGGCGACGAGTTGGCCCTTCTCGAGTACGCAGATGCGGTCGGCGTAGGCGGCGGCGAGACCGAGGTCGTGCAGCACCACCACCACGGCGTGTCCGTGATCGGCGCGGGACCGCACGACCCGCATGATCGTTTCCTGATGCCCGATGTCGAGTGCCGCGGTCGGTTCGTCCAGGAGCAGGGTCTGCGTGTCCTGTGCCAGCACCCGAGCCAATGCGACCCGGGCGCGTTCACCACCGGACAACGAGGGGAAGGGGCGGTGGGCGAGATGCGCCACATCGCAGGTGGCGAATGCGGCATCGACGAGTTCTCGGTCGGAGTCCTGGCGGTCCGTGCGTGCCCACGCGGCGCGGCCCATCTGCACGATCTGTCGCGCAGTGAAGGGGAAGCCGACGGTGTGCTGTTGCGGCAGCACGGCGCGTCGGCGTGCCAACGCGAGGGGAGCCCAGTCGCTGAGGTCACGTCCGTGCACCTCGACGTGCCCGCCGCTGAGCGGATGATCGCCGGTCAACGCGGCGAGCAGCGTCGACTTGCCTGCGCCGTTGGGTCCGACCAGTGCCACTACTTCACCGACGCGGACCTCGAAGTCGATCCCGTGCAGAACTTCGCGTTCGCTGCGCTGGAGCCGGATCCCGGTGCCGCGCAGTGTCACGGAACCGGGTGCGGATCGTTCGGGCAGGTCGCGGCGGCCACGGAGCCTACCGAAGATCGGTGTGCGCGCCGCGACGGGAGTGGTGGACGGTGATCGGCTCATGCCCACCCGCCCTGCTTGGCGCGGGTGCGGCGCAGCATCCAGAAGAAGACCGGGCCGCCGATCAATGCGGTGAGCATGCCGAGCGGCAGGTCGGCATTGGGAACCAGGGTGCGGGCACCGAGATCGGCCGCGAGAAGCACCACCGCGCCGCCGAGGACACTGCCGAACATGAGCACGCGGTGGGCAGGACCGAGTGCCAGACGCATCAGGTGCGGCACGACGAGCCCGACGAACATGATGATGCCGGTGAATGCCACTGCGGCGCTGACCAGTACCGCGACCGCGACGATCGCTATCTGCCGGACCCGCTCGACGTCCACCCCGAGATGCCGGGCGACGCTCTCGCCGAGAGCGAGCACATCGAGTTTGGGGGCGAGCACGATGGCCACCGCAACCCCGATCACGGTGAGCGGGGCGACGACTCCCACGATGTCCCAGGTGGCGCCGCCGAGGCTGCCCAATTGCCAGAACACGATCTGATCGCGGGCCGCCGGATTTGCGATGAAGGTGAAGAATGCAATGAGTCCGCCGGCCATGGCGTTGACGGCGACACCGGTGAGGATCACGGTGACCACCTCGGTGCGACCACCCGATCGCGACATCGCATACACCAGGAACGTGGTGATCAGACCGGAGAACAGGGCCGCCGCGGCGAGCGACCACCCGGACGAGAACGCGCCGCCGAGGACGATCACGGCCGAGGCGCCGACTGCGGCACCGGACGACACCCCGATCACGCCGGGTTCGGCGAGTGGATTCGCGAAGATGCCCTGCAGGAGCGCACCTGAGCAGCCGAGTGCCGCTCCGACGAGGATCGACAGCACAACCCGGGGGAAGCGCACCTCCCACAGCGTGACCTCGCCGGCCGGATGGGCGGGCATCGGACCGAGGTCCAGTCCCAGGCGATGCAGCACGCTGCCGACCACCTCGGCGGGACTGGTGGGTACCTGGCCGAGGCACGCCGACACGATCGCGAGCGTCACCAGCGCGATGACGAGACCGGCGAACACCACGGTCGTGCGGGTGGGACCGGCCTTGCGGAGCGCTTCGGCGGGCAGGCCGGTGGCTTCGCCGACCTCGCTCACAGCAGGCACGCGATCAGGGGGCACTCGGTCACGCGGCATCGGAGGGGTAGAACGCGTCGACGAGCGCGGCGAGCACTTCACCGGTTTCGGGTCCGAAGCTCAGCAGCGCCGCGTCGTCCATGTCGACGATGCTGCCGTTTGCGCCGGCCGGGGTCTGCGCGACACCCGGAAGCTCCGCCAGGCCTTCCGGACCGCCGACGGATTCGAGGCTGTGCGTCATGACCAGGATGGTGTCGGGTGCGGACGCGATCATGGCCTCGCTGGTGATCGGCATGAACTGCGAGTCGAGTCCGGCCACGGTTCCTGCGTCCCGCCCGCCGAGGGCGTCGATCAATGCATCGGCGCCGGAACCGGGGCCACCGAGCATCTTGATCGCCGATCCGCGCAGATACAGGAAGGCGACGGTGAAGTCGGGGTGATCTGCCGGCACGGAGGCCTGTGCAGCGGCGATCTCCTCGTTGGTGCGGTGCACCAAGGCCTCGCCTGCCTCGGGCACACCCAGCGCCGCAGCGACCGAGTCGATGCCCGACGCCACGGTGCCGAGGCTCCGCTCCGGGTCGACGAACACCACCGGCACACCGGTGTCGCGCAACTGCTGTTGCACCGCCAGCGGACCGATCGAAGTATCGGTGAGCACCACCGTCGGGTTCAACGCCAGGATCGCTTCGGTGTTGAGACTGTGTCCGCCGGGGGTGACGTTCGGCAAGTGTTCAGCGGCGGGGAAGCTCGCGGTGGAGCGGCCGACGACGTTGTCGCCGAGACCGAGCGAGAACACGGTCTGAGCCAATGTCCCGGAGCGATCCGCGACGACGATCCGCGACACATCGGTCACGGTCACGTCGACACCGTCGAAGCTGCGCACCGTTGCGGGAAGCGTCGGGGACGGATCGGTGGTGATCGGTCGTGGATCGGGGTCGGCGACGGTCGCGGTGCGGGCTCCGGCAGCCGCGGATTCCCCGGTTTCCCCGGAATCGGTGCTGCAGCCGCCGAGCACGAGCGCGACGATTGCCACGAGCACCGCCGACAGCACTTTCACGGTCGAACGAGACATATCGTTCAGACCTGCGCCCGGTATCGGTCGAGGTCGGCTGCGAGGTCGGCGAACAATGCGCCGTTGAGGCCGTAGACGAGGTTCGCCTCGTCGATCACCTGCTGCTGCTGGGCCTCGTCGAGGGGAGCGGCGTCGAGCTTGGCGCGGTAGGAGTCCTTGAACGGCTTCGGCTTCGGGATCTCGTCGAAGATGTAGAAACGCAATCCGTCGCGCTCGTATCCGTAGGCGCGTTCGAGCATGCGGCGGATGATCTGCCCACCCGACAGGTCGCCGAGGTAGCGCAGGTAGTGGTGCGCCAGGAATGCTTCCGGCGACACCGCCGCGACCTTCTGCAACCGTTCGACATACGCGACGGTGGCGGGCAGCGGCGCGATCTCGTCGCGCCACTGCGCACCGATCAGGAATTCCAGGTCGGCCTCGAGCGTCGAGGTGCGGAGCAGTTCGGGGGTCAGGAAGGGGCCGACGATCGGGTTGTCGGCGTAGGTGATCCCGATCCGTTCGAGTGCGTCGTACACGAACCAAGTCTGGGCGATCAGGTCGGCATGCGCCGAGGCAGCCAGTTTCCCGTCGAGCAGTTCGGTGACGAACACCGAGTTCTCGGTGTCCGAATGTGCTTGTTGTGTCTCGATCCGGATCCGCTCGGCGAACCCTGTGACCTCGGTCGTGGTCATCGACCCCACCTCTCTGCGCTGACCTGATCAACCTTCTTGGCAGGACAGCCTAACCTTTGCGGGGGATTCCGGTAAAACCCGGCTCCCACTCACGCACTGACATCGTCGAGCGCGGCCGAGATCGCCGGCGGCAAGGCCAGGTCCTCCGCGACCAGCACTCCTGTCAACTGTGCCAGATCGCGTGCACCGACCAGGGCCGAGGCGACATGCGGACGATCCCGCACCCACGCCAATGCCACCGCCAGTGGCGAGGTGCCCAGGCCGTCGGCGGCGGTGGCGACCGCGTCGACCACCCGGATCGCGGACTTCGTCAGATACCGCTGCACTTCCCCGGTGTGCACGTCGTCGGCGCCTCGTGAATCGGCGGGCATCCCCGCGCGGTACTTGCCGGTGAGCACACCGCCGGCGAGTGGGACCGCGGCGAAGACGCCGACGCCGTGATGCGCGGCCGCGGGAATCAGTTCCTCCTCGACGCCACGGGCAAGCAGCGAGTACTCGACCTGCGTGCACACCAGAGGCGCGGGCCGCCGGGTCTGCGCTGCTGCCGTTGCGAGCTGCCACCCCAGGTAGCCGCGCACCCCGACATACCGGACGCGACCGCTGGACACGGCGAACTCGAGCGCCGAGGCAACCTCGTCGATCGGGGTGTGGGGATCCCAGGTCGCGACCTGCCAGACGTCGAGGTGGTCGGTGCCCAGCTCGCGCAGCGTGTGATCGAGCTGGGTGAGCAGACCACCGCGGGAGCAGTCGACCCGCCCCGAACCGAGCGTGGTGGTGTCGATCCCCGAACTGCCCGAGAGCACCAGTTCGTTGCGAGGCACCACATCGTCGAGCAGTTCGGCGAGGATGCGCTGCGCGACCCCGTCGCCGTAGGCGGGGGAGGTGTCGACGAGGGTGCCTCCCGCATCGACGAACGCGGACAGCTGGGCGGCCGCCTCGTCGCCGTCGGTACCGCGCCCCCAGGTCAAGGTTCCGAGTCCGAGTCGCGACACGCGCAGTCCACTCGAGCCCACTGTTCTGTGTTCCATACCGCCTGTGATCCTCCCGACCGGAGGGAACGTGCCGACCGATCCACGACCGTTCCCATGATTGGCACCTTAATGTCGGATGCACGACGAGTGGAGGTTCGGCGCGCCGCGTACTGTTTCGCGGGTGAATCGGACTCTGCGCACATCGAATGCGGGCACCTCGACCCACCGGACATCCCCCTGCTGTGACCATGCCGGGGTGACGGCATGACCGAATCGATGACCTGGTTGCAGACCATCATCCTCGGACTCGTGCAAGGCCTGACCGAATTCCTGCCGATTTCTTCGTCCGGTCACATGCGGATCGTGTCCGAGTTGTTCTTCGGAGCAGACGCCGGCGCATCGTTCACCGCCGTGACACAGCTCGGCACCGAAGCCGCCGTTCTGGTGTTCTTCGCCGCAGACATCTGGCGTATCCTGTGCGCCTGGTTCCGCGGCGTGTTCCACAAGGAGTACCGCGACAACCACGACTACAAGATGGGCTGGTATGTGATTCTCGGTACCATCCCCATCGGCATCCTCGGCCTGCTGTTCAAGGACGAAATCCGCACCGTCGCACGCAACCTGTGGCTCGTCGCAACCATGCTCATCGTGTTCTCGTTCGTCATCGCCGCCGCCGAGTACTACGGACGCCAGCGCCGCACCATCGACCAGCTCACCCTCAAGGACGGACTCATCATGGGTTCGGCCCAGGCACTCGCCCTGATCCCCGGTGTGTCCCGCTCCGGCGGCACCATCTCCGCGGGCCTGTTCCTCGGCCTCACCCGTGAAGCTGCGGCCCGCTACTCGTTTCTGCTGGCCATCCCGGCCGTCCTCGCATCGGGGCTGTTCAGCCTGCCCGATGCGTTCGAGCCCGTCGGCGAAGGGCTCGAGGCCTCCGGGGCTCAACTCGCGGTGGCGACACTCATCGCATTCGGTGTCGGCTACGCCGCGATCGCCTGGCTGCTCAGGTTCGTGGTGAACCACTCGATGTACTGGTTCGTCGGGTACCGCATCATCATCGGTCTGCTGCTGTTCGGCCTGCTCGGCACCGGTGTGATCTCGGCCACGTAGCCGTCGTCGGAACGCACGGCCACCCCGGCGCGGCAGGACACTAGGCTGGATCGTATGACGGTCATCCTGCTGCGCCACGGACGGTCTACGGCCAACACATCACAGATGTTGGCCGGTCGTACCCCCGGAGTGGAACTCGACGAGGTCGGCCACGTGCAGGCCAAGAACCTCCTCACCCGCTTGACAGGTCTCGACATCGCCGAGATCGTCCGGTCGCCGCTGCTGCGCTGCCGACAGACCGTGCAGCCCCTGGCCACCGACCGTGGCCTGGCGCCGACGATCGACGATCGGCTCGCCGAAGTCGACTACGGGCAATGGACCGGCCGCAAGCTCGGCGACCTCGTCCGCGAACCGATGTGGAAGGTGGTGCAGCAGCACGCGTCCGCAGCGGTGTTCCCCGGCGGCGAAGGGCTCGCGCAGGTGCAGGCCCGCGCTGTCGCGGCGATCCGCGAGCACGACCGTCGTCTCGCCGACACCCACGGCAAGGACGTCGTGTGGGTCGCCTGCAGTCACGGAGACGTGATCAAGTCGATCCTGGCCGACGCCCTGGCCACCCACCTCGACGGGTTCCAGCGCATCGTGGCCGAACCCGCCTCGATCAGCGTCGTGCGCTATACCGACACCCGGCCCTTCGTATTGCGCGTCAACGACACCGGCAGCGACCTCTCCGGTCTCGCGGTGGCCGACGCCCCGAAATCCGTTCCGGGCGGCGAAGTGCCCGGTGACGGGCCGAACGATTCCCCGGCCGACGAGATCGGGGAGGGACACGGCACCCGGGGCGGATAATGACAGTGACCGGCATGGCACAGTGAACGGACTCGAGGAGGTGCAATGGCCCGCGCGATACACGTCTTCCGGACCCCGGACCGGTTCGTTGCCGGCACCGTCGGTGAACCCGGCGACCGGGTGTTCTACCTGCAGGCTGTACACGACTCCCGGGTGGTGAGCGTGATACTGGAGAAACAGCAGGTCCAGATCCTGGCAGACCGGATGGGGCTACTGCTCGAAGAGGTTCACCGCCGGTTCGGCACCACTTTGCCCGACGACGCGGACGTCGACACCAGCCCCCTGCAAACGCCCATCGACGCAGAATTCCGGGTCGGCACCATGGGGCTGGGCTGGGATGCGGACTCCGGTGCCGTCGTCGTCGAACTGCTCGCCGTCACCGAGACCGAACTCGACGAATCCGTCGTCCTCGACGACACCGAGGAAGGCCCGGACGCCGTCCGGGTGTTCCTCACCCCGATCCAGGCGCGCGGCTTCGCGACTCGCTCCGAAATGGTCATTTCCGCAGGCCGCACCCCCTGCCCGCTGTGTGGTGAACCCATCGACGGTGAAGGCCACATCTGTGTGCGCACCAACGGCTACCTGCGCAACCCGGGATTCGATCCGACGTCGTGGTTCGACGAGGAGAACTGACACCATGGCCGTGCCCGACGTGCGCGACGTGTTGTCCGACGGCAGCCTGACCGTCGTCGGGCAGGTCGTGCACGCCAGTAACGCCACCCTCGTATGCGACGCCACACTCGATTCACACAGCGTGCGGTGCGTCTACAAACCCGTCCGGGGGGAACGCCCGCTCTGGGATTTCCCGGACGGCACCCTCGCCGGGCGCGAGGTCGCCTCCTACCTCATCGCCGAAGCGCTCGGCTGGGGCATCATCCCTCTCACGGTACTGCGCGACGGCCCGTTCGGGCGCGGCATGGTCCAACGCTGGATCGACACCCGCGACGACTCCGCCGACCGCCTCGACCGGGTCGACATCTGTCCCGTCGACGAAGTCCCCGAGGGATGGCTACCCGTGCTCCGCGCCCACGACATGGACGGCAGCGACGTCGCCTTGGTCCACGCCGACGACCCGACCCTGCAGCGCATGGCCGTCCTCGACATCATCCTCAACAACGCCGACCGTAAGGGTGGCCACGTCCTCGAAGGTCGCGACGGCACCGTCTACGGCATCGACCACGGAATCTGCCTGCATGCGCAGAACAAGATGCGCACAGTGCTGTGGGGATGGGCGAACTCCACCGTCGACCAGGCGCTGCTCACCGACCTCGACAAACTCGCGCGCCGGTTCGACGGCGACTTCGCCGACGTGCTGCGCGAGCACATCACCGACGCCGAGGTCGCCGCGCTGCACCACCGGATCCTCGCGCTGCTCGAGCGGCCCGTGATGCCCCGCCCCCTCGGCGAGCGGTGCATCCCTTGGCCGGCGTTCTGAACTTGCCCGCGAACTGATCAGTGCGCCGAGGCGTTTTTCTTCCGCTTCGGAAGCACGTGCACGATCAGCACGACGATTGCGCCGAGGACGAGTCCGACCACCGCGGACGTCACGGTGCCCGCGGTCCACGACAGGACGCCGCCGAACCCACCGTCCACGAGCTCGCCGAACCAGTGCTCGAGATCGTGGAGACGATCGGCCGGCCAATGGAATCCGGCCTCACCGACATTGACGAGCAGGATGTGCCCGCCCACCCACAACATCGCGGCGATACCGACCACAGTGAGCACCGTCATCACCTTCGGCATCGCCGACACCAGGCCCCGCCCGATCCGTTGAGCGAACGAGGACTTCCGTCGCGCCATCACCAAACCCACGTCGTCCATCTTCACGATCAACGCCACCACTCCGTACACCAGCGCGGTGATCAGAATCGCGACGACGATCAGTACCAGCAGCCGGGTCACGAACGGTTCACTCTCGACCGACGACAGCGAGATCACCATGATCTCGGCCGACAGGATCAGATCGGTGCGGACGGCCCCGCTGATCATGGTCTTCTCGAACTCGGGCCCACGCGCCGCGGCGGGCACGTCCTCGTCGGCCTGGTGTCCCCCGAACAATGCTTCGTACACTTTCTCGGCGCCCTCGAAACACAGGAACAGACCACCGGCGATCAGCAGATACGGCAGCGCCTGCGGCAGGAACTGACTCAGCAGCATCGCCACCGGCAGGATGATCAGCAGCTTGTTGCGGATCGACCCGATCGCGATCTTGCGAATGATCGGCAGTTCACGGTCGGGAGAAAATCCGTGCACATAGCGCGGGGTGACGGCGGTGTCGTCGACCACCACACCCGCAGCCTTGATACTGGCCTTACCAGCCGCGGCTCCGATGTCGTCGATCGACGCCGCAGCCGCCTTCGCGAGCACCGCAACATCGTCCAGCAGGGCGACGAGACCACCAGCCACGGGAACCTCCCACGATTCTCTTCTGTAGAGCCGAACGCACGTGATCGTGGTCGACATCGAACCGTACCGAACCTATGGTGACGCATGCTCGCCGAGCAGGGGCAAGGCTGCTCATGTCGTCCATTCCATTAGGCTCGGGTTCATGCTGTCTTGGTCCGATGTCGCGATTCCGTCCGTGCCCGGTGAAGGCCCCCCGTTGAGGTTGTTCGACACCGCCGATCGAGCTGTGCGGCCCGTCACCCCCGGTGCGACGGCCACGATGTATGTGTGCGGCATCACCCCGTACGACGCCACCCACCTCGGGCACGCCGCCACCTACCTCACGTTCGATCTCGTCAACCGCATCTGGCGCGACAACGGGCACAACGTCCACTACGTGCAGAACGTTACCGACGTCGACGACCCGCTGTTCGAACGCGCCGCCCGCGACGGCGAGGATTGGGTGGTACTCGGTATGCGCGAGACCGCGCTGTTCCGTGAGGACATGGAGGCGTTGCGGGTCCTGCCGCCGCGCGATTTCATCGGGGCCGTCGAATCGGTGGGCGAGGTGATCGAGCTCGTCGAGAAGCTTGTCGCGTCCGGTGCTGCGTATGTGGTCGACGACGAGCAGTACCCCGACGTGTACTTCCGGGTCGACGCCACCGAACAGTTCGGTTACGAATCCGGGTACGACCACGCCACCATGGCGCAGTTCTTCGCCGAGCGCGGCGGCGACCCCGAACGCCCCGGCAAACGGAACCCGCTCGACGCTCTGCTGTGGCGCGCGCAGCGTCCCGGCGAACCGGCCTGGCCGTCCCCGTTCGGCGACGGCCGCCCCGGCTGGCACATCGAATGCGCCGCGATCGCACTCAACCGCATCGGCAGCGGCTTCGACATCCAGGGCGGCGGCAGCGATCTGATCTTCCCGCACCACGAATTCTCCGCCGCCCACGCCGAAGCCGTCACCGGCGACCGCCGCTTCGCGCGGCACTACGTGCATACCGGCATGATCGGCCTCGACGGCGAGAAGATGTCCAAGTCGCGCGGCAACCTGGTGTTCGTCTCGAAGATGCGTGGCGAGGGCGTGGACCCGGCCGCGATCCGCCTCGGTTTGCTGTCCGGTCATTACCGCGTCGATCGGGCGTGGACGTCTGAGGTGCTTGCGTCCGCCGAAGCCCGGCTCAGCCTGTGGCGCCGTGCGGCGGCGGTGCCGTCCGCGGCGTCCGCGACGGACACGGTCGCGCGGCTGCGTCAGCACCTCGCCGATGATCTCGACACCCCCAAAGCCCTCGCGGCCCTCGATGCATGGGCACAGTTCGCCGTCGACCGCGGCGGCGACGACGCTGCGGCACCACGCCTGTTCGCCGACGCCATCGACTCGCTACTGGGCATCCCGCTGCGCTGACGCGCCCGTGCGTGGTTCTGGTAGCGCCGGCTACCAGAACCACGCACGGGGCGGCTACGCCAACAGTGCGCGGATGTCGTCGGCCGTCAGGGTGGACGAGAACATCTCTCCGTCGTCGACCACCGAGGAGAACAACTCTGCCTTGCGGAGCTGTAGTGCCCGCACCTTTGCCTCGATGGTGCCGCGGGCGATGAGCCGATACACCATGACGTTGCGGGTCTGCCCGATGCGATGGGTGCGGTCGACGGCCTGTGCTTCCGTTGCGGGATTCCACCACGGGTCGAGCAGGAAGCAGTAGTCCGCCTCGACGAGGTTCAACCCGAATCCTCCGGCCTTGAGGCTGATGAGGAACACCGGCGCTGCCCCGGACTTGAACTCCTCGAGCACTTTCCCGCGTTTGCGCGTCTTTCCGTCCAAGTACAGGTAGTCGATACCGGCGGCTTCGAGCCGGGGCCGGACGCGATCGAAGAATCCGGTGAACTGGCTGAACACCAACGCGCGGTGACCACCGGCGATCACGTCGTCGAGCTGTTCGAGCAGCGCATCGATCTTCGCGGAGCCGACCTTGCTGTGCGCGTCGTCGACGAGCGCCGGATCGAGGCTCATCTGCCGCAGCATCGTCAGCGACCGCAGGATCGTGATGCGGTTGCGGTCCAGGTCGTCGACGAGCCCGAGGATCTTCTGCCGTTCCCGCTGCAGCTGCCGGTCGTAGAGGGCGCGGTGCTTCGGTAACAGATCTACCTCGAGGACCTGCTCCTGCTTGTCCGGCAGATCGGGGGCGACCTGCTCCTTGGTGCGACGCAACATCAATGGTTTGATGCGCTGACGCAACTGCACCAGTAATTCGGGGTTGGTGCCGCTCTCGATGGGTTTGCGGTAGTAGTCCTGGAACTTCGTCGGATTCGGGAACAGGCCCGGCGCGGTGACCGACAGCAGCGACCACAACTCCATCAGGTTGTTTTCCATCGGGGTGCCGGTGATCGCGACCTTCAGTGGCGCCTCCACCTCGCGCACGCACTGGTAGGCCTTCGCCCGATGGTTCTTGACGAACTGTGCTTCGTCGAGCAGCAGCATCGACCAGTCCCGATCGAGATACTCGTCTATGTCCAGACGCAGCAGCGTGTACGACGTGACGACGACGTCGATGCTGTCGAGCATCTCGCCGAGTTCCAGGCCACGTTTCCGAGAGGTCTCGGTGATCGCGAGAACATTCAGGTGCGGGGTGAACCGTCGAGCCTCGGCGGCCCAGTTCGGGACTACCGATGTCGGGGCCACGATGAGGACCGGGGGATCGCTGGGGCGTTTGCTGCGGGCGTGGCAGATCAGGGCGAGTGACTGCAGTGTCTTGCCGAGCCCCATGTCGTCGGCGAGGATGCCGCCGAGCCCGTGCGTCCACAGGAACGTCAGCCACCGGAACCCGTCCAGCTGATACGGTCGCAGCGTCGCCTGCAACGTCTTCGGCACCCGCGTTTTCGCTGTCGCATGCACGTCGAGGAGCCCCTGCACCTGCTTCTTCCAGGCAGCGGCCTGCCGGTCGATGACACCGAGCGCCGCGAGTTCTTCCCAGATCCCCGCTTGGAACCGGCTCAACCGCAACCGATCCGGGTCATCTTCGTGCAGCGCCCGTGCTTCCTCGACGAGGCGGCGCAACTGCTGCAACTCGGGTTTGTCCAGCGACAGATACGCTCCGTCGGGCAGCATCAGATACGACGCGCCGTCGCTGAGCGCGGTGAACACCTCCCGGAACGGGACCGTCTCACCATCGATCTCGAGGGAGATGTTCAGGTCGAACCAGTCGGAATCCTCGGTGGCCTTGGTGGACAGTCCGATCCGCAGACTGTCGCTCACGTCGCGGTAGTCTGCGGGGCTGCCCTCGACCCGCACCTGCACGTCGTCGCGGTCGGACAACAGCGGCAGTAGTTCGGACACGAGACGCGCGGTGTCGAGACCGGTGAGCGTGACGCGCGCGAACAATCGGCGGTCGACGGTGTTGTCCAGTCCGAACGGGCCCACCACGGCCCGGGTCTCGGCCAGCAGTGTGGCCTCCGCCTCCTGGTCGCGCACAGCGTCGGAGAGGTGTTCGTACAATTCGGCCGTGTACTCGCTGTCACCGACGGTGTACACGAACTGCCAGTGCAGATCGGTGCGATGCTCGGGACGGAAGGCGACGCGCAGCAGCAGTGTCGGCCCGGTGACGGTCGGTGCGGTGAAGGAGCCGTCTGCGGAGCCGACCGTCGCAGCACGTTGCAGGCGCGGGTAGTAGGCGGCAGTGAACCGTGCCGCCTGGTCCGCCGGCACCGTGAGCGCAGTCTTGCTCTGCAACAGTTGCTGCATACCTTGGGGTGCGGTGTGACGCAGCTGCGCGAGCCGGAACGGTTGATCCGCTGGCGCGGTGCCACCGTGATCGCCCGGCGGGAGGTAGACCACGCCGTGAGCGGGGGCCCCGATGAATCCGACGGCGCTCGCCGCAGTGTCGTCGTCGATGAGCAGCGTCGGGGTCACTGTCAGGCCGTTGCCGGAGTCGGCGACATCCACGCACACATCGGCTGTGCCGGGTGGCGGTACTTCACCGTGCTTCTTCTTCGCGTAGCGCAGCTCGATCCCGAGGGTGCGGGCATCACTGAGCAGCGACCACAGCCGCGGCGACACCGCAGACAGATCGATCATGGTTTGGGTGGAGCTGTAATAGCTTCGCGTCGATGCCTGCACCAGCGCCGCGAACTCGAGCAACAATTGCTTGTGCTGCTTGTTCACGTCGTAGGTGTAGGCCAGGTTCTGCCAGGAGATGTTGCCGGACACCCACCCGGTCTTGCCGGGCCTCAGCACCCGCGCAGTGAGGGCAGGTGCCGGTGTGTGCGCTCGGTGCGTCAACGCCAGTTGCAGCGCGAGCGGCGCGCCGTTGCCGATGTCGTCGTCGCCGAGCAATACCTCGAACGATGCCTCCCACGAGGGAGGCGCGAAAGGCACTGCGTCCGCCTGCGGGTCGAGCAGGGTGAGAAGAAGTGCCACGGTGTGCTTGCAGTCGTACCCGACCGGGCACGAACACTCGCCGTACTCGAACTCGAGTCCCCGTGGTCCGGGGCTGAGCTGAATAACAGCCTGGTACATCTGCGTTCCGGCCACCGTCCCGTAGCCGAAGAGTTCGTCCTCGTCGAAGCCACAATGAACGACCGCACCCGACTCCGCGTAGCGTCTGCCGCGGTCGAACGTGGGTCGGCCCACCTCGTCGACCAACGACTGGACAAGCTGGTTGAACGCGGGATTCCTGGCCATGGGTGGGCAGTCTATGCGCCCCCGCGTCCCGTGCGCGGATGTGGTAGCCAGTGCTGCCTGAACCACGCACGGGGTGGCCGAGTTCGCCGCGGCAGGCTACGATTGCGCCGATGACAACCTTCTCTGATTCAAGATTGGGGGCCCAGTTCGCTCACGGTGAGTGCTGATGCACCCTCCGAACACGAACGGGATCATTCCCCGACTGTCCTTCTGGCTGCGGGTGCGCGAGTTCGCCGTGTCGCCGTCCATGATCGAGGTCGCAACCGACCGGCGTCGTGCTGGCGACTGGCGCGGTGCGTGTGATGCAGCGGGAGTCGATGTCGACATCGACCTACGCGGGCTGGCTCACGTGTACAGCCAGGACGTCGTGTCCCAGGTCCTGGACGATCTGCGACACCTGGCCCCCGACCTCCTCCGCTGGCACCTACCGCGGGTAGCCCCCGACGGACTGCTGCGCCCCGGGCTGACCATCGCACTCGCCCGATACGGTCCACGGGAACGCCGAAAATGTTGCGGTGGAACCGGTTCGGTGCACCTGGTGGTCCGCACCGCTCCGGCGTGGGCAGATGCCGGGCAAAGGGTCGTGCTGGCACTGTGGGACGGCTCGGAGCCCGCGAACCATCCCCATCCGCGACCCAACAGGCGGTTCCGGCTCGACCTCCACCGGCACCTGTGGGATGCACGCAGATCCGGTGATCTGCGAATGCGCAGTGGGACAGGCCAAATGCCGGGCGTCGCCAAGCTCGACCCAGCCCTGGCGGCGGTGATCCCCGACGGCTGCGCCGTCGACCGCTGGGCGGCCGAGGCCCGCATCCTGCTCGGCGCCGACCGACAACGTGATGGCCCCGTGCGGGTGCGGTGTGGGGGCCGGAACGACCTGGTGGTGGAGCCGGTCGGCGGCACCGACCCCGCCGCGATGCATCTCGTGGACGACTACCCCCGCGGCCGGCTCGCCGCGCTCCCGGTGCTGCCCGATGCCGCGACCTGGGTGCTGCCCGACCTGGAACTGATCCGGTCGGGCGCGATCACCGCTGATCGGCTGCACCCACTGGTCGCCGCCGTCCTGGAACCGGGCTGGTCGCCGCAGACACCATCCCGGACGGCGAACCGGAAGAACCGGATTCACGTGGTCGACTGCCGTGGTGAACGGCACCGGATCGGCTTGGTCGACGGCGTACTGACCGCCCTCGATCATGATTCCGCCGAGACTCGGCGCGAGGAACTGCTCGTCGCATTGGGTGGCACCCCGCTGCCGTGTCTTCAGTTCATCGACCAGGCGCTTCGTCGTCCAGACTGCCTGCCGGGCGTCCGCGAACGTCTGGACCACGGAGATGCCGAGGGGGCGCTCGCCGTCGTCGAAGGACTGCTCGGTCCCGACGCGATTCTCCGTGACGGACCCCTGCTGGACGAGCTGCGCGCGGCCGTCGAGCGCCGCACCACGTACGACCGGTTCCGTACTGCGCCGGTGGAACCGTCTCCTCCATCGCGACCGCGAAACGCCGGACGGTTGCACCACACCCGATCACGCTGAACCTTTCCACAATCCACCGTCCCGCAGGGTGTCCGATCGGACGCAACCTGCTGTTCCATCGGACCTCACAGGTGATGCACATGTCTTCCACATTCCTTCCCGACAGTCCCGGCAACATCGAACTCGACAGTGCCGCAGAACTGTTGACGATGCTCGCCGCGGTGACCACCGAACCTCGCCCCGACGACCAACTCGAGGCCCTCACCTTGGCGGTGTCCGCGGACCTACCGGTACTGCTGTGGGGCGAACCGGGAATCGGTAAAACCGCCGCCCTGACTCAGCTCGCCGAGGCCGTAGACTTACCACTGACCACCGTCATCGCGAGTGTGCACGAACCGTCGGACTTCTCGGGTCTGCCCGTTCTCGGGGACGACCCGGCCACACAGGGCGTCCCGATGGCCCCGCCCGACTGGGCCGTCCGGCTCGTGGAGGCCGGCCGAGGATTGCTTTTCTTGGACGAACTGTCGACGGCACCGCCTGCCGTGCAGGCTGCGCTGCTCCGTCTCGTGCTGGAAAGACGAATCGGGGCACTGCAACTCCCACCCGAGGTCCGCATCGTGGCCGCAGCCAACCCATCGTCTTCGGCTGCGGACGGCTGGGAACTGAGTCCACCTCTGGCGAACCGATTCGTGCACCTGCACTGGACCTACGACCACGACGTGATCGTCCGGGGTCTCGGCGGAACCTGGCCACGTGCGACGCTGCCTCGACTCGATCCGGCGACGTTCTCGGACGCGGTGAGTTTCGCCCGCCGCGCGGTCTGTGAGCTCCTCACCGCCCGACCCGCTCTCGTCCATCAACTGCCCAGCAGTCAGACCCGCCGCGGCAGCGCCTGGCCATCGCCACGCACCTGGGACATGACAGTGCGGCTGATTGCTTTCGCGACCGCCACCTCGTCGTCGAAAGACGTCCTGTCTCTGCTGGTCCGGGGGAGTGTCGGCGACGGACCGGGATTCGAATTGCTCGCCGCCCTCGAGCGTATGGACCTCCCCGACCCCGAGACGCTGCTCGCTGATCCAGGATCCGCCGATCTCCCCGATCGCGGTGATCTGCGCCAGGCCGTACTCGACGCGGTGGTCGCCGCCGTCCGTCGACGGCCGGAGAAGTGGCGCTGGGACGCGGCGTGGGCGATCCTGGTGACCGCGGTGGCAAGCGGGCCACCCGACCTCGTGGTCGTCCCGGCGACCACCCTCGCCACTCTGCGCCGGGACGAGTGGGAGGTGCCTGCGGCACTCGACCGGCTCGCCGGGGTCGTGTCGGTCTCTCAGGCGGCAGACGACGCGGCCGATCGTGCCACCGGTCGATGACGGCGGTACCTGCGGTCGACGTGGACAAGATCTACGCAGCCCGGCTGTACGCCGCGCGGGCCCGGCCCTATCTCGCGACCGCCTTGTACGCGCTGCACATCGTCGAGTCGGCTCGCGTGCCGACCCTCGGGGTGGACCGGCATTGGCGCTGCTACGTCTCGCCCGTCTTCGTCGCTCAGCGACCGGTGGAGGAACTGGCCTCGATCCTGGTCCACGAGGTGTCGCATCTGCTGCGCGATCACCACGGCCGCAGCGACCGCTACGCCCGCACACATGAACTGACCTCCCGTGCCGATCGGCTGCGCATGAACATCGCCGCCGACGCGGAGATCAACGACGATGCGTTCGGTGACGGATTGCCACTACCCGGCGATGCCGTTCTGCCGTCGACGCTGCAGCTGCCCGCCGGTCAGCTCATGGAGGACTATCTGCAGCAGTTCGGCCTCGGCCCGTGTACCGACAGGCTGATCTGGCTCGACTGCGGCAGCGGCGCCGACGGGCTGGACCGCGAGTGGGAACTGGGCCCCGAGGGCGCCAATGCGCTCAGTGACGAGCAGCGAGACGCGGTCCGTTTCCGGGTGGCGCACAGCATCATCGGACAACCGGGCAATGCACCCCGCGGATGGCGACGGTGGGCGCAGGAGGCCCTGCACCCGCCGCAGCCGTGGCGAGCCCTGCTGGGCGCAGCGATCCGCTCGGCCACGTCCTCGTCCGGCACCGGCGACAACTACACATACCGCCGGCCGGCGCGGCGCTCCGCCGCGGTGCCCGGTGCGGTGCTACCGAGCCTGCGGCGCACCCCGCCTCGGGTCAGTGTCATCGTCGACACCTCCGGTTCGGTCAGCGACGCCGACTTGGGCAGCGCACTTCTCGAGGTTGCCGCCATCGCGCGGGCCGTGGGCGGGCGCCGCGACCTGGTCACGGTGCTGTCCTGCGACGCCGCGGCCCGGGTCGTGCACCCGCTGTGCCAGGCCGAGAACATTCCACTGTTCGGGGGTGGCGGCACGGATCTGCGCGCCGGATTCGACAGGGCACTGCGCAGTCGCCCCTGCCCCGATGTGGTGGTCGTGCTCACCGACGGGCAGACGCCCTGGCCCAGCAGCCGTCCAGGGTGCCGAACGGTGGTCGGCCTGTTTCCCCGACGCGTTTCCTACAGCGAATCGAACCCCGACTACGTCCCGGACAGACCACCGGAGTGGGCGCATGTAGTGGAGATCGGCAGATCGCGCGGCTGATCGGCACCCGACGCGCGTACGGGGAACGGAATCGGCCGACAGGATTGCCACCCTGCGTGTGGCCAGAACTGATTGTGCATACAGTGTGCATTCCGTAGGGTTACTATATGACGCGCCGTGGACCAGGACGGCAACGTCCTCGACGTGCTGGTCCAGTCCCGCCGAAACGCCGTGGCCGCGAAGAAGTTCTTCCGCAAGCTCCTCAAGAGGCAGTGCGCGGTGCCACGGGTGCTGGTCACCGACGAGCTCGGTAGTTACCAGGTGGCGCATCGGGAGGTGATGCCGTCGGTCGAGCACCGGCGGTCGAGGTACCTGAATAATCGGGCGGAGAACTCCCATCAGCCCACGCGGCGACGTGAGCGGGCGATGAAACGGGTTCGCCTCGCCCGGGCAGGCGCAGCGGTTCCTCTCGGCGTTCGGCGGCATCGCAGGGCACGTTCAGTCGCGGCGACACCTGCTCAACGCGTCTGAATGGCGACGCGAGATGACCGATCGCTTCGCCGTGTGGAACGAGGTCATCGGTCTGTCCCCGCAGCCTGAACGGTGCGGCTCCGACAGGATCCCTCACCCGGCTCCACATGCCCGGATCCAGCTCTGGGCCCAGCCAAGTTGACGATGCCGTTGTGCGACAGTAAAGCTCGTGTCGAGTGGGGAGCTCGAAAGCGTGGAGCAGTTGACCTGGCGTTTCAGGGTGGTCGGCGACGTTGTCGATTTCTACGACACGCCTGGTGCGCAGATCGGCGCTCCGGACGCGTGGGTTCAGGCGGTTGTGGCCACCGCAGGAGGACCGGTGTAGGAAGCGAACCGAGGTGGTCGTGGCGGTCCGCGTCGGAGAAGGTCGGCACCCCCTCGGGCACGGCGCGGCGTGCCGCCATGCAGTCGCCGTACCGTTCGGTCATGAGCACCGACCGCGCGTACGAGGTCTGTACCCTCGAACTCGGCCCCTTTGACAGCCTCGCTGAGCTGCGCGGCGAACTGTCCAACCACGCTGCCGCCTTCGCCAACGAAGTGTCTGTGGCCACGGACGTCATCGTGATCTCTATATCGCATTCGGTCATCGAGGCCGACGGACGATGGTGGGCCTCGGTTGTCACCACGACCGATGAAGGCGTCGATCCCTGACCGCGATGTTGTCGACCTGTACCGTGCTCGCAGTGGGCCGGGGAGCGGCCACGCCGGGAAGGGTGGTGGAATGTCAAAACCCCGGGGACGTGCACCGTTGGGGTGCAGAGGCCGCTCCGGGGTCTTCACTGTCAACTATATCGGTACTGGAGGGATATGCCCAACCGCAGCGCGGCCGTGACGCAGGCGATGGGTGTGTTGTTGACGCCGGAGCGGTTGTCGTCGTATCTCGCGGCGGCTGGAGGTGACCTCGATCGGGCGTTGGATCTGTATGAGTGGAACGCCCGTCTGGGTGCGGCGGTGTTCGAGGATCTCGGCTATCTCGAGGTGGTCTTGCGCAACGCTTGTCACGCCCAGCTCGATCGGTGGAACCGCAGCAATGACGGTGTTGATCCGTGGTATCTGACGGTACCGTTGACGCCGCAGTCCCAGAAGGATGTCGCTGATGCTCGTCGCCGTGCGACTCGCGGGGGCCGCGTGGAGGTGCCGGGCCGGGTGGTGGCGGAGTTGATGTTCGGGTTCTGGCGTTTTTTGCATGCGCGCACCTATGAGGCCACGTTGTGGACTCCGTGCGTGCGGCACGCGTATCCGCACCAGCGTCCCAACCGGCGTCAGGATGTCTATCGGCGGCTTGATCACCTCAACACGCTGCGAAATCGGATTGCTCATCACGAGCCGATCCACGGCGCGCAGATCGCCGGCACCGGCCAGGACGTCGCCGGTCTGCATCGGGAGTTGCTTGAGGTGTTGTCCTGGATCGATCCGACGGTGGGGGCTTGGGTACGCGAGCGCAGCGCGGTGCCGGCGTTGCTAGGGACCCGATCAGACTGACGACGGACGTGTCCCCTGCATCAGGGTGCTGTGTGAGGAGAGGACCGGATGTCCGTAAGTGGCGAGGTAATGCTGGGGCCGTTCTGGCGGGTGGGGAGGCCCCTGCCGGAGCGCCGCGGGGAACTGCGGGTAAGCCCCGGCAAGGAGGCGGAACTGCGTGTCGAAAGACCCATTTCGCCCAGCCGGACGATTCGCGTCGAGCCTGGCGGATCGCCGGGGAGACAAGTGGTGCGATACAGCGCAGATCCGGATGATGTCGTTGCGGATTTTCAGCCGGTAACGGTGCACGGTGTCCTCGACGACGCCGATCGGGTCAGGTCGTCCACGAGTCGGGACAGCGGCGCGTGGGTGCTCGACGTGGCCGAGTTCGATCTCGCCGTCGCGCACCTGCGGGTTCCCGAAATGGCCTGAACAGCGTCATCCTCCGTCGGCAAGGTTCGGCGCGCAGGGGAGGTATTGCCGCGCCGCTGAACACCGTTACGCGCCAACCCGGCAGGAAGCGGGCGCTGCGGTGGGCGAGACCGGCGTGGTTGATCGTGGACCCGAGCACGGTGGATGCCGCGGCGAACGTGCGCCCGGTGCGCTGTCCGGTGCCTCGAAATCCGGTCTCGCCGCAGGGTTGTTGTCCGGCTATCGATGCATACGCAGAGTGCGCGCAGCCGTACGGAACGGCGGTCGGTGCGGGTCGCCGCGCCGCCGGAGGGCGGCCTGGACCGACCCCTCCGGCCCCTCCGGCCAGCACCAGGATCAGCTGTATCACGTTGGCATTCATGCCGACCTCCCTGTGTGTGGGGTGCGTCCGGGTGCGCGCTGCCGATACGTTCGCTGGTGGGAGTCCTGTGCTGTGGGAGTCGACCCTCGACCCGGGCCTGCGCGAGTCGGTCAGACTGTCCGCACGTTCTGCGCTTGCGGGCCTTTCATTCCGTAACCGATCTCGTACTCGACCCACTGGTTGTCCTCCAGCGTCTTGTAGCCGGTGCCCGCGATGTGCGAGTAGTGCACGAATATCTCGGCGGTGCCGTCGTCCGGGGTGATGAATCCGTAGCCATTTTCACTGTTGAACCACTGCACGATGCCCTGTGTCATGGTGTGCTTCCTCCCGTGGAGCCGGCGCCTCAGGTGCTGCCGTGTTCTGTGGTGGATCGTGCCGACCGGCCCGTTCCGCTGCGGCCCCTGTGCCGACGAGGCCGACCGGTATCCGGTGGCTGCAGGTCGGCGCTCGAATCGTTCGACGGGCAGGTCAGGATCCGTGCCCGGCGGGGCGCAGCGTACGGGCCCCGAGGCGGAAGGAGCGGCGGTGCGAGCCACGGCGCCGAGACCGTCGCGCCCCCTGGAGCGCGACGGCCCCGGCGAGAAGGGTTCGGGGCGCGGTTGCGGTCGCCGATGATCTCGTCGTCACCAACGGGGCGGTGCACGCAGTCGCAGTGATGGCACGAGCCTTGAGCGCGCGCGGCTTCGATCGCATCGGCGTCGAGCATCCGGGCTGGATTCCGCTGCGCACGCCCTTCGAGGGCTCCGGCCTCGAACCGATCGCGATTCCTGTGGACGATGGTGGATTGAATGTCTCCGAACTGGTCAAGAGTGGCGTTCGCGCGGTCCTGATCTCACCCGCTCATCAGTTTCCGACCGGCTCGGTCATGTCTTCGGGCCGGCGGGCCGCGCTACTCGACTGGGCGGAAGCGGTCGACGGAGTCATCATCGAGGATGACTACGACGCCGAATTCCGATACGACCGGCATCCTCTTGCCGCAATTCAAGGGCTGAGGCCGGAACGCGTTGTGTTGATCGGCTCGGTCAGCAAGAGTCTGGCGCCGGCCCTGCTCCTCGGTTGGATGGTCTTACCGTCACAGTGGAACGAACCGGTGCTGCGCGCCGTTCGGGCCATCGACCCCAGCGCCGCTGTAGTCAGTCAGCTTGCGCTCGCCGAGTATCTCGGCAGTGGCGGGTTCGAACGCCATCTACGCCGGATGCGCAAGGACTACGCAGGACGTCGTCAGCAATTGGTTGCAGCAATGGGGGAGCACTGTCCTGACGCCGCACTGCGGGGTATATCGGCGGGACTGCACTTGATGGTGGACTTCGGTCGAGGATCAGCTGCCGACTTCGTGGCGGCCGCTGCCGAGCGACAGATTCGGATCTGTCCGATCTCCCGCTATTGCATGAACGAAGACGTTCCCGAGCAATACCGTGACCGACGGGCCGTAGTGCTGGGGTACGGCGGCATTCCCGCTCACCGGATTGCCCAGGGAGTGGAGATCTTGTCGACGATTGTGTGAGAGGGGCGCACGGCACCGTGAAACTGCGAGGACTGTCACGAGAACTTGCGAACGACAGCGGCCTGCGGACCTTCGAGGGGACGATGGATCTCATGGCACACGTACAGCGCTTCGACCACGTCGGCATCACCGTCGCGGACCTTCCCTCGGCAACAGCGTTCTTCGTGGGCCTTGGGCTCGAGGTGGAGGGCACCGGATCCGTGGAAGGCGAGTTCGTCGAGACCGTCTGCGGCATCCCGGGTGCGCACTGCGAGATCGCGATGCTGCGGCTGCCTGGCGGAGGGGCCGGGCTGGAACTGGCGAGCTTCGTCACGCCCGACCACGAGCCCGGATCGCCGACCGCGATGGCCAACGAGGTCGGACTGCGAAATGTGTCCTTTGAAGTCGGCGACCTTCAGGCCGCTCTCGACGCCGTGGCAGCCGAAGGGTACGGGCTCATCGGTGGCGTCGGTGAGTATGAGAACAGCGTGCGGATGGCATATGTGCGTGGGCCCGAGGGAATCATCGTGTCGCTGTTCGAGCAATTTGGCTGACGCGCCGGGTCCACGGGCGTCGCGTAGCTCAACACGCACTACACCCTCCACGACAAGAACGCCCTGCGCCTGACTACCGATGCGAAAACGGTGAAACAGATCGGTGTGCCGGGCGGGCGGAGCAGCGGGCCCGGGCCTGCGAGTGGCTACCCTCGAATGATGGCAGCAATCCCGCATCCTCCCTCGGGCCCGAATACGGCGATGCCCGGTCTCGGGAGCACCTTCGTCGATGAACTGAGCGCACTGAGCGTGTCGTGGCAGGGAGCTGAGGTTCCGGATCCGACGCTGCTCGTGCTCAACGACAAGCTCGCAGCGCATCTGCGGTTGGACGCACCGGCACTGCGAAGCGATGAGGGAATCGCACTCCTGTCCGGGGCGGTGGCACCGTTCGACGCGAAACCGGTTGCGATGGCGTATGCGGGTCATCAGTTCGGCGGGTACGCGCCGCTCCTCGGGGATGGTCGGGCGCTATTGCTCGGCGAACTCGTGGACGACGAGGGCAGCCGGGTGGATCTGCATCTGAAGGGGTCAGGGCCCACACCGTTCTCTCGGGGCGGTGACGGGTTCGCGGTGGTCGGCCCGATGCTCCGCGAATACCTGGTCAGCGAGGCGATGAACGCCCTGGGTGTTCCCACCACACGGTCGCTGTCGGTCGTGGCGACGGGTCGCGCCGTCCACCGCAACGGTGCTGAACCCGGGGCGGTACTCGCGCGGGTCGCGGCCAGCCATCTGCGTGTAGGAACCTTCGAACTCGCGGTCCGTCATGGCGAGATTCTCCGCACGCTCGCCGATTACGCGATCGCCCGCCATTACCCACAGCTCACCGAACTGCCGGCGGAAGGCGAACGGAACCGCTACGTGGCGTTCCTCGAGTCCGTGATCGAGGCCCAGGCGTCCTTGGTGGCGCAATGGATGCTCACCGGGTTCGTGCACGGGGTGATGAACACCGACAACACGACGATCTCGGGGGAGACCATCGACTACGGTCCGTGCGCTTTCCTCGACGCCTACGATCCGTCAGCTGTGTTCAGTTCGATCGATCACGGTGGGCGCTACTCATTCGGCAACCAGCCCGTGGTACTGAAATGGAACCTGGCGCGTTTCGCCGAAACGCTTCTGGCGTTGCTCGACTCCGAACCGAACGATGCGATCACTGCGGCGACCGCTGCCCTCGACACCTTCGACGAACACTACGAGAGCCACTTCACGCGCGGCATGGCGGCCAAGCTCGGTCTGGCCGGCACGGACGTCGATCGGGCTCTGGTCGACGAGTTGTTGAAGCTGATGGCCGCACATGGCGCAGACTGGACGGGTACCTTCCGTGCGCTCGCAGGCGAACTCCGCGGGAATTCGGCGCCACTCGACGGCCTCGTTCCACACGAATCCACGGGTCCGTGGCTGGAACGCTGGCGTGCAGAACTCGAGAGGTACGGGCGCGGGGCGGCCGAGACAGCGGACGCGATGGACCGCGTCAACCCGCTGTATATCCCGCGCAACCATCACCTTGAGGCGGCTCTGCGCACCGCCACCGCCGGCGATCTAGTTCCGTTCGAGACTTTGCTGGAGGTGGTGACGCATCCGTTCGAGCGTCGTGACGAGTGGTCGGAGTACGCCACACCCGCCCCGCGGTCGTTCAACGACAACTTCCAGACCTTCTGCGGCACCTGACATTCGACGACGTCGAGTGCGTAGAAAGTTCACGCGACACGCCGAGGCCGACGACGAAAACTGCACCACCGATTCAGTCGTGTGTGACCGACGATTCCTCGGACGGTGACGACACCGCGAGCCCCTGGCCGGCCGCCGCGGTGCGGACGGAATCGATCACCAACTGCAGCGGCCGTCGTTGTGAATCGGCGCCCCGATGGGCGATCGAGATCGTACGCATCAGCGGGTCGGTGAGCGCGACCACTTCAATCCCCGGTGGAGGCAGAGTCAGCCCGAGGTCGGAGACGAGGGTGACGCCCAGGCCTGCAGCGACCATTGCGAGTGCTGTCGCCTGCTCGCCGACCTCGTGGTTGATCCTGGGCTCGAACCCGGAGCGTTGACACGCCATGCGCACCGCTCGGCCGAAATGTGAGGTGGGTCCGGCCAGCACCCACGGATACTCGGCGAGATCCGCCAACGTCATCGTCTCGGCCGGTGCCGTCCCCGGGGGCATGACGGCGTGCAATCGCTCCACCGCGATGACCACCCGTGTCAACGCGGGATCCCACGGCATCGGATAGTTGGAATAGTCGATCACGAACGAGAAATCCAACGTGCCGACCTGGACGGCGCCCGCGGTGTCCTCGGGTGCGAGCTCCTTCGTGCGGACTTCGATGCCGGGATGCTCGACCGCGAGCAAGGTCAGTGCCTTCGGCAGCAGACTCGACGCGACAGACGCCCACACGCCGCCGACCAATCGTGCGGTGACACCGTCCTGGGTGCGTTCGAGAGCGGTCGTCGCACGTTCCACCGAGCGGAGGATCTCCTCGGCGTGTTCGGCGAGGACGAAGCCGGCATCGGTGAGCTGCACCCGGCGGCCATGTCGCACGAAAAGAGTTGCACCGACGTCTCGTTCGAGTAACGCGAGCTGTTGGGAGACGGCCGAGGTGGTGTAGTGCAATGCCGCGGCAGCAGCGGTCACGGTGCCTCGGCGATGCAATTCCCGAAGCATCCGTAGCCGGCGCAACGACAGCTCCATACCGCCAGGGTAAGGGCTGTGTAGCAACCGTGAACGCAATCATTCAAGTTTCGTAACTGGACGCGGGGTCGCGGGTGAATGCACGCTGGCGTTGTCAGCCGATTACTCGTGGCGACGAAAACCTACTGCGGATGATTGGGGTGGCTCACTATGACCTCGACGATCGAGCGTGCGTTCGGGCAAGGGCCCGACAACAGAGAACAAGGTCCCCGTGAGCCTCTTCTGCGAATGACGTGGACGGACCCGATCACCGGAGCACACGGCTATCTCGTCGTGCACACCTCGGTGTCCGGGCTGTCCACCGGCGGCACCCGAATGAGGGCAGGCTGCACGGTGTCGGAGGTCGAGGATCTGGCCCGCGGGATGGCGGCGAAGACCGCAGTGTTCGACTTGCCGGTCGGCGGCGCGAAGGGTGGCATCGATTTCGACCCGAAGGATCCCCGTGCTGTCGGTGTCCTGGAGCGGTTCTGCCACGCGATGCGTCCGTGGCTGGACACACATTGGGTGACTGCGGAGGACTTGGGAGTGCCTCAGCATCTGATCGACGACGTCTTTGCGCGACTCGGACTCCAGCAGTCCTATCACGCTGCGATCGGACGCTCGCAGGATCCGGAACGGACGCTGCAGCGCGTGCGGGCCGCATTGAACGCGCCGGTGACCGGTGGTTTCCTGCTCGGAGATGTGGTCGGTGGGTACGGCGTTGCGCAGGCCTGCATCGGCAGCATGCACGCGCACGAATGGGCCCCGGCCGAGACGACCGTCGCGATCCAGGGCATCGGCACCATGGGAGGTGGGGCCGCGTGGTATCTGCATGAAGCGGGCGTTCGCGTGATCGCTGTCGCCGATGCTGCGGGCACGTTGTACTGTGCCGACGGTCTCGACATCCCGGCTCTGCTCGACCTGCGCGACGCCTATGGGGAGATCGACCGCACCCGGATCCCGGCGCATGTTCAGCAGTTGCCGAGCACCGCCGTGATCGGTATCCCGGCAGACATCTTCGTCCCCGCCGCGATCTCGTATGCGATCACGACGGACAATGTCGACCGGGTCGCCGCGAAGGCCGTGGTCGAGGCCGCGAATGCTGCGACGACCCCGGAAGCCGAGGCGGTACTGATCGGGCGAGGCATTCCGGTGGTTCCGGATTTCGTTGCCAACGCCGGGGCTGTCGCCTGGGCGTGGTGGGTGCTGCTCGGTCAGGTCGGTGACGATCCGGAGGAGTCGTTCCTGCGGTTGCGCACCGAGATGCTGGCCAAGGTCGCGCTGCTGGTCGAGCGTTGGTTGCTCGATCGGGTGCCGCCGCGACAGACTGCGAACGAGTTGGTCGCTGCTCACCACCGTGCGTCGGCGCTGGTGGATCCCGGTGCGGTACCGGTCCTGGTGATTCCGTAATCGTTCCTCTCTTACACCTGAAAGGCAGTCATCGCGGATCAGAGTCCCGAATGCACACGAGCATCGCGTTGGCACCGGCCTGGAACTCGTAGTCGACGCTACGAATGTCAGTGGTGATGCCGTCGTCTCGGGAGCCGCCTGCACTGACGTCCTCTGTCTCTCAGGGCCGGCCGCCAGCGGAAGGCGACTCGGGACACGCGTAATGGTCACGACCGCCGGAGCGGCCGCCACCAGGTACGTGCAGTGGACAACACTCGGACACCGTAGCGGACGCGGCCTTGGATTGCCGTGTCCGGAATTCGACGATGGGACAAGCTTCGCGCGCGCGTGTTGGCTTCCCGCTCGCGTGATTGCGCGCGCGGGAACACAGGGTGGGTGCGGGAATGGAATGCATGCAGATCCGCCGACCTTGACCTCGAGTCGACTCGAGGTTGCACCGTGGAGTTGTCGTTCAACATCGACAACGAGAAGGAGCAACGATGCGGAAAGTATTGCCCGACCTGTGGGAAACGCGACAAGACAATCCGTTTCCCGGGCTGACCACCCATGCCTACCTGTGGACCGGCAACCACAACGTGCTGTTCTACTCGGTCGCGGGTGAAGCCGACTTCGCCGAGTTGGAGCAGCGAGGCGGAATCACTGACCAGTATCTGTCTCATGAGGACGAAGCCGGCCCGATGCTCGGAAGGATCGCCGAGCGGTTCGGTTCGAAGTTGCGCGCTCCGGCGGCGGAAGCCGACGCGATCGGCCGGCATGCGCACATCGACGTCCCGCTGAAGGAGCGGCACACCGATGACAATGGAGTGGAGGTGATTCCGACACCGGGGCACACCGTCGGGAGTGTCTGTTATCTGGTTCCGGGTGCCGACGGAGCGCGCTACCTGTTCACCGGCGACACGCTGTTCGTCGGTGCGTCAGGAGAATGGGCGGCGGGGTACATCGAAAGCTTCAGCGACGCCCGCACTCTGGCCGACAGCCTGCGGCTGCTGGGCACGCTCACGCCGGATGTGGTGATCTCCAGTGCCTTCCCCAGCGAGTCGGCGGTACACAGGATCGACCCGCACCAATGGCCCGCTCATCTCGAGCAGGCGCTGGCCGGGTTGTCGGCTGCTGTGACGCGCTGAGGTTTGCCGGCCTGGGTGGGGTATGTGAGGGTGCGTCCGACCCACCGGTTTCATCGGAACGCAGCGGCGACCGGTTCCTCGGAGAGCGCTCGCTCCGCCGGGACCAATCCGATTCGGGTGCGACGATCGAGTACGTCGTCGACGTCGAGTGCGCCTTCGTGACTCACTGCGAACTCCACTTCCGCTCTCGTGATGTCGATCCCGGGTGCGATGGGTTCCATCCGCGTTCGGTCGGCCGCGAGGAGTGACGCCTCGGTTCCGTAGCGCTGTACCAGCGACTGCGGCGCCGTCATTGCGCGGAGCGCTGCGGGGTGGGCGGCACCGACCGTCGGCAGGTGCCGGGTACGGCACGGCGTCGCGGTCAGTCCGGCCACGTCGATGGCTGCGTCGACGGCGTCCTCGGCCATCTTCCGGTAGGTGGTAAGTTTGCCGCCGACGATGCCGATCGGCGCGCCTTCCGTCCGGAGCACGGCGTGTTCGCGTGAGAGGTCGGCTGTCGAACCCCCGGCGCCGGACGCGCTGGTGTCGAGCAGCGGGCGGAGCCCGGCGAAGGAACCCAGGACGTCGTCGCGGGTCAGCGGTGTCGCGAGCACCGTATTGACCGTGTCGAGCAGGAACTCGATCTCACGGTCGCTGCCCTTTGGCACGTCCGGCAGCTCACCCGGCGCCTCCTCGTCGGTCAATCCGAGGTAGACGCGGCCGAGTTGGGCAGGTAAGGCGAACACGAAGCGGTTGCGCTCGCCCGGGATCGGCACTGTGAGCGCGGCGGTCGGGTTCCCGAGTGCCGCCGAATCGAGCACGAGATGGGTACCGCGGCTGGGCCGCAGCCGGATGGTGGGGTCGATTAGACCGGCCCACACTCCGGCGGCGTTCACGACGGCGCGAGCCCCGATCTGCATGTCGCTGCCGGTGAGGGTATCGCGGAGCGTGGCGCCCCAGCCGGTGACGTCGCGGGCTTCGACGCGGGTGAGGATCCGTGCCCCGTACACGGCGGCAGTGCGGGCGAGCGCGACGACGAACCGCGCGTCGTCGACCAGTTGACCGTCGTAGGCGAGGAGGCCGCCGCGGAGCCCGGTCCGCCGAACGGCCGGGGCGAGTGCTGCGGTCCGCTTCGCGCTGACACGCCGGGATCGCGGAAGAACGGTGGCCGGTGTTCCTGCGGTGGCGCGCAGCGCGTCGCCGGCGAGGAAGCCAGTGCGGACCAATGCTGCTTCGGCGACACCCACGGACGGAAGGAGCGGCACGAGTTGAGGAAGAGGTCGCACGAGATGTGGCGCGGTACGCGTCATGACGATGTTGCGCTCGACGGCGCTCTCGCGGGCGATGCCGACGTTGCCCGAGGCAAGGTAACGCAATCCGCCGTGTACGAGTTTCGAGCTCCAGCGACTGGTGCCGAACGCGAGGTCGTGGCGTTCGGCGAGAACGACGCTCAATCCTCGGCTGGCGGCATCGAGGGCGACACCCACTCCGGTGACGCCACCGCCGACGACGAGGACGTCGACGGTGGGGTGCTCGCCGAGTTCCTCGAGCTCGCGGGTGCGGCGGGTGGCGTTCAGAGCGCTCGACCCGGTGGGGGTCATCATCGGTGCCTTTCGATGGGGGCGAGGTAGGAATCGATGGCATGGCCGAGCTCGTCGAGTAGTGCTCGATGGTCGACGACTTCGCTGATCATGCGGACGGACTGCACCGTCGATTGCGCGGTGAGAAGGATGAACGCGGCAAGTGCGCGGGGATCACCGGGGCGAATCGAACCATCGTCCTGGCCCCGTTCGACCGCGGTGACGAGAGCATCGAGGATGAGGCGCTGGCTGGTGCCGAGCCGGTCGACGATGTACGTGATGAACACTTCCGGGTCGGTGCGCAGCACTTTCTCGAAGATCGGGTGGGTGCCGAGGTCGTAGGAAGCGGAGACGACCGCAGACACCAGGATCGGGCGGGTGGGTCCGACACCGTGCGTGTCGGGAAGTGCGGCGCGGATCTCTCGGGTGAGCAGGTCGGCGAGTACCGCGTCGGTATCCGGCCATCGGCGGTAGACGGTGGGCCTGCTGACGCCTGCACGTCGAGCGATCTCGGCGAGGGTGGTGCGGCGTAGCCCGAAGTCGAGTAGGCACGAGCGGGCGGCGTCGAGGATCTTGTCCTCGATGCTGTCGCCGGGGCGTTCCGGCTCGGGTGACATCGGGTGCTGCGGGAGCACCGCATCACCGAATGTGTCGTTACGAACTAGCGGCATATGTAAAACTGTAACGCATGACTGAGAGCTTCACGCCCCAGCGACCCGGCCACCCCGCACCGGATATGGAGTGGGACGCGTGGGGGACGGCCGACCATCGAACCGACCTGGGCCCCGAAGTGCACACCCTGCTCGAGCAGGCACTCGGAATCCATAGCCGCCGGGCCCCGCTCGCCGAATCCGACGTCCGGCTCACCTCGGGACGACTCGCCCCGGAGCATCGAGCGGGCCTCGTTCGCCTCCTCGGCGCCGAGCACGTCCTCGACGACCACGCCACGCGCCTGCGTCACGCCGGCGGTAAAAGCACCCCGGACCTGTTGCATCGGCAGGCCTCCGATCCGCAGACGGCACCGGACGCGGTGGTTCTCCCCGCAGATCACGACGAGGTCCTGACCCTCCTCGAGTACTGTGCAGCACAGTCGATCGCGGTTGTCCCATTCGGCGGCGGTACCAGCGTCGTCGGGGGAGTCGATCCCGATTCCGGCCGCTTATCCGCAGTGATCGCGGTGGATCTCCGGCGATTGAACGCACTCACCGATCTCGACCCCGTCTCCCGCATCGCCACTGTGCAGGCCGGGGCCACCGGGCCGCAGGCCGAAGAGTTGCTCGGTACCCACGGTTTCTCGCTCGGTCACTACCCGCAGAGTTTTCGCCACGCAACCATCGGGGGGTTCGCCGCAACTCGCTCCTCCGGCCAGGCCTCCGCTGGATACGGGAGATTCGACGACATGGTCGAACACATGACGGTGGCCACACCCCGCGGAACCCTTCGGGTCGGCCACCCACCCGCCTCCGCAGCCGGCCCGGATCTGCGACAACTCTTCCTCGGTTCCGAGGGGACCTTCGGAATCATCACGGACGTCGGTGTCCGGATCCATCCCGTCCCCGCCGTCGTCGAGCACCGGGCATGGCGCTTCCCCGATTTCGCCACCGGCGCGGACGCACTCCGCACTCTCGTCCAGAGCGGCCTGCCGCCGACCGTGCTCCGGCTCTCGGATGAAGCCGAGACAGGCCTCAACCTCGCCCTGCACAAGGACATCGGACGTACATCGCCAGGCGGATGTCTTGCCGTGACCACGATCGAGGGCGACGAGCGCTACGTGCGCGACCGTGGTGCAGCAGTGCAGGACATCGCCCAGGCAGCAGGAGGCGAGGACCTCGGAGCGGGGCCTGCCCGCCAGTGGGAGCAGGGACGATTCGACGCACCCCACCTGCGGGACGCGCTACTGCAGGCGGGTGCCCTCGCGGAGACGCTCGAAACTGCGACCACCTGGTCGAACCTGCCACGGTTACGTGTCGCGGTCACCGAGGCGCTCACGGACACGCTTCGTGAAGGCGGCACCCCGCCGCTGGTGATGTGCCACATCTCGCACACCTATCCGGCCGGCGCATCGCTGTATTTCACCATCGTGTGCGCACAGGCCGACGACCCGGTCGCGCAGTGGACCGCGGCGAAGCAGGCGGCCACCACGGCGATCGTCGCTGCCGGTGGAACCCTCACCCACCATCACGCCGTCGGACGCGACCATCTGCCGTGGATGACGGACGAGATAGGAGACTGCGGCGTGGACGTGCTCCGTGCCATCAAGAACGCGCTCGATCCGCACCACATCCTCAATCCCGGAAAGCTAATCCCTTGACCACCGGTTCGGTTGTGGTGCTGAGCAACCCGACCGCAGGCGCCGATGCCCTCCACACGCTCGCGGTTGCCAGCACACGACTGCGCGTGCACGGACGGCGCATCACTCACATCGCCGCCGATTCGGTCGACGAGTCGATCGCACTCACCCGACACGCGGTCGACGACGGCATCGACGCGGTCGTCGCTGTCGGCGGCGACGGCATCGTCTGGCAGGCGTGGCAGGCCACCGCCACCACGGGCACGCCCGTCGGGATCATCCCTGCCGGAACTGGAAACGATCTCGCCCGCGTCCTCGGGATCCCCGCCGACCCGGCTGAAGCAGCCGATGTGGTGGCCACCGGTCGGCGACGAACCATCGATCTGGGCCGAGTCTCCTCGACCCAGGGGCCCGCCCAGTGGTTCGGCACTGTGCTCGCGGGAGGTTTCGACGCTCTCGTCACCGATCGTGCCAACCGCATGAAGTGGCCGCGCGGTCGACTGCGATACAACGCCGCCACAGTCGTCGAACTGGTGAACCTGCGGCTCCTGCCGTACCGGATCACCTTCGACGACGAACCGGCCCTCGAACTCGACGCAACATTGGTGGCTGTCGGCAACGCCTCCACCTACGGGGGCGGCATGCGAATCGCACCTGGTGCGCTGCTCGACGATGGTCTGCTCGATGTGGTGGTTGCCACCTCGGCGAACCGTTCTCGCCTCCTGCGTCTGTTCCCGACGGTCTACCGGGGCACCCACATCGACCTGCCCGAGGTGATGGTGCGCCGCGCGCGAGAGGTGCGGCTCGAGTGCCCCGGCATCACCGTCTATGCCGACGGAGAACCGCTCCGGCCATTGCCGGTCGACGTCGAGGCGGTGCGCGGCGCCGGGACGGTGCTGGTGCCGGCCCGTTGACGTGGGGCAGCGGCCATTCCAGTGTCGATCGATGGAGGGTCAGTCGATGGAGCTGCGGAACTCCGCTCCTTCCTGGAGAATTCGCACACCTTCGGCGACGTCGACCACGGGATACACGTGGAAGTCGAAGAACGGGGAGAACTTCGTGGGCCCGTCGGCCACGTCTGCAGGGTTGTCCGACTCGACGACGGCGAACCCGCCACCGAGATCGAGACGGCTCACGAACTGGTGGAAAGTAGCGCTCTCCGGCGGTGCCCACTTCGAGAACACCTGTAGGAGACGCTGCACGTCCGGTTCTCTGTCGACTGCCGATCCGCCGGACCGGCTTTCCCACTCCACTACGTACTTCATCGTCCGTACCTTCTTCCCTTCTCGTTGATTGTCATGACACCCGGACCTCGGGTGGATCCGAGACCAAGGCCGGCGCGCACGTCATTGCGCAGGATCGTTCGCGGTCAGAGCGTGGTGCGATGTGATCGCATCCACCGCGTCGCCGTCGTAGGTCATCCGCATCGCCAGGTCGGCTCGCAGCACGCTCGGCAAGCCGGGGGCGAACTTCTTGAAGTACGCACGAAGCCATTCCTGGCGAGCCATCAGGAACGGAAAGTCGGTCGTCATCATATTGCGCGCCACGAGCATCGGAAGTGGTGCATCCAGCGGGTGGAAATCATGGTTCCAGAGGCCGGGCTGTGGGCAACCGGGGTAGAACTGGCCGAGCATGCAGCCGTGGCCGACGAACAGCGGCTTGCAATCGGCGTGAACGACGTCGATGACAGTGAAGTCGGTGAGATCGGGAAGGACCGTGACCAGTGTCTTCAGGCTGCGATCCTTGTCGTTGGGGCGGGCGAGATCGAGGTAGATGTCGAACTGATCTGCCACGATCGTGGCGAGAGTGGTCGCGCTTACGTCTGCTCCGTGCACGAACGCCACGCCGAAGAGCTGCCTGGCGAGGGAGGAGCGGACGAAGGGGCACACCGGACCGTCCCGGCCGAGATCCGGGTGGGGCGCGGTGAGGTACTCGCTCACCCAGGATCGCAGGAGGTGCGCGGTCGGTTCGTGCGCGTACTCGGACTGCTCCTCGAGCAGATCCACCCATGCGGTGCCCGACCGAGTCCCCACTCGTTTCTGGATCGGCATGTCGGCTTCCTTGCTCCCGGTCGGGGAATCGCAGACCTGTCTCGTGGGCGAGGATCCTCGATCAGGTTGTGGTGCACTCGGTTTCATCGTGTGATACCGGGGTATCGAGCGTGCACCATGATCGCGTGCACGCGATGGGTGGGGAGTCGCTGCGAGCGGCGGTGCGCCGCGATCCCGGCGCCGCGGCGTGATGTGACTCGACAACGATATGAACAGTCCCCCTATGAAAACCCCCTATGAAAGAAGCTCTGCCTCAATGCATTCGGATTTGCGGCGCCGATTCGGTCGCGGAGCCCGGGGGTCCTGCCCCGGTCCCGGGAGGGAACGGTCCGTACGCGGTGGCCAACGATCACTCCATGGCGCTTCGAGTCTGTTATTCGACAATACAACCACCATGGAAAAGGATCCAGGCATACAAACAAACTCTCAGTATAAGCCCTGAATGGGCGAATTACCCCACCGTGAACGCTGACCCGTGACGCCGCCATCGCCCCGTGCATCTCGGAGCGGTCCCGCGTGAGGTGTTGCCGCGCAACTGTACAGCCGCCTATTCTGACGGACATACAGCACGGCGTCGTCGTCCGCCTGTACTTCCCGTTTTCGTCCTCCGTCGGAGGAGGGCGATGCCGCGACGCGGCGGCGTGATCGACCACAACCATCGACGACAACGGTTTCCATGTGAAGGGGGCCGACATGGCCACGTCAGTTGCACGCCGCAACCACAGTTTCGGCGAGGCCCGGCCTCCCGATGGTGCATTCCCGTTGACGCCCGCACAGCACGGCATCTGGCTCGCGCAGCAACTCGTTCCCGAGGTCCCGTTCGTCATAGCGCAATATGTGGAGTTTCACGGCGACCTCGACCTCGACCTGTTGCGGTCGGTGTCGACGAGAGCGGGCCGCGAGTTCGAGACAGTGTTCCTGCGTCTGACCGAGGTCGACGGCACACCCTTCCAGATCATCGACAAGAGCCTCGGATTCGAGACCGAAGTATTCGATCTCCGCGGCGACGACGATCCGAGAGCGGTAGCGGACGAATGGCTCCGCCGAGACGTCGAGACCCCCATCGACCTGTTGTCCGACCGATTGTGCCGCATCGTCGTTCTCCGCACCGGCAACACCGACTACCTCATCTACGTCAAGGCCCACCACATCGCGCTCGACGGTTACGGAGCGATGATCCTGCTCGACCACGGCGCGGAACTGTACTCGGCAGCAGGAGCCGCTCAGGGCGCACAGCGAAAGGCGCCCGCAGACCTGCGGACGTTGTACGAGAAGGACCGGCGGTACCGCGCGTCGCGACGTTTCGTCGCCGACCAACAGTACTGGGCGGACCGGATCCGAGACCTTCCCGATCCGAACGAGGAGCCGCCTGTGCCGCCGGCCGTGCGGAGCATCACCATGCACACCGAACTGTCGGATGCGGCCGCCACTGGCCTGGCGGAGTCGACGAGAATACGAGGGGCGTCCCCCGCCGCGCTGGTACTCGCGGCCTTCGCATGCTGCTTCTCGCGCATGTCCGGTCGGCGCGACGTGCTCGTGAACATTCCCGTGTCGGCGCGGACAACCGCGGAACTGCGCCGCTCCGCAGGCATGCTGGTGAACGTCGTACCCCTGCGGATGCGGATCCTGCCGAACGACACCCTCGAGGCCACGGTCCGCCGGATGCAGATCGAACTGGTCGGGGCCCTGCGGCACCAGGGCTGCGGGATCGAGGACATCCACCGAGCCGCGTCCCAACCGGTGTCCCGCTTCTCGGTTCCCCTCGTGAACGTGATGCTCTTCGACCGACAACCGGTGCTCGGTGCGACCCGCGGGACACCCCACGTGCTGTCCCGCGGCCCGGTCGGAGACCGGTTGATCACCGTCCACCGCGCCGGAACACCCACCCGAACCGCGATCGAATTCCGCGCGAATCCGAACCGATACCGCCCGGACGCTGTGGCCGCGCAAAGCGAGCAGATTACGCAGATCCTCGAAGAATTCGCCACCGCCGACCCACAGACGCCCCTCAGCGAGATCCATCCGGCGAGCGCGTCCGCGGCCGCGGCACGCTACCGCGACACCGCATTGCTCGACCACTGGATGACGGTACTCGCCGGAGCGCCGGCGCCCGCTGCCTCGTCGAGTGCACGCGGTCCGGCCACCACCGCGGTGAATCCCCCCGGAAGCCCACACTCCTGGGCAGCCGTCGAACACCGGCTCGACGCCCGACTACAGCACGCGATAGCCACACTCACCGATCACCACGGCGCGGATTGGCACGACCTACTGCACGCCGCGACTGCGGTGTGGCTCGCCCGGATCGGGGACACCGACGACGTCGTCGTCGGAACCGTCGTGCCCGCTGTCGCCGGGTCCCGATCGAACGGTGCGACCACGCAGCGCCGCGCATTGCCACTGCGCACCACGGTGCACCCGGCCACCCGATTCTCCGAGCTGCTCGACGACGTCCACAGGGCACGTGGTGAGGTCCGTGCCCACGCCGACGTGCCGGCGCAGCGCCTGCTCGACGCACTGGCGCCGACCCGCAACGGGTCTCACGCACCACTGTTCCGGATCGTCCTCGCGCACCACGGCATCGCGGAACCATCGATGACGCACGCGGCGGCGCCCACCGGACCCGCCACCATCCTCGGCGACGTCGATCTCATCCTGACGGTGACCGACCACCGCGGCACAGTGACCGAACCCAGCGGCCTCGACGCGGCCACCGGACTCACCCTCCACCTCAGGTTTGCCACCGACGCCCACGACGCCGCCGCCGTCCGCAGCGTCGCCCGCCGGATCGTAGGGATCCTCGAGGCCGTTGTCGCCGACCCGTCCGTGCCCGTCGGCGACATCGACCTCCTCGACCCGCGTGAGCACCGGGCGCTGGTACCGGTGAGCGGAGCAACACCCGTCGCGCCCCGACTGCTGCCGGACATCCTCGCGTCCGCGGCAGCGCTGCACCCGGACGCCGTCGCGCTGTCGAGCGGCTCGACCGCCATGCGGTATCGCGAACTCGACCGCGCGGCGAGGCAGCTCGCCCGGTTGCTCATCGCACGGGGCGCCGCACCGGAACGCTACGTGGCGATCGGGATGTCCCGATCGGTCGAGTCCGTGACGGCAGCATGGGCCGTGGCCAAGACCGGGGCTGCGTTCGTGCCCGTGGACCCCGCCTACCCCCGGGACAGGATCGAGTACATGCTCCGCGACTGCCGCGCGGTGCTCGGCCTCACCACGGCCGAGGAGCGAAGCCGGATGTCCGACGCCGTGCCGTGGCTGGTGGTCGACGACCCCCAGACGGCGGAGGCCGTTGCGCGGCACTCGCCGGTGCCGGTGACCGACACCGATCGGCGCGCGACCGTTCGGGCCGACCACCCCGCGTATCTGATCTACACCTCCGGATCGACCGGCACCCCCAAAGGCGTCGCGGTCACCCACCGGGGACTGTCGAACCTCGTGGCACACACCAGGACTTTGGCGGATTCGAACGCCCGAGTGTGGCACGGTACGTCCCCGAGCTTCGATCTGTCGGTCTTCGAGATGCTCGTGGCGTTCGGGGCGGCCGCGCATCTGGTGGTGGGGCCGACAACCGTCTACGGCGGGGTCGAACTCGAGCGACTGCTCGGGGCCGAACGGATCACCCACCTGTGCACCACACCGGCGGTGCTCGCCACACTCGATCCGGACGCCGCGACGGGTCTCGCCTTCATCAGCGTCGGGGGTGAGGAGTGCCCGCCGTGGCTGGTGGCGCGCTGGGCACCCGGTCGCCGGATGGTCAACGGATACGGGCCCAGTGAAACCACCGTGCAGATGGCGTCGGCAGAGCTGGAACCGGGACAGCCGGTGACTGTCGGGGGGCCCGGCCCGGGGTTCGACGCACTCGTGCTCGACGGGCGCCTGCACCCCGTGCCGGTGGGGGTGGCCGGCGAACTCTATCCGGCAGGCCCAGCACTCGCTCGCGGCTACCACCGCAGGCCCGGACTGACCGCGACGCGGTTCGTCGCCGACCCGTTCGGGTCGCCGGGACAGCGGATGTACCGCACCGGCGATCTGATGCGGTGGGTCGCAGGATCCGGGGCGTCGCCGACCGCGGTGACGGATGTGCAACTCGACGATCTGCAACTCGACTATCTGGGGCGCGCCGACCTACAGGTGAAGCTGAGTGGGCGGCGCGTCGAACTCGGCGAGGTGGAGGCCGCGCTGCTGCACCTGCCGGAAGTGGCGCAGGCCGCGGTCGTCGTTCGCGCCGATCAGACCACGAGCCGCCTGGTGGCCTACGTCGTCCCGCGCACAAGCGTCACATCGGATCCGACGGCGATGCGTTCCGCGGTCGCCGCGACACTCCCGGAATACATGGTCCCGGCCGCGGTGGTGCCGCTGACCCGGATGCCACTGACTGCCAACGGAAAGCTCGACAGAAGTGCCCTACCTGCCCCTGAGATCCGCGGCGCCGTGTACCGGGCGCCGCGCAGCCGTCTGGAACGGACGCTGGTCGGTGTGTTCGCGGAAACACTGCGTGTAGCGCCGGACCGGATCGGCCTCGACGACAATTTCTTCGACCTCGGTGGAGACTCGCTGGTGGCGACCGGGCTCATCGCACGGCTGCGCTCGACACTGCACGCGGAGGTTCCGATCCGCGCGATCTTCGAAGCACCGACCGTGGCGGGCCTCGTACCGCGACTCGCCGAGTGCGGCGTCGCCCGGACACCGTTGGTCCCGCAACCCCGGCGACCGCGAATCCCCCTGTCCTACGCACAGACCCGCTTGTGGTTCCTCCACCGCTACGAAGGCCGTTCGGCGACGTACAACATCCCGATGGCAGCGAGGCTGACCGGGCGGCTCGACCATGCGGCCATGGAAGCGGCCTTCGCCGACGTGGTCGCCCGACACGAGAGCCTGCGCACGGTGTTCGGCGAGGCGGACGGAATTGCCTACCAGGAAATCCTGTCGATCACACGCGCAGCACCGTCGGTGCCGGTGACGGCGGTGCCGCCCGACGGCGTCGCCGATGCGGTGCACGCACAGGCGTGGCGTCCGTTCGATCTGTCGACCGAGATCCCGGTGCGGGCCCTGCTCCTGCGCGAAAGCACCACGGTCCACGTGCTGGTGCTCGTGCTGCACCATATCGCCGGTGACGGGGCATCGATGGTCCCGCTGGTCCGCGACCTGCTCGACGCGTATGCGGCACGCTCGGCCGGGACCGAACCGGGCTGGGACCCGCTGCCCGTGCAGTACGCCGACTACACGATGTGGCAGCGCGACATGCTGGGCAACGAGGACGACCCGCACAGCGTGCTCTCGGGCCAGTTCGCCTATTGGCGTGACGAACTGGCCGGCACCCCGGAGTGCCTGCGACTGCCGTCGGACCGGCCCCGGCCCGCAGTCCAGTCGTTCCGGGGCGGGCAGGTGCAGTTCACCGTCGCATCGAGTGTCCGGACCGCGGTCGAGGACCTCGCCCGCTCGCGGGGAGCGACAGCGTCGATGGTGTACCAATCGGCGCTGGCCGTGCTCCTGCACAAACTCGGCGCAGGCGACGACATCACCATCGGGGGGCCGGTCGCGGGCCGCACCGACGAGGCACTGACAGATCTGGTGGGCTTCTTCGTCAACACCTGGGTCCTGCGGGTGGACCTGGCGGAGGCACAGGATTTCCTCGACGTGCTCGACCAGGTTCGAGGAAAAGCACTGGCCGCCTACGAGAATCAAGACGCACCCTTCGAGCGGCTCGTCGAACTGCTCGATCCGGCCCGATCCACCGCACACCACCCGCTGTTCCAGGTCGCGTTCGCGTTGCAGAACAATCCGCTGCCCCGGCTCGATCACCCCGGCCTGCACGTCGAGGTCATTCCGATCCCGACCGAGGCCGCCCGGGTCGATCTGTACGTCAGCCTGTCCGCTGACACCGAGTCCGAAGAAACCGACACGCTGCGCGGGACGATCGAGTACGCAACCGATCACTTCGACCGCGACACCGTCGAACAACTCGCGGACCGCTACCTGCGGGTGCTGGACGCCCTGCTGCGGTCCCCGCGGGGACGACTCGACGTGGTCGATCTGCTCTCCCCGCGGGAGCGGCGGCTGCTCGTCGAGCTGTGGAGCGGTTCGGCGACCGCGATCCCGACGGGCACGGTGCCGGAGCTGTTCGGTGCCCGGGTATCGACCACTCCGGATGCGGTGGCACTCACCGCCGGCGCCGAGCACCGGACCTACCGACAACTCGACGCCCGCGCGAACCGGCTCGCACGACTGCTCATTGGCATGGGCGTGGGACCCGAAGCGGTGGTCGCTGTCGTGATGGACCGATCGGAAGCACTGATCGTGGCGCTTTTGGCCGTCTCGGCCGCGGGCGGTGCGTATCTTCCGATGGATCCGAACTATCCGAGCCGGCGGACGGCCTACATCCTCGCCGACGCCGCGCCACACGTGGTCCTCACCGACACCGCCGGCGCACGGAATCTCACCGCCGGAGATCATCCGCTGGTGCTGCTCGACGCCACGGGCACCCCGCACACCCACGAGCTGACGGAGGATTGCCGACCTGTCACCGATGCGGACCGAACTGCGTCGCTCCACCCCGAGAACACCGCGTACACCATCTACACCTCCGGCTCGACCGGCGTTCCCAAAGGCGTCGCGATCACGCACCGCAACCTCGTTCATCTGGTGACGAACGGCTGGCTACCGCATCGACCCCACACCCGGACGGCCATGACCGCCTCACCCGGATTCGATGCGTCGGTGTACGAGATCTGGCCGGCTCTGCTCGGCGGAACGGAACTCGTACTCGCCCCGCCCGGAACAGCCGACCCCTCCGACATCGCGGAGACGATCACCACGCATGGTGTGACGTCGATATTCGCGGCGACCCCCCTGTTCCACGCCCTCGCCGACCCCGGCAACGTGCCGGCTCACACATGGGATCGGGTCGGCCACGTGGTCACCGCCGGTGAGGTGCTGTCACCGGCGACCGTCGCACGCTTCGGCGCGCAGCACCCGGCGACGGTGGTCGTCAACGCGTACGGACCGACGGAAGCAACCGTGTGCACCACCGCTTACGCGGTACCCGCGCACGACAGCTCCCGCCCGGACGGCACGACTGCCACCCCGGTACCGATCGGGACACCGATCCCCGGCGTGCGCGTGTTCGTGCTCGATGCCGGCCTGCAACCGACTCCGCTCGGTGTGCCGGGAGAGCTGTACATCACCGGTGCAGGGGTAGGTCGCGGCTACCGTGACCGACCGGTGCAGACCGCAACCCGGTTCGTTGCGTGCCCATTCGGGGTACCGGGTCACCGGATGTACCGCTCCGGTGACCTCGTGCGGTGGGTTCACCGCGAGCACGCCGACCGCGACTCCGTCCCACACCTCGAATTCATCGAACGCGTCGACCAGCAGATCAAGATCCGCGGATTCCGGATCGAGCCCGGGGAGATCGAAGCGGTCCTGGCCGCCCACCCCGCCGTCGCGCGTGCCGCAGTCGTTGCCCGCGACACACCCGGCGGCAGCACGGGCACACACCTGATCGGATACGTGGTCCTGGACCGCGACCGCACCCTCGTCCCCGATCCCGAGCGAGCGACCGAGACCGTCGAGCGCTGGCGAGCGCTGTACGACGACGTGTACTCCGCGACGCGTGACCACCAGGACGCAGCCAGCCACACCCCGCGCCTCGGAGAGGACTTCAGCGGCTGGACCACCAGCGACACCGGACAGCCGATTCCCGTCGCCGAGATGCGACAGTGGCGTGATTCCACGGTGCACGCGATCCGCCGGCTGCGCCCCCGCCGCGTCCTCGAGATCGGGGTCGGCGCAGGACTTCTACTCGCCGAACTCGCCCCCGAATGCGACGAGTACCAGGCGACGGACTTCTCGGCAGCGACCATCGACAGCCTCCGCGCAGCCGTGGCCGGGCAACCGTGGGTGGAGCGGATCGAACTGCGCGTGCAACCAGCCCACGTGACCGACGGTCTGCCCGAACACCATTTCGACACCGTCGTGCTCAACTCGGTGATCCAGTACTTCCCCGACGCCGCGTACCTCCTCGACGTGCTCGGCAAGATTCTGCCGCTGCTGGCGCCGGGCGGCACCGTGTATCTCGGGGATATACGGAACCTGACCCTGCTGCAGCACTGCACCACCGGTGTGGAACTGGCCCGCGCCGACGGCAACGACACCGCAGGCACGATACGCGAACGCGTCCGCCGCGCCGCCCTCGCCGAACGCGAATTGATGCTCGCCCCCGAGTTCTTCACTGCACTGCCACGGCACGTCACCGGTGTCACCGGCGTCGATGTCCAGCTGAGCCGGATGCGGGCGATCAACGAACTGAGCCTGTATCGATACGCCGCCGTGCTGCACACCGCACCGGATCGGCTCCGCTGCCTCGCCGAGGTGCCGCAGCAACCGTGGGAGCGGTTCGGGACCCTCGACGCCGTCGGTGAGTACCTGCGCACCGCGCGCCCGCGCACAGTACGCATCACCGGCGTCCCGCGCGCCGGTCTGGGCCCCGCCGTCGCCGCGGTCACCGCCCTGGAGGGCGCACCCGCACACACCCCGATCCGGACTCTGCGCCGAGACACCACCGAGTCCGACGGCATCCTGCCGCACCGCTGCGATACGCTCGGCGCGGACCTCGGATACCGGGTCGCGGTGACGTGGTCGCCCGAACCCGGACTGATGGACATCGTTGTCATCGGTGACGGACCGGCCGCCGGCCAGGCCGCACCCGCGTGGACCGGCGTCTACCACCCGGCACGCGGCGTCGACGGACTCGCCGGGTACGTCAACGATCCCGTCGCAAGCACCCGGATCGACGACCTCCGCCGATACCTCACCGAACGATTGCCCGACTACATGGTCCCGGCTGCGCTGGTCCGGATGGCTGAGCTGCCCGTGACGGTGCACGGCAAGCTCGATCGGGGGGCGCTACCCGCACCGGACTTCGCCTCGCGCGGCGACGAGTATGTACCGCCGGCGACCCGGCTCGAGCGCACCGTGGCGCACCTCTTCGCCGCGGTGCTCGGAGTGGAACACGTCGGGGCGCGGGATTCGTTCTTCGCGCTCGGCGGGGACTCGATCATGTCGATCCAGCTGGTCGCGCGTGCCAAGGCCACAGGGGTGGTGTTCTCCCCCCGGGATGTGTTCGAACACCAGACTGTCGCGGCGCTCGCCGCGGTCGCCGCGACGCCCGAGCCGGCTGCTCGGCCGCTCGCGGAACTCCCCGGCGGAGGGGTCGGCGACATCCCGCTCACCCCGGCCGCACGACGGTTGGTCGGCGCGGGACGGCTCGCCCGGCGGTTCTGTCGATCGGAGTTCCTGACGCTCCCGGACGGACTCCCGCCGGCGAATCCGGAGGCGGCCCTGCAGGCCGTGCTGGATCGACACGACATGCTGCGTGCACGCCTGTCCACCGGCGCCGGTGGACAGGCGTGGCGTCTGGTCACGATGCCGACCGGATCGGTGCCGGCGGCGTCGATACTGCGGCGGGTGCCGGTCGATTCGGTCACCGGACCCGAGTTCGGGTCCCTCGTCGGCGTCGCGCGGACCGCGGCGGCCGGGCGACTGGACCCCGCCCGCGGAGTGGTGCTGCAGGCGGTCCTGTTCGACACCGGAACCGAGTCACGGCTGCTGTTGGTGGTCCATCACGCCGTGATCGACGCGGTGTCCTGGCAGATCCTCATCGCCGACCTGGCGATCGCATCGAGGCGGCTCGTCGACGGATCGGTTCCGGATCTCGCGCCGGTGAGCACCTCGATGCGTCGATGGGCCCACGGCCTCGTCGAAGAAGCGCGACAGGGAAACCGCACCGCGGAGCTGGACCTGTGGCGCACGATGCTCGCGGGCGCCGATCCCATGCTCGGGCGGAGACCGCTCGACCCGGACACCGACGTCGGCGCCACCACCGTCACCGTCACCGTCGACCTCCCGCCCGCCACTACCGCCACAGTGCTGACCACCGTGCCCACGGTGATCCACGGCGGCGTGCTCGACGGCCTCCTGACCGCCCTCGCCGCCGCCGTGATCAGCTGGCGGACCGACCGCGGGACGACACTGCCGCGGGTACGCATCGGGCTGGAAGGACATGGCCGCGAAGAACAGGTGCTCCCGGGCGCCGACCTGTCGCGGACCGTCGGCCGGTTCACCGCGGCCTACCCGATGACACTGGATCTGACAGGCATCGACCTCGGCGACCTCACCTGCGGCGGCCCGGCCGCGGGAACCGCGCTCAAGGCGGTCAAGGAACAACTGCTCGCCGTGCCCGACCACGGAATCGGATACGGCATCCTGCGCTACCTCGACGACAACTCCGGTCCGACGCTCGAATCTCTGCCCGAACCTCAGCTCACCTTCACCTACCGGGGCACGATCGCCGGGACCGGGACGGACCACGCGACCGGGTGGCTCCCGGATCCCGACGTCGACCTCGGCCACGGACTCGACCCCGCGCAGCCGGTGTCCGCGGTGCTCGCGATCGATACGGCAGTCACCCACACCCCGGCCGGCCCGGAACTGCGGGCGACGTTCGCCTGCCCGTCCGGTGTCCTTCCCCGGGTCGACGTGGCCGACTTGGCCGACCGATGGACACACATGCTCACCGGCCTCGCCCACCACGCCGTCGCCCCCGGTGCGGGTGGTCGCACGCCTTCGGACCTAGCATTGGTCCGCTTGGACCAGCGTCGGATCGAGGCACTGGAGCACCGATATCCGGGGCTCGAGGACGTGTGGCCGTGCACACCGTTGCAAGCAGGCTTCCTGTTCCACGCCCTGCAGACCGAATCGGTCGATACCTACACCGTGCAACTCATCCTGCACCTCGCGGGTCGGGTCGATCCGTCCCGCCTGCACCGGGCCATCACGACGCTGACGACGCGGCACCCCACCCTGCGGGTGAATTTCGTGCTCGACGGCGCGCAGCCACCCATCCAGATCGTGCAGGACCAGGTGGACATCCCCCTACGAGAGCGCGATCTGAGCGGACTGGACGAGCATCGTCGCGCCACCGAATTCGATCGTCTGCGCGCCGCCGAACGAGCAGAACGGTTCGACACGGCCCGCGGACCGCTGATCCGGGTGGTCCTGATCACGATGGCGCCGGGCGACTTCCGGCTGGTGGTCACCAATCACCACATCCTGCTCGACGGTTGGTCCACCCCCTTGCTGCTCAACGAGATACTTGCCCTCTACGCGAACGACGCCGACACCTCGATGCTGCCTCCGGTCCACCCGTATCGCGACTATCTGGCCTGGCTCGTGCAGCAGGACCACGTGGCCGCGCGCGACGGTTGGTCGAAATACCTCGCCGGTCTCGACCAGCCGACGCTGCTCGCTCCGGCCGCCCAGGGCGCACCCGTCACCGTCCTCTCCGAGAGCGTGAGCGGGGTCCTTCCGGCAACCGCGACCGGACGCCTGGACGTGTTCACCCGCCACCACGCGGTCACGACCGGCACCGCGGTGCAGGTCGCCTGGGCGATCGTGCTGGCCGCGCTCACCTCACGCGACGATGTCGTCTTCGGCACCACCGTCTCGGGTCGGCCCGCCGAGATCCGAGGCATCGAAGAGATGATCGGGCTGTTCATCAACACGCTGCCGCTCCGGGTTCGGCTCGACCCGTACGAGACACTCGCCGCACTGGTCGAGAGGATTCGCGCCGAACAGACGGAACTCCTCGACTGGCATCACCTCGGGCTCGCCGAGATCGGCCGGGTCGCGGGGCCGGCCGCGGTGTTCGACACGCTGACCGTGGTCGAGTCCTACCCGATCGACCGTGCCGGACTGTCCGACGCCATCGACCTCGCCGGCCTGCAGATACGCGAGGTCACCACCCGAGACTCCGGCCACTACCCACTGACCCTGATCGTCCACCGCGACACCCGACTCCAGCTACGACTCAGCTACCGACCGGACTTGTTCGAGCGCGCGGCGGCCGAGGAAGTCCTCGCGCACGTCGTGAGGGTGCTCGACACGATCGCGACCCGGCCCGACCTGCCCCTGGGTCGGCTCCGCATAACCGACGGGACCACCGTGCGGGGCGCCGCCGGGGACCGCGCCCGCCCGCCGACCCCGAGCAGGGTGTGGAACGACCTCCTCGATGCCCGGCCGGCCCGCGTTGCCGAGAGCGTCGCGGTGGTCGACGGTCACCGGCAGTGGACCTACGCAGACTTCGACAGCCGCGTCAACAGGGTTGCACGCCTGCTCATCTCGCGGGGAGTCGGCCCGGAGACACCCGTGGTGGTGGCGATGCGCCGGTCGGGTCACCAACTGGTCGCGATGTACGCGGTCATCCGGGCGGGAGGGGTGTACGTACCCGTCGATCCCGACCATCCCGGACACCGTACCGCCGCAATAGTCGCCGCAGTACGGCCGGTGTGTGTCCTCGTCGGCGGCGACGAGGACACCCTGCCCGGCACGGTGCCGACGGTGCGCATCGACGACTCGACCTCGAACGGATTCGCTGCCACCACCATCACCGACGCCGACCGTACAGCTCCCGTATGCGCCGACCACAGCGCCTACGTGATCTTCACGTCAGGATCGACGGGGGCGCCCAAAGGGGTGGTTGTGACCCACCGTGGCATCGCGAATCTGATCGACCGACTCTCGGACGTCGCGGACTCCGATTCGCGAGTAGCGCAGTTGGTGTCACCGGTGTTCGATGCATCCTTGCTGGAATCGATCGTCGCCTTCGCGGCGGGCGCACGGCTCGTCGTGGCACCGCCCGGGGCCGATGCGGGGATCGACCTCGCGCGGTTCCTCGCCGCTGCGGACATCACCCACCTGTACACCACACCCGCGGTGTTGACGACACTCGATCCGGTTACCCTGCCGGACCTGACATTCGTGAGTGTGGGTGGAGAGGTGTGTCCACCGTCGCTGGTGGCGAAGTGGGCATCGGGTCGTCGCATGGTCAACGGATACGGTCCGAGCGAGGCGACGGTGATGTCGAATCTGCTGGACCCGCTGGTTCCCGGGGCCGTCGTCACCGTCGGTGCTCCGATGCCCGGCTTCTCCGAGACCCTGCTCGATTCCCGTCTGCAATCCGCCCTACCCGGCGCAGTGGGGGAGCTGTATCTTTCGGGCCTCGGGCTGGCCCGCGGCTACCTCGGGGACTCGGGATCGACGGCCACGCGCTTCGTTGCCGATCCGGTCGGCGCCCCCGGAGAACGGACCTACCGCACCGGGGACCTGATGCGATGGACACAGACATCCGGCCGCACCGAACCCGAGTTCATCGGTCGGGCAGACTTTCAGATCAAGGTACGGGGCCTGCGCATCGAACTCGAGGAGATCGAGGCCACGCTGGTGCGACACCCGGCGATCGCGCAAGCCGCGGTGGTGGCCCGTGACGACCGACTGGTCGGGTACGTGGTCCCGGACGGGCCCGAAACGCTCGAGCCGGCCGAGGTACTGCACTTCGCGGCAGAACGACTACCGCGGTACATGATCCCGGCGACGCTCGTCACGCTATCTGAACTGCCCGTCACCTCCGGCGGGAAGATCGACCGGTCGACACTTCCGGAAGCCGACCTCGCCCGCGCGCAGTATCGCGCGCCGCGGACCCCGACGGAGCAGATCACGGTGCGGGCGTTCGCCACAGCACTCGACCGAGACCGGGTCGGAATCGACGACAACTTCTTCGATCTCGGGGGCAACTCCCTCAGCGCAGTCGGGGTGGCGGCGGACCTTCGGGCGCAGTTGGGCCGGGACATCGCACTGCAGTCGGTCTTCATCGAACCCACCCCGGCCGGGCTGGCGCGCCATCTCGACAGCCGCGGATCGGACGCCGTTCCATCGTCCGGAGCGCTCGATGTGCTGATCACCCTCCGCCGAGACGGACACCGCACACCCGTGTTCTGCGTGCATCCCGCGATCGGGCTCTCCTGGGTGTACGCGGGGCTTCTTCGATACCTTCCGGACCGGCCGGTGTACGGACTGCAGTTGCCGTTCCTGTCCGGAGGGCCCACCTACTCTGCAGCGGCCGACCTGGCGCATCGGTACGTCGAGGAGGTGCAGGCGGCACAACCTCACGGCCCGTACATCTTGCTCGGCTGGTCGCAAGGCGGCCTGATCGTGCACCACATGGGCGCCGAACTGCGTAGGGCAGGCGAGCACGTCGACCTGATAATCCTGGACTACTACCCGCTCGAGCGTGCCGCGCGGACGTTCACCCTCGCCGAGATGCTGACCGGTCTCGGGATCGAGATCGCCGGTGACGGCGCGGTGCCGGTGTCGTATGACGAAGCGCTCGATGCGGTGCACCGCGCAGTCGGCCACCAGACCGGACTCACCGCACGGGATCTGGAACGAATCATGGAAGCGTATGCCGAGGTTCATCGCAACCCGACGACGGTCGATCTCGGGTGCTTCGACGGAGACCTGCTGTTCTTCGCTGCCGCACGGTCTCTGGCGGGGTCCGACGGCGCCTCCCCGGCAGTGTGGCGACCCCACGTGACCGGCACGATCACCGAGCACACGATCGACTGCGACCATCTGCAGATGATGAGCGCGGACTACCTGGCGATCCTCGGGCCGGTCCTCGCCGACTATCTCGATGCCGTGATCGCAATGCCGTGATTTGTGGCCGTGTCTATCGGATCGATCGCCGCTTCTTGCGCTTCTTGCGCTTCTTGGTGTTCCCGGGAGGCTGCGAGGAGGTGCGCACTTCGGCGGACTCGACCTCAGCGGACTCGACCCCGGCCACAGGAGGCGCGACCATCTGCTCCTGCACCGACCGTTCCATCTCTCGACGCAGGCTGGCCATCAACTCGGGGGAGCGCAGCAGGAACGAGGCCTCCTGAAGCGCGAGGTACCGCGTCTTCGAGATCAACACTGCGGTGTCGTGTTTACCATCGATCTCGACCGCGACCGTATCGCGGTTGACCTTCCGGATCAGATCCCTCAACTGCGCGCGGGCCGCCTTCACCGTGATTGATGGCACCCGCGTGAACTCCGTTCGTCTCCTCGACCGACCCGCGCATCATCCCATCGTGCGTCGATTTCGGGTGGGAATACGACCCCGCGTGTCAGCGCGAAGTTACGGCAAGGGCCTCGGATGAAGGCCTCGACGGCCCGCATCGACCGGAGGCGGCCCCTCACCGCGGTGCCGAGGCGCGGACCACCAGCGTCGGGGGGTAGAGCTCGCGCATTGGGGTGATGCGGCCAGCGAGGCGTTCGGTGACGGCGGCGCCGGCACGGCGACCCATGGCGTACTGCGGTTGGTCGACGCTGGCGAGCCGCGGGTGCAGGTAGCCGCCGAGGGCGGTGTTGTCGTAGCCGATCAGCGCGAGGTCGCGGGGGATGTCGACGCCCTCGTCGCGGGCGTGGCCGGCTACCTCAGCGGCGGTGAGGTCGTTGTTGCACAGAATCCCGTCGTGCCGCCGGGCCGCAACGATCGACCGGATGCGTTCGGGCTCGTCGTCCCGCACCGTGTACACGGTGCAGTCGACACCAGCGGCACCCGCCTTCGCCCGCATCCCGCGAGCCCGCGCGTTGCTCGTGGCGCTGCCGGAACGGGTCAGGTACGCGAGCCGGCGCCGCCCCGACGTCACCAGGTGCTCGACTGCCATCGTCGCGCCCGCGAAATCGTCGCTCGCAATCGTGTCGATCTCCTCCGGGGGGTCGTCGATCTGGGTCACCACGACGGTAGGGACCTCGCGGCCCACCCGCGCGAGCGTGGCGCGCGGAACCCACGACGACACGATGACGAGTCCGTCGACGCGGAGCTCGACCATGGTGTCGATCTGCCGCTGCAACTGCGCCGGCCCGTGCCCGCCGTGTCCGATGACGACGGTCGCGTCGACGTCCTGCGCATGGGCCTCGATTCCGGACACCACGGCGGTGTGATGCGGATTGCCGATGTCGTTGAGCACGACACCGAACAGCCCGGACACCCCGCGGACGAGTGCGCGCGCCGCGGAGTTGGTCCGGTAGCCGAGCGCTGCGGCTGCCTCGAGCGTCAACTCCCGGTTCTTGTCACTGACACCGGGGTCGCCCCGCAGCGCGCGCGAGGCCAGCGACTTCGAAACCCCCGCCCGGTCGGCCACGTCGATGATCGTGGGCCTCCGCGTCACAGGTATCGCGGTGCCACCGGATTCGGTGATATCCATGCCTGCCGCCTTCGTGTTCACCGTCGTCGTAGGGAGATTCGCTCGGCGAACGCGTCCAGTGCAGGATATCGGGCGTCCGGTCCCGCGGCCACGAACCCCGGCGCGAGGTGGTCCGCACGGTCACCTTCGTCGGCGTCGAACCACAGCGGCCGATAGCTCCCGCCGGCCCGGCGCACGATCAGCGAGGCGCCCGCGACGTCCCACGGGTTGACCGAACCGCCGAACGCGGCGTCGGTCCATCCTGCAGCCACGTGCGCGAGGGTCAGTGCACCCGAACCGGTTCGGCGTACCGACGAGAACGCCTCGACGAGGCCGCCCAGGTCGGACAGCGCGACATCGCGACCGTCGCGCACCAGGTCCCACGCGGTCGGATAGCCGGTGATCATCGTCGCCGCGTCGTGCGGCTGCGCAGGTGGCGTCACCAGCGCCTTCCCGTCGAGATACGCCCCGGAGTCGTCGGCGCTGAACATGCGGTCTGCAATCGGGTCGTAGACCACCCCGGCGACCATCTCGCCCGCCACCTCGACACCCAAGGCTACGCAGAAGAAGGCGAGGCCCTGCGCGAAGTTCGACGTCCCGTCGATCGGGTCGACGTACCAGCGGACCGTCGACGCTCCACCCCGCACGCCACCTTCCTCGCCGAGGATCGACCAGTCCGGGCAGCGGCCGAGGAGATGACCGACGACGATGTCCTCCGACGCCCGGTCGTGCTCGGTGACCAGGTCGTGTCGGTCCCGCTTGTGGGCGACTCGCCTGCTGCCACGAAACACGGTACGCAGGTAGGTACCCGCGAGTCGGGCAGCCTCCTCGGCGACGTCGCGCAGGTCCGACGCGGAGTGCTCGACCAGGGCGGGGGAGTGTTCAGGGACGGACATGCAGCTCTCTCATTTCGTTCAGCAGGGTGCGGGGGGTATCGACGGTCAGGTCGGGCGCGACCGGGATGGCGTAGGGCTTCGGCGTGCCCGCCGGCGCGGGCATGAGGATGGTGCCCCCGACGCCGGCGCGCACCCCGCACAACACGTCCCGGTCGAGGTGGTCGCCCACGTACCAGCACTCGGCGACATCGACGCCGACGGCGTCGGCACCCATCACGAGGAAGTCGGGGTTGGGCTTGCGCAGGCCGCACTCGTCCGAGTACAGCTCGGCCGCGAAATACCCGGCAAGCCCCGCTGCGGCGAGGTAGTCGCGGTGCACCTGCCCGCACATGGCGTTGGACACGATCGCGACCGGCAGGTCGATCTTTGCGCACCAGCGCAGCAGGTCCTCGATGCCGTCACGCAGCACGCGCTGCTCCTTCGTCGCACTGATCAGGTAGCAGACCTTTTCGACGTGGGTCTCGATCGTGGCCCGTGCGTGCGCCGGCCAGTCGGCGGCGATGAAGTCCAGGACGTAGCTGCGCTGGTCCAGTTCTACCGGATGGCGTGGCCGGGACATGGCGTTGCGCCACAACCCCGCCGCGACGGCGCCGGCGGTGATGTCCGCGAGTATCCGCTCGCGGGCAGGTAGGACGCCGTTCCCATCGAGTGCCACGATCTCGTCGGTGACGACCTCCTGCCAGCCGGCCGGTGTCGTCGAGTCGACGACGACACCGCCGAAATCGAGCAGCAACGCGCGCGGGAACGAGATGTCGGTGCTCACGCCGCGACCTCCGTTCGGGTGTACCGGGTTCCGTCGCCGAGGAATTGGTGGACACCTTCGGCGTCGACCCAGGCGTCGACTCGGTCGCCGTGGTCGACCTGCGGTGGTCGGGCGGTGGTGACGAAGAAGCGGTGGTCCGCGTCGCTCAGCTCGATGATCCACGAGCCGCCCGTGGGCAGCACCGCGGTGACGGTCGCACGGAGCGTCAGCGCGCCGACCGGCGGCTCCGCCGCACCCGATGCGATCCGCAGGTCCTCGGGGCGCACCCCGACCGAGGTCGCGCACGAGCCGGTGACGTCAAGCCACCGGCCGACCGCGTCGGCGCTCGCCGACGCGGCACCACGGTCGACGACGTTGATCGGCGGACTGCCCATGAACTCGGCGACGAAACGGTTCGCCGGGCGGTTGTAGATGTCGAGCGGGGTGCCCACCTGCTGCACCGTCCCCTCGTTCATCACGACGATCCGGGTGGCGAGGGTCATCGCCTCGAACTGATCGTGCGTCACGAACACCATCGTCGTCCCCGACATGCGGTGAATTCGCTGGAACTCGGCACGCATCTCCAGCCGGAGCCGGGCGTCGAGGTTGGACAGCGGCTCGTCCAGCAGCATCACCTCGGGGCGGGCCGCAAGGGTCCGTGCGATCGCCACGCGCTGTTGCTGGCCACCGGAGAGTGCAGACGGGTACCGATCGGCGTACTCCCCGATGGCCAGTGTCTCGAGCGCCTCCCGCACCCGCTGCCGTCGTTGCGCCTTCGGTATCTTCTGCATCGCCGGACCGAAACCGACGTTGTCTCCCACCGTCAGATGCGGCCACAGGGCATAGTTCTGGAACACGAGGCCAAGTCCTCGGTGTTCGGCCTCGACGCGCGTGCCCGTGGCAACGTCGTCGACGACGCGGTCACCGATGACCACCCTTCCCGCGCTCGGCGTCTCGAGGCCCGCGACGATACGCAGCGTCGTGGACTTGCCGCAGCCGGACGGTCCGAGGAGGCAGAGGAACTCGCCGTCCTCGATGTCGATCGACACGTCGTCGACACTGGGGTGTGTGGATCCAGGATAGGTTTTGCTCACGTGTTCGAGCGCGATGTGTGGCACTGTTGTCCGTCTCGTTCGGTGGGGGAGGGGCTATCCGCGTGAGGTGCGCCAGAGGTCCTGCCATGACTCCCGCGAGGCCCAGTCCGTGTCCAGCCCGGCGTTGTCGTAGTAGAAGAGCTCGGCGCGGTGCTCGCCGATGTCGGCCGGATCTGCCGGCTGTTCGATGTCGCTGTTCGAGGAGATCTTGCCGTCTGCGATCTGTGGGGCGATACCCTCGGCGGTGAGTGCGTAGTGTACGAAGAGGCGTGCCGCATTAGGACTGTCGGAACCTGTCGCGACGGTGATCGCCTTCGGTCCCGCCTTGCCGACCCACGGCTGCATACCCTCGCACACACCCAGGGCATAGCCTTTCTCGTCGATGTTGCGGAACTTCGCGCTCGACATCAGTCCGACAGGCGGGTCAGTCTGCCCGAGGGCGCCCACGGCCTCAGACGCCTCCTCGCTGGACTTGGTCAGGATCGGGTTGTTTACCGCAAGGCGTGAGACCCATTCCGCAGCAGCGGAATCCAGATCCGTTACGAGCGGTTCACCGAACTGCTCCTCGTACGCGGCGCGCAGTTCGTCCTCGCCGTATCCGGCGAGCTGGCTGTACCAGTCGAGCGCGCCGTTGTCGCCGACCGGATCCTGAAAGGCCGTCTTGCCTGCGAACTCCGGGGTGGTGAGCTGCCACATGTTGTCGACGGGGCAGGCGTCGTACGCCTCGGTGTTGTAGGTCCACACGCTCGGATCGGTGATGACCACCAGCGGATCACGCATGCCGGGGTCGATGTGGTCGGCGATGTCGTCCGGAATCCAGCTGGTGACGAAATTGTTCGGCATCAGCTGGTTCTTCAGCGCGGGCAGGTCGGAGATGGCGATGACGTCGCCGACCACGTTGCCTGCCTGTGCTTCCCTGGTGACCATCTCGATGGACTCCGCGGCGTCCGCCTTCACGCCGGTCGCCTGGATACCGTACTTGTCGGTGAACGCCTCGGCCATGGCCTCGACCTTGGAAGTGCTGTCGTAGATCGTGATCGGGCCTTCGTTTCGTGCCGCCTCGATGAGTGCGTCGAGGTCGAATGGGCCGTCGGCGGTGACCGGCTGCGGGCTCGTGGTGGCCGTGTCCGGTCCGCTTCCGGCGCAGCCGGTGAGCAGCACGGCGCAGGCGGACAGTCCTGCAACGGTGGCGCGTCTGTAGTTCATCGTCATCTTCTTCTTTCTCGGTTGGTTGTCAGGCACCCAGGCCGTCGGACAGGTTGGCCCGGAGAAGTTTCTGTGTCAGCCAGGTTCCGGCCAGTGCGATGAAGCAGATCAGGACCACGACGGCGTTCGCCGCGTGGGTGTAACCGAAGTCGATGAGGTTCATCGACAGCACGGTGAGCAGTTGGGTACCGGGGGTCGCGAGGATGATCACCAAGCTCAGTCCCTGGACGCCGGAGATGAAAGGCAGCAGTGTCGCGCTTGCCAGGGCCCGCCGCTGGATGGGTACGACCACAGTACGCATCCGTCGCGTCCATCGGGCGCCGAGAGTCTGTGCCGCCTCCTCCGACTCGTTGCCGAGTTGCATCATCGCGGAGACGCCGGCTCGCGAGGCGAACGGCATCTCGTCGGCCACCATGATCAGGATGAGGATGGCGGCGGTGCCGTACAGTGCGGGGATCGGCCCGCGGGACACGGCGAACAGGGACAGGTACGCCACGGCGAAGGCCAGACCGGGTACGAGATACGGCACAAACGTGATGGCGCGCAGCGCAGTCCCCAGCTGCGGCAACGGTGATCGTACGACGACGTAGCCGACGAGCAGGCCGAGAAGACCGGTGATCACGGCCGCGGTCCCGACCATCCAGACGGTGTTCCACGCCGCGGCCCACGTCTGGCTGGATACCAGGACTCCCGACGGGAAGCCGGTGGTGGGAAGGTCGTGACCGATCCAATAGTCCAGGGTGAAGTTGCTGCCGGTGAACAATCCCGGCACGCGCATGACCGTCGACAGCAGCAAGGTTCCGAGCGGAATGAGAACCGAGACGGTGAACAGGGTGCCCACGGCGAGCACCGCCGGTGTACGCCAACGCTTCAGGGCAGTCGCCCGGGTACCGCCCACCCTGCCGGACATCGTGCTGAAGCGGCGAGCCTCGCGGAGGAATCGGAAGTCGACCCAGAGCGACACCGCTCCGAGCAGCACCATGACCACTCCGATGACGCCGGCTACACCCGCCTGCTGCGTCGTGATGCTCTGGTACAGGGTCGTCGACAGGACCTGGAACTCGACAGGCAATCCCAGGACATACGTGATGCCGAACTCGCCGAGTGCCTTGGCGAACATCAGTGTTGCGGCAGAGAGAATGGCGGGACGCATCAGCGGCACCGTGATCCGGCGCCACCGCGAGAGCGGACGTGCGCCCAGCATCCGGGCTGCCTCGTCCAGTTCTCCGGGTAGGTTCTTCATCGCGTTGGTGACCAACAGGATCACGAACGGCGTCAGGTGCAGAGAGAGGATGACGACGATGGGGAACCGGCCGTAGGCCACCCAGTCGGGAGGCTCCCAGCCCAGTGCCTCCATCCAGCCCAATTGTCCTGCCACCGAGCGGTTTTTGAAGATGGTCGTCCATGCGAGGGCGAAGGTCCACGCGGGCAGCATGTAGGGAACGACCAGTGCGGTGGTGAACCATCGCCGGGCCGGGAGGTCTGTGCGGGCCAGCAACCACGCGACCGGCACGCCGATGACGAGCGACATCGAAATCGAGGCCAACGCAACGACGAGTGTGTTGACGAGGGGGGTGTAGAAGATGAGGTCGGACACCGACGAGGTGAACACCCTGGCGAAGTAGTAGCCGGTGAACTCGCCTGCGACCTGACCGGTCTTCCCCTCGTCGCCGAATCCCACCTGCACGCTGCTGAGGATCAGCGAGATGGTCGGGGCGACGATCAGGTAGCCGAAGAGGGCGAGCAGGAGGACGCCGATCAGCGTGGCCGGATGTTTCGCGGCGACCTTGGTTCGGTAGAGGAGTCCGTGGCATGGCCTGCGCCGAGGGTGTGCATCGGGGGGTCGGGCCGATGATGTGGAACGTTCCCTTTTCGGGGTGACGGTTGCCACGAGGAGCCTCCTGCTTCATGGGTTCGACTACCTGGTATCGACCGTCGGAGTGGTTGGTCTCGAGGTGTGGACTCCGAACGTAGGGAGCCGGTGTGGACGCCCGGTGTGCCGAAGGTGAACTAACGGAACGCTTGCGTGAACGTCGCCGCGGATGTCGTCGAGTGGGTCACCGCTGCTCGGTGGATGACTCTCGACGTCCAGTGGGTTTCGGCCTGCTTGACCACCGCGACGCGGTGCGCGGGCAGCGATGAACGGGAGGTCGCCGTCTCGACCGCGCCTGCGCCGGCTACCTCCGGTGAACGGGTCGTATCGACGACGCGGTCATCCACATACGCACGCCGATCAACGAACTGATCAACGCGTGCGCCGAGGACTAGCGGGATAGGCCGGACGGGTTTACTGGACCAGCCTGGAATCTACGGTAGACTTCTAGATAGAAGCAAGCCGAGCGTGCCACCCACACGTAGGGAGGGGAGATGGCCCGCAGAACTGCCGACTCGGGCTATGAGTCCGATCCGCAGCAACGACACACCCACGTGAGCGACCACGAGTTCATCGCGCGCATGCGAGCCGAACTCAACAGTAGGCCGAGCATGCGACTTGTTGCCAACAGGATCACCCACATCATGCTGGCCGGACGGATCGCGCAGGACGACCCACTCCTCGAACTCATCGATTCGGACAACATTCTCGACGAGAAGGCCGTGCTGAGCGACGCCGTCGAGCACATCCTGTCGTTCCGGCACCTGTCGGCCAAAGACGTTGCCGATCGCTACGGCAAGACCTGGGCCAACCCCAGTGATGCACTGCGCAAGCTCAGTGCCAAAGGTGAGGTCATCGGACTCAAGCGCGGCGGGAAGTTCCGGTATCCGGAGTTCCAGTTCGCCCTGTCCGATGAGGCGAGCCAGATAGTGCGGGACGGCAATGTGCGGCTCGGTGCCCGGGACGATCCGTGGGGTGTCGCGTCGTGGTGGCTCTCACCCAACCCGTCGGCTCGAGACCGCAAGTCTCCGGCTCAATTGCTGGACGAGGGCTCTTTCGAGACCGTGCGCGCGTTACTGCACGCCGAGATCGACGACGTTGCCTGACCGTCCCTCACCGGCGTCGGTGACCGCGCACGTCGGCACACTCGCCGCAGGAGCCAGGCTTTGGCGCATCCACTCGAGCGCGCAGGACCGCGGAGCGCTGACCCTGAATCCGATCCCCGCGGGGGCAACAGGTGGACGGTTCGACTCCGCTGACGGAACCTACCACTACAGCTATTTCGGGGAGGACATCTCCACCTGCATCGCGGAAACCTACTGCCGGTCGTTGCCGTTGGATGATCACGTTCCGAGAATCCTGCGTAAGGCCAAGCTGACCGGTCGGGTCCTGTCCCAGGTCACCGTCACCGACGATCTCCCAGTTGCATTGGTGCACAGTTCACATCTGGCGGCGATCGGACAAGACACCTGGCTGACCAAATGCGCCCCCGTCGACTACGGGACCACCCGGGACTGGGCGGCAGCGATTCTCCGTGGGACCGACGGGATTCTCGGGCTCAAATATCGGGCACGCAATGACGAGGACAGGTTCTCCGTCGTCATGACCATCAGACCCGATACCGACGTGGCGCTGTGTGATCTGATGACCGTGTCTGCAGGTCCGATCGCGCTCGATGACCGAGCTGGGTTGGAGCTGGTCAGATCTCATATTGCGAGATACAACGCCACTGTCATCTAAACACGACACCGCCGATCCGCAATCTCTTGCGGGCACCTCATTTTAGGACGGTAGCTGTCCTGTATTCGCGACACACTCGGATCATGAGCGAAACCAACTCGGCTGTGGGACAGCCGGAACAGGCCGACATCACCGACTACAACGATCCCAACGCGCCGTGGAACCAGGCGTGGGACCAGCAGGGCAGCATCGCCAACTGGAACGACGATGTGATCACGGAGTTCCGGGAGAACTCGGGCACAGTGGGCGGTGCCTACGCGGGCGGGGACCTGATCCTGCTCACTACCACGGGAGCCAAGAGCGGCAAGCGGCATACGACTCCGCTGGGGCCTTTGTACCGGGACGACACCATGTACGTGAGTTCGTTCGTCGAGGACAGGTACCCGGCGTGGTGGTACAACGTCAAGGCGCATCCGCAGGTCACTGTAGAGCTGCGGGACAAGACCTACCGGGCGACCGGCAAGGTTCTCGAAGGCGCGGACTACGACGAGTTCGCGACCTGGGTGTTGGCCAACAATCCCCTGCTCGCGGACTTCCAGTCCAAGATCGATCGGCCCATGCCGTTGGTCGTACTGACCCTCGACGGCGAGGTCTGAGCGCTCCCGGAACCTTCGGGCCCCGGTGCGGGTTGTCGCGCCACTGACGAGCAGTTGGCCGGCAGAGGTCGGCATGTGGTCGAGCGTCGGGAACCGAGTAGAGGCAGGACACCTGGTCGGCGTCGAGTCGACTGTCGAAACCGGTCTGTGCCCCTCCTCGGTCCACAAGGGGAAGGTATCAGGACGACACACGACGGCCGGCCGCTGCCGCGCCTCCATGCTCCGCTGGCGTGGCGACGATGGATCACGCAGTTCTACAGTGAACGCGTGCCATCGATCAGGAACATTGCGGTAGGGCTGCCCATCCGCTCGGGCCGCGTTCTCGTCCTCGATGGCGTGGACCGGATGACGGGGAAGCGTTTCACCGCGCGATCGGCGGCGGCATCGAGTTCGGCGAGACCGCCGAGTCGGCATTGCGACGGGAGTTCGCCGAAGAACTGGGCGTCACGCTCGGAGCTGTCGAACTACTCGCTGTAATCGAGAACATCTTTGAGTACGAGGGCAACCCCGGACACGAGATCGCTCACGTCTTCGCGGTCGAGTCGGTCGAGATCGATGCGATTTCTCGGAACGCCACGCTGCAGGTGCTCGACGAAGGCAGCCCGATTCGATGGGTATCGATAGCCGGTGGGAATCGTCCCTTCTACCCGACCGGCGTTGCGGAAATCCTGGACATGCTTGTGCGACGCACCGGTCAGAAGGAAACGGTCGCCAGCAGCACACCCGGCGGTAGTAGCAATGAGTGAAGCCGTCAAGATCATCGCGGAAGGAGTGCTGAGGGCGCTACCGTCCGGTCGAGCGTTCATCGCTGTCGATGGCGTCGACGGGAGTGGTAAGAGCACCTTTTCGGCACAGCTCGTGCAGCGACTACATCCGCGACACGTCGTTGTGTTGCATGCCGATGATTTTCTCAACCCCGCTGTTGTCCGACATGCGAAAGGCAAGGACTCTCCTGAAGGATTCTGGACGAACCTGTACAACTATTCCGCGATGAGGGCGTACGCCCTCGATCCGTTGCGAGCAGGTTGTGATGGCTGGTACCGCTCGGCCTCGTACGACTCGGCAACCGATACCGTCATCTGCCCGCCGCCGCTGCATGCCCCGGGAGACGCGCTTGTGTTGGTCGAGGGACTTTTCCTTCACCGTGACGAACTCGTGGATCTGTGGGACATGTCGGTCTTTCTCGATGTGCCGTTCGAGGAGACCGCTCGTCGCTTGGCGGAGCGGGACGGCACCCATGCAGACCCCGACCATGACTCCATGCGCCGGTACATCGGTGGCCAACGCATCTATTTCGCGCGATCACGTCCGTGGGAGCGGGCCTCGATCGTCGTCGACAACACGAGGTTCGAGGAGCCGAGGATCATCGGTGTTGATCAGGTGAGTGCTGCGAGATGAATGGCCCCAGATCTGACTTACACACCTCGGATCGTCTCCGCACTGCTCTGCCCGGCTGAACTCTGCGATATGCTGCCCCGCAGTCGCGCCTCGTGATGGGCGTGGACCGCGATCTCGACGGCACGCACCGCGCCGCACCGCGCCGTGTGCATTCCCCGCGCCGCGCTCACCGACATCCCGCTGTCGGCCGCCACCTACCCCGCGGACGTGTCGTCCCCTCCAGAGACCGATCATCCTGGCACCGCCTCGTGACACACACTCGGCCGCAACGCGTATCACGGGTCTTCGACCTACCACAGAATGGAGTAACAGCATGAGTACCTACGGAATCACCCACGGCACCGAGCGAGCCATCATCGAGAACATGCTCGACCGCAACCGCGACGCGCTCATCGAGACGGTACGCGGCTCGAGTGAAGCTGATGCCCGCCGCCGCCTCGTCGTATCATTGACCACGCCGATCTCGTTGATCAAGCATGCCGCTGCCGCGGAACGAATCTGGTTTCAACGGATCTGGGCGGGACTCGACGAATCAGAATGCGACGGGTACTCGCGTCGTGATGAGGGCACCTTCGCTGTCGCAGACGATGAGTCGGTGGCCGAGGTCATCGCGGAGTTCCAGCGGGCAAGCAGTCGATCACGTGAAACTGCGGCCGGCTTCGACCTCGACGACACCAAGTACATTCCTGGTGAGGGAACGGTCAGTATGCGATGGACGCTGCTCCTGTTCATCGAGGAGCTCGCCAGGCACGCAGGCCACGGCGACATCCTCCGCGAGCAGATCGACAATCCGCCTCGGCGGTGGATGGACGCTTGAAATATCCCGGAGAGTCTCGTTCGTTGACGAAGGCCGAGGATCATGATGCGCCGGGCGGATGCGTGGGCGATGGACACGCGGTTGCCCTGAGGACTCGACCGCCGGGACTCCGCGCTCGAGCATGCCGTCAGGACCACCTACGATTCCTTGGTGACCGATTACGACGACTTCGACATGTTCGACGGCCTCGACACCTCCATGCTGCCGCTTCGCCAGCAGTGGATTCTGGCAACGATCCGGGATTGGGTGGCTGCACACGGATGCGCTCCCAGCACCCGTCAGATCGGGGACGCGGTGGGCCTGCGGTCGACGTCGTCGGTGTCGAAACATCTGAAGAGCCTCGAGGACAAGGGATTTCTCCGGCGAGGCACCTCCATGACTCGGCAACTGGATGTGCGCCCGTTCCTCTCCGGGGCCGAGCACGGTCGCTCGAACGACAACAATGTGGCCGTACCGGTGGTCGGCGACATCGCGGCCGGCGCACCGATCCTCGCCGAGGAATACGTCGACGAGATGCTGACGCTTCCGCGCGAGCTCGTCGGGTCCGGGACGGTGTTCGCGCTGCGAGTACGCGGTGAGTCGATGATCGACGCAGCGATCTGCGATGGCGACGTCGTGGTGGTGCGTCGCCAGGACGAAGCCCATTCCGGCGAGATCGTCGCCGCGATGATCGACGGCGAAGCCACGGTGAAGGTGCTGCGGCGCCGCAATGGTCACGTCGTCCTGGAACCACGCAATCCCGCCTACACCGATATCGACGGCGACGACGCGGTCGTTCTGGGCAAGGTCGTCTCGGTCATGCGCCGCATCTGACGACACGCAGATCGTCCTCGGCGACTCTCGCCGGAGACACTCCACCAACTCCGGGATCAATCGCTCCTCCATGACGGTCCTCCCAGACGTCTCCAGTGCCTGCGCGAGCTCGGGATCCCACGGGGACTCGGCTCGCGTATCGGTGGACTTCAACGCCTCGGAGTCACCACGGCCGAGAGCCGCACGATACGTGGCCGCATCCATCAGCCAGGGCGTCGCGCCGAACTCGGTGCATGCGCGACCGGTGGTGCGCAGCCCGGTCCAGTCGAAATCGCCGCGCCAGTACACCGTTCCGCGGGCTGTGCTCATCAACGTGCGGACTGCCTCCGACGGCTGCCCCTCGGTGCACACCAACGGTCTGCACTGCGCACCCAGTTCACGTTCGGCAGCCTGGAGGACGGTGGGATTCTCACACACGAACACCTCGCCCGCAGCCAACGTCGCATTCCATGCCCGCAGCTGTGCGAGCGTCCACACCTGATGGATCCCCGCATCCGCCGCGGCCCCGGAGATCGTCACCGCAGCGGCATGACCTTCGAGACGTACACCGAGGGTCAGGACGCGACTCGCCAGGCCGCTGTCGAGCACCCCGAACTGCTCCCACAGTGCAGCGCGCTCGGCACCGGTCGATGGTTCATCGACACCGCGGGCCGTCGCGAGAAGACGCAGCACCCATCGGCGTATGGGCGTGTCGGTCAGGGCTTTGGTATCGCCGAGCACCTGCTCGGCGAGCTCGACCGGTGACGCGCCCTCGGTGGGTAATGCCGCGAGAATGTGGGCGACGTCGCGCATCGTCCCCGACGTCAGGTCGGGTGCCGTGACCCGCGCGGCGTCGAGGAGCTCGAGCCACTGCCGATGCTCGGGTGCAGCCAGGATCGTGTGGATCTGTTCCCACGCCCGATCGATGGCGTCCTTCTTGGCGGACCGCTCGGCGGGTCGGTCGACGAGCGGTGACTCGGCGTCCAGCACGTCGAGCAGTGACCGACCACCGTTGGGGGGACGTCGCAGCCAGGAATCGAGAGATCGGATGTAGATGGGCACCTTGGTCGAGGTGCTGTGTACCTTGACTCTGCGCATCGCGAGCGCCAGCCGATACAGATCAGGAGTTTCCTCGGTGACCGGCACGGTGATCTTCCCGGTCACCTGAAGCCCGTTCCTCACGACATGTCGACGGGCCCTGTCGAGCACCGCACGCAGTTCGTTGCTACCGGCCCAGCCCATGAACCCTCCCGGAATCCCGTGCCGATCAGGCGAACTCGAACGCACCATCGAGCGGCTGCACCACCCGCCGCGTCCCCGGCGATCCCAGCGCCGTCGCCAGATCCGACCCGTCGTGCTCGGCCAGCAACTCGCCACCGGACCACACCAGCAGCGTGGCCGCGACGGTGTGCTCGGCCACCGAATGCGACAGATCGTAGTGCGCACACCCCGGCACTCCGCCGTAGGTGATCCACAGATCGAAACCGGTCATGAACAGGTCGAGATCGAATTGCACACACAGGCCCAGCAATTCGCTGCGCCCGGTATCGTCGACACCGGCGAACGCCTCATCGAGCGCCAGCAGCCGCGGCGCGTGCGGATCGGCCGAATCGAGCATCACATGCGCCGCCGCGAACAACGGCAGATGCAGCGACACCGACTGCTCACCACCGGACAACGCGGAATGCCGCGCCGGCGTCAACCGGTCCTCAGCGCCGTCGGCACCGATGAGGCTGAACGAGAACACCCGCCACCGCCGGTAATCGAGGGTCGACGCGAGGATCTCCGGGTACGACCGCTCCGGGTGCGCCGCCCGCTCCGCACGGATCCGCGACGCGAAATGCGCCCGGATCCCCGCCAGATCCTCCGGCGACAACGCCGACGCATCCCGATCGAGCAGCTTGCACACCGCCCGCGCCCGCTCGTCGAGATGATCGGCGAGCACCCAATGCACCCCGATCGTGGTGCCCGACGACATGTGCCGCTGCCGCATCTCGGTGCTCATCCGCCCGATCAGATCGCGGGCATCGACGGTGCGGTCGTGGATCTGCTGCGACAACCCCGTCAACAGGGCATCCTCGAGGATGCGACGCTCGGAGTCGGTGAGCAACGCCTCCTGCTCCTGCCGGGCCTGCGCGATGCGCGCCGCGAACCGCCCGACCGAGCTGTAGCCCTGCTCGTCCTGCACCTGCACCACCGTCACTCCATCGGGAGCATCCCAGGTCAGGCGATAGTCGCGTCCCCGCGCGAGCTCGGCATCGAAATCCTGCAGCGCCGACGTCAATGCCGATCCCGTCGACTTGCGAGCCGATTCCCCCGCCGACACCGACTGCGTCGCCGCCTCCAGCGACCGGAACAGCCCGGTCACCTCGACGGGCAGCACCTCGACGCCGTCACAGCCGGTGCCCGACTCCTGCCGGATCCGGTAGAGCACCTGCTCGACATCGAGCCACGCTGCCTCACTCGCCGGCCACACGTGCTCACTGTGCACCTCGAGCAACGCCACCAGGTCGCGGTGCGCGAACGGCGCCAGTGTGCGGGCATCGACGTGGCATTCCACCAGCGCCGACCGCAACGCCTGCTCCGCCGCGGTGTGCGCCGCTTCGGCCTTGCCGATCTGCTCGAGCGCCGACTGGAACGCATTCCGCGCCGCGCGCTCGGCCGCCTTCGCCGACTCGATTCGACCCCGCGCATCCTCGAGTTGTGCATCGATGCGCTCGGCGCTCGCCCCGATCGACACCCGCAACGTCTCGAGTCGCTGTTGTTGATGCGCCAGCGACTCCGCGGCCTCGAGAGACCGTTCGGCGGCCTCGTCCGCCGCAACCCGCGCCTCGTCGTGCCGAGACTGCGCCTCCCGCAGCCGTTCGGCGGCGTTCGCCTGATCACGCAGCGCCCGCAGCAGCGCCTGACCCTGCGCGCGGAAATGCCGGATCGCGGCGTCGAGGCTGTCCAACTCGGCGGCGGTGAGCGGGGTGCGGTGCCGCGCCGCAGCCGCCCGCAACTGCTGTTCCCTGGCCGCCGTATCGGCGATCGCCTGATCGAGATCCCGGTCGGCCGCCGCCGCCGATTCCTGCGCGGTCCGCAACGCACCCGCACACTCGGTGACCTTCCGCAGCGCCGCGAGCACCGCGCCGGTGCGGGGGAGCGCCTTCACCGCACGGTCGAGGGCAGAGAGCCGATCGCCGAGCGACTGCTCCTCCGCACGCAGGGTCTGCACCTCGGCGCGGAAGTCGGCGATGGTCGCCTCCAGTTCGGCGATGCGCCGCTGCCGACGCCGCGCCCGCGCCGTCGCCCCGATGAACTCGGCATGAAGCTTCACATGCCGGCCGAGCTGCACACCCTGCCGATAGCCGCCGCGCACATCCACCGCGACACCGGTGCCCGGCTCCGGCTCGGTCGTCAACGCGATCGACGCCAGCACCTCCGCGACCCGCGACTCCGGAACCGACGTATCCGATTCGGGCACAAGAACATCGGACAAGGTTCGGCCGGACGGCCGATGCTCGGGCGGTAACGCCACCAGGACCTGATCCGATTCGAGCTCCGGCACCTCACCGGCGGCCCCGACGAGCCACCCGTCGAGCAGATTCGCCGCCTGCAACGCCGCCTCGACACCCGCCGCCTCGTCCGCGGACACCTCGTCCCGGAACCGCACGAGCTGCCACAACGGAGCGCCGTCGAGGCCGTCCCGCGACCCGCAGCGCGCGGGGAACGGCGGGGGAGCGTCGTCCCGCTCCGCCGCCACCGCGGCACGTTCCTGCTCGAACTCGCCGATCCGCACCCCGAGCGCCTCGATCTCCGAACCCAGGGCACGCCGCCGGAACCGGATCTCCTCGACGACCGGGCCGGTGTGCTCGGCCAACGCCGCAGCCGGTGCGGTCGCGTCGTCCTCACCGACCGCACCGAACGCCGCATCGAGCGCCTCGAACACCGGCGTCGACAACCCCACCGCAGCAAAAGTATTCGTGTGCTCGGTCCACCAACGACGCACCTCGCTCGCCGACTCGCTGCGAGCCAACTCGACCACGGTCTCCGCGGCCTCCACCGCGGCCAGCGCCGTGTCGCGCTGACCACGGCTGCGCGTCGCCGCCGACTCCGCCCGCGTGCGCGCCGCGGCCGCCCCCTCGACCTTCGACAACGCGCTGCGCACCGCCCGCACATCGGCGTCGCGTTCCTCGGCGTTCGCCTCGATCACCGCCACCAGCCGATCCGTCCGATCGACGTGCTCCACACCCGACCACGTGATCGACGCATCCTCGGCCGCGGCCTGCATCGCCTCCTCGGTGCGGCGCCGCGTCGACGTCGCGGCCGTCACGATCTCCTCGGCGCGGGTCTGCTCGCCGATCCGGTCGGCGACCGCGGCCTGCGCCCGCCCGGCGTTCTCGGTCTGCGCGGAGGTGGTGCGCTCGAGATTCGCCACCACCGACGCGAGATCGTCGAGTTGCTGCTTACCCTCGTATGCGCTGGACCGCTGCAACGCATCGAGCGTGGTGCGGGCCTGTTCGTGCTCCCGCTCGGCCCCGACGAGCCGCTCCTCCGACTCGCTGCGCGCGACCGCGGCCTCCTGCTGGGTGGTGGCGGCCTGCCGCAACGCGAGCACTGCGGCGTCGACGGCCTCGAGCCGGCCCGACACCCGCTCGACCGCCACCCGCGCCTGCTGACGCACATACTTCGAATAGACAGTGACGAACCGCTGCGCTGCATCGTCGGCGGCTGCGAGCGACTCCAGTGTGCGGGCCACCTCCTCCATGTCGGAGAACGACCGGGCAGCCTCGACGACCAGCTCGTCGTCGAGCGGCCGTAAACCGTCGGTCAGGGCCTGCGACAGGCCCTTCGGATCGAGATTCTTCGCCAGCTGCGGACGCCGCAACGTCAGGATCAGATTGATCAACTGGTCGTAGCGCTGCGTGCCGAGCCCGAACATCCGCGCATCGATCGCCGCCCGGTACTCGATCGGACGCTCAGTGATCGCCTCGGCACCGACCTGCTCGATCAGCTGCTTCTTCGTCAGCGGCCGATCCTCGTCGTCCAGCAGCGAGAAGTCGACACCGACGCGGCCGTCCACCACGAAATGCCACCGGGTGACCTTGTCGTTGCCCTTGGTCGCGCGCATCCCGATCCCGACCGTCACCGCCTCCGGATCCTCGCGCTGCCCGCGGCTGAACTCCATCCACACATACGAATGCGCGCTCTCCTGCCCCTGGTACAGCAGATTCGAGCGCATGGTGCGTTCCTCACCGGCGAACGGGTTGAGCCGACGCGGCTCGATACGCCCGTCCAGCACGAACGGGAACAACACCTCCAGCGCTTTCGTCTTGCCGGAGCCGTTCGGGCCGCGCAGCACCAGACGACCATCCGCGAACGAGAACTCCTGGTCGCGGTAGTCCCACAGATTGATGATCCCGGCACGCGTCGGGCGAAAACGGGCGCTGCTCATGAGATCTCCGTGTCGATCGAATGGGGAACAGTGGACGCTGAGCTTCTGGAGGAATCGAGATCGCTGAACTCGGTTTCACCGGATGGTGGACCGTCCGGAGGGGACGAATCGGGAAACAGATCGATCTCCGGATCACGCTTGCGCACACTGACCGTCACACCGCGGAACCGCGCCAGCGCAGGCAACGCCACTACCCCGCCCGGCACCCGCACCACCAACCGCATCCGTGCGAGCCGCTCCGTCGCCGCCTGCGCAAGCCCCGCCGGATCCGCCTGCCACTGCGCGGCGAACGTCCGCCCATAGGTGTCGACGAGCCGCCCGATGGTGCCCGCAATCCACGAATCCTCAATCAGCGGATGCGTCGCCGGCCGCTCGGACGCGCCCTCGAACCGATCGACGAACTCACCCGGCATCGCCGACGCCAACGGCGTGAACAACCCCGCCCGCGGAATCGCACCATCGATCGCCGCCGCCAACGCATCATGCCCGCCCACGGGCAACGGCATCCGCTCCGGCACCGGAGCATCCGGATCCAACACCCGATCGCAGATCTCCCCGGCCAGCAGCAACGCCACCTGCGCGACCGTCCCCGTGTTCGGGAACCGTACATCCGACAACCGGCCCGATGTATCGACCAGCGCCACCCCCTCGGCGCGCCGCTCACACACCAGACCCGTCAACAACTCCACCGCATCGGTGGTGCGCGGCAACGCCAACTGCAGCGCCTCGTCGTCGGACAACTCCTCGGCGTAGACCACCGGCTGCTGCACCAGCGCGCGGCGCACCCGCCGCCGCACCTCACCCGTATCGCTGTGCGGCACAGACGAACCGAGCAGCGCCCGCACCGACGTCAGATGCTGCAACGCCCGCGGAGGACGGAACACCGCGGCCACCACCGCCCGATCGATGTCATACAGCGCCTCCCCGTGCCCCGGGTCGCTCACCCACCCACCCACATCACCATCGGCGAGCGCCAGCGCACCCCGCGCCGTCAACCACGCCACCGCATCGACGAACGCATCCCGATCCGCGGCCCGCTCGGTGTCGAGATCGACCCCCTCCACCCGGCTCGCATCCGACGCCACATGATCGGCCAACTCCGACAACGTGATCTGACCACCACCGCGACCCAACGCCGCGATCACCAACGCCAGATAGGCATACCGGCGACGATCGAACCGCCGATCCGTCGCCGTACTCGTACCCGCCCCTGGATCGAGTCGATCGGCGACCGTGAACAACCGCGCCGTGGTCTCGGTGACCTCGAGCCGATACCCGAACGTGGCGAGCAGATCCTCACGCAACTCCGTCGCCCACCGCCGCAGCGACGACAACGCCGACCGGTCCGGGAACGTCGTCGTCACCAGATGGTGCGTCAGGACCAGCCGTGCCGCACGCTGATACGAATCGAGATCGACCGACGCAATCGAACGCGCCTTCACCGCACCTCCACCGACAGATGATCCAAATACAGACTGCCCCGCACGGTGCGCACCACCATCGACTCCGCACTCGGCCGCAACGTGAGCGTCACCCCGTTCTGTGTCCCCGACGACCCCTCGCCGGGTCGCACCCGGCCACTGACCGGAACCCGCGCCGACAACGCCGCATCCAGCAGACTCAACAACACCTCGACTTCCGGCTCCGAGAGCTCCCGCTGCCGCACCCCACCGGCCACGAGCGATGTCGCGGCCTGCGCGCGGCGCCGCTGCGTCTCGAGTTGCTTCTCGCGGAGCCTGCGCACCCCGGCATCGTTGCGTTGGATCCGCCCGGGCGCCCCCGCCGCGGGCCGACGACCGGTTTCGGCGAGTGTGCGGGAGATCTCCACCGGCGGCGCCTCCCACCACGACCGGGTGACGGGAATGACGTCCGCGTCGGGATGCGGTATCGAGAAATGCCGGGGCCGGCCGAGATCGAACACGGCCCCGAACAGGGAGTGCGCGGCGTCCTCGGTGGGCGCGTTCGCGAACCACCCCGCCAGGTGCCGCAGTTGCGACTCGCGGCTGACGCCACCGCGCCGCTGCTCGGTCAGACGCCGCAACAGCGACAACACCGCCGAGATAGCATTGATCGTCGCGCCGCGCAGCCGCTCGGATTCGCTCGGCGCGGACCCCACACCGACGAACCAATGCTCGACGCCGCGCCACCGCATCCGCCAGTCGGCCTCACGTTCCTCGAACGAAAGCAGCACCCGCTCGTCGTGCTGCGCAGCCAACGTCGGCAGAGTATCGGCGCCGGTGGCATGCACACGATCGAGTGCCGCGGTGAGCTTCGGGGCGTAGCGGGCCAGATCGGAACTGAACTCACGCATGTGCGTGAGCAGCGCATCCTTCTGGTCGAGAAACACCTCCGGGGTGATCTCGGTGGTGCGCACCAGGTCGCCGAGCACCAGGTAGAAGCGGGCGGCGCGTTCGGCCATGTCCGACAATGTCGCGTCGAGCCGGCTCAATGTGCGGTAGACGAGTTCACCATCACCGGCTGCGTTCGCATCGGCGAGTTCGGTGAGGTCGGCGAGCAGATCCGCCAGCGCCAACCGGGACAGGGACACATCGTCCCCGCGCGCCGAGAGCACATCCTCGACCGCGCGGAACGCCCGGTAGCCGGCCTGCCCGAACTGATAGACGTAGTGGCGGTTGCGGTACTCGGCGAGTGTCGCGGCGCGGGTGCCGTCGTAGCTGCGTTCGAGCACGCCCCACGCGTGGAGCTGCTCGAGCAGCGCCGGAATGTCGGCGGCCTCCGGTACGTCGCCGGCACCGTCTGCGGCGATGCGGTGCAGGACGATCTCGACGTCCCCGGCGTGCAGCAGCACCGAGTAGTTGCCGCGCGCGTGGTCGAATGCGCGCAGAACCCACAGGTAGTGGGTGCGTTTCTCGGCGGTCGCGAACGAGAACAACCGCAGCCGGTCGTCCCGCACCAGCGGGTCCTCGACCGCCCCGACGTGGGATCGACCTGTTTCGTTCACTGTGACAGGGTAGGCGGACCACGGCCTCGGGTCCGCATCACCCACGGTCCGTGTCGGCCACCGGCATGTGCGTCCGGTATCTACAGTGGGCACCGACCCCGAGGAGAGCCGACCGCCGAGCGCGGTTGCACCGTCGAATACTGGAGGACACGTTGCCGAGTGTGCCGAGCCGTCTGCTGCCCTCAGTGATCAAGGCGATGCGCCGAAACCGCAACTACCTCGACCCGGTCACAGCCCGGGAACATCTCCGGGAAGTCTCGCTCCGACCCCGCCCCTACGGACCGCCGGCCCGACTGCGCCGCGACGTGACCGTGACGATCGACCGCAGCGGACAGTGGCCGATCTACACGATTGTCCCCGCGGCGGGAGAGCCTCACGGCAATACCGTGTACGTCCACGGCGGGGGATGGGTCAACGAAATCGTGTCGCAACACTGGCATCTCGCCGCGCAGATCGCGGCGGAGGCGCAGACGACCGTCACCGTGCCGATCTATCCGTTGGTGCCGTTCGGCAGCGCCGGGCAGGTCGTCCCCGCGATCGCCGAACTCGTCCTGGCCAACCACGACCTGTACGGCACCGTGTGCCTGGCCGGCGACTCTGCGGGCGGTCAGATCGCCCTGTCTGCTGCCATCGCGCTGCGCGACGAGCGCGCGCCGACGATGGCACGCACGGTGCTCATCTCCGCGGCACTCGACCTGTCCCTGTCCAACCCCGAGATCGACGTCGTCCAACCCACCGATCCGTGGCTCGCCCGCGAAGGCACCCGTGTGTTCATCGACCATTGGCGTCGCGACCTTGCCCTCGACCACCCGTGGGTCAGCCCACTCGCCGCCGACCTGCACGGCCTCGGACCACTCACCGTGTTCATCGGCACCCGCGACATCACCTACCCCGACACTCGCCTGCTCGTGGAGAAGGCAACGACGGCAGGGGTCGCCGTCGACTATCACGAAGGCGACGGGCTCCTGCACGTCTACCCGCTCACCCCCACTCCCGAGGGACGAGTCGCCCGCGGCATCATCGTCGACCGACTTCGAGCACGATGATCTGTGGAGCCGTGATCGTCTCCCACAGCCGACGTACACCCCACGCCTGATCTACCAGGGACAGTTGGTGTCGGAAATGACGGTAGGCGTACCGAAATATTGGACACCAACCGTCGGATCGAGCACCAACTGACGTGGATTGTCCAGATCGGACCTACTGGCTGAGACTTCCCCGTCCCCCTTTCACGTTATACACGATCGACGCCGCTCATGAGACCCCGAAAATTGGTTCATACTCGCCTCTCACATGCCGACGCCACAGGTGAGGAGCAGCGAAATGGGTTACGTGCTCGACTTCGACGAGATCGACCGCACGGAAAGTGCACGGGTCGGAGGTAAAGGAGCGAACCTCGGAGAACTGGCACGAATCGACGGCACACAGGTCCCCGAAGGATTCTGCGTGACAACGGATACCTTCCGTCGGGTCATCGCAGACACACACCGAATCGACGCGCTGATCGACCGGCTCGCAGGGCTGGACGACAACGACCGCGAACAGATCAGCGCCGCGAGTGCCGAGATCCGCCGCGCGATCGAAGCGTGCGAGATCCCCGACACGGTGGCGACGGCGATCGTCGGCGCGCACGCTGCACTCGGCGAACACGCCGCATATGCCGTGCGATCGAGCGCAACCGCCGAGGACCTACCCCATGCCTCGTTCGCCGGTCAACAGGACACCTACCTCAACGTCATCGGAGCGCAGGAAATCCTCCGGCACATCAGCCGCTGCTGGGCGTCGTTGTTCACCGAACGCGCCGTCACCTACCGGCTGCGGAACCGCTTCGACCACCGCACGATCAGCATGGCGGTCATCGTGCAACGCATGGTGTTCCCCCACGCGTCCGGAATCCTGTTCACCGCCGACCCCGTCACCTCCGATCGCACCGTGGTCTCCATCGACGCCGGATTCGGATTCGGTGAAGCGCTCGTATCCGGCCTCGTCAACGCAGACGTCTACACAGTGCGCGACGGAGACGTCACGGACAGGACAGTGGCAAGGAAAGAACTCGCGGTCGAGGCCGATCCGGCCGGCGGAACGACAGTCCGCACCCTCGAATCGGCACAGCAGACCCGGCCGGTGCTGACCGATGCGCAGGCAGTACGCCTCGCGCAACTCGGGCGCGACATCGAAGCCCACTTCGGACGCCCCCAGGACATCGAATGGTGCCTCGCCGACGACGAATTCCGGATCGTCCAGAGCCGGCCCATCACCACACTGTTCCCGATCCCCGAAGCCGCCGACGACGCCAACCGTGTATACGTGTCGGTCGGCCACCAGCAGATGATGACCGACGCCATCACACCGCTGGGGCTGTCCGTATGGCAGATGACGAGCACGGCACCCATGCGCGACGCAGGAGGTCGGCTGTTCGTCGACGTCACCGAACGATTGGTATCGCCCACGGCGAGCGCCGAGCTGGTGGCGGCCCTCGGCAACTCCGAACCGCTCGTCGGCGACGCCCTGCGCACCATCGTCGAACGCGGCTTCGTCCGGACCGTCCCGGATGTGCACTCCGACGGGGCACCGACTGCCGGTACCCCGCCCGCCCCGATCGAGACCGACGACGCACTCGTCACCGAACTGATCGCAGACAGCGAAGCCTCCACCGCAGAGTTGGCCCGCGACATCCGAACCCGAACCGGCCTTGCGCTCCTCGACCTCATCGAGAACGACATCCAGGAACTCCGTCGGATCCTGTTCGGGCCGAAGAGCTATCGGGCGATCATGGCGTCCTTGGACGGTGCGACCTGGCTCCGCGACCACCTCGACGGCTGGCTGGGGGAGAGCAACGCCATCGACGCCCTGACACAATCCGTTCCCCACAACATCACCTCCGAAATGGGTCTCGATCTGCTCGATGTCGCCGACGCGATCCGGCCGCACCCCGAGGCCGTCGCGTACCTCCGCCGTGTCGAGGACGCGGGAATCGACGACGCGCACTTCCTCGACGCGCTGGCGATGGTGCCCGGCGGACGAGAAGCCCGCGAGGCCATCGACTCGTACCTCGACAAGTACGGGATGCGCTGCGTCGGCGAGATCGACATCACCAGGCCTCGATGGCGCGAACAGCCCACCGACCTCGTCCCGGCACTCCTGGCCAACATCGCGAACTTCGAACCGGGTGCCGCCCGCCGACGTTTCGACGACGGCCTGCGCGCGGCGCGACAGAAGGAACACGAGATACTCGCGCGGCTCCGTGCTCTGCCGGACGGGGCCCGCAAGGCGGACGAGATCAAGGCGATGATCGACCGGGTCCGCACCTTCGCGGGGTACCGCGAATATCCGAAGTACGGAATGGTCTGTCGCTACTTCATCTACAAACAGGCCCTCCTCGGCGAAGCCGAACGCCTCGCCCGGGTCGGGGCGCTTCGGCGAGCAGACGACCTCTTCTTCCTGCGCTTCGATGAACTCCGTGAGGTCGTGCGCACCCACCACGTCTCCGATGAGATCCTCCGCGCCCGCAAAGAGGAGTTCCGCTCGTTTCAAGCGCTCACACCGCCGCGCGTGCTCACCTCGGACGGCGAGATCGTCACCGGCGTGTATCGCCGCGAAGATCTTCCCGTAGGTGCACTACCCGGCCTGGCGGTGTCGACGGGGATCGTCGAAGGGCGCGCCCGCGTGGTGCCCGACATCGGGCAGGCCGACCTCGAAGCGGGCGACATCCTGGTCACCGCCTACACCGACCCCAGTTGGACGCCGCTGTTCGTCACGATCGCGGGTCTGGTCACCGAGGTGGGCGGACTGATGACACACGGTGCTGTGATCGCGAGGGAATACGGACTGCCCGCGGTCGTCGCGGTGCCGGACGCCACCGTCTCGATCCGCGACGGCCAACGGATTCGCGTCAACGGAACGGACGGGTACGTCGAAATCCTCGCCGAGCAAATGTGACACACAACGCCCAGCAGCGCCAGGCGCCGCGGATACCTCGATACTGAGTCGATGCCGACACCCCGGAGACGCGTCGCGGCCTACGTGATCCGCCACCGCACAGGGCCAGGGCGAGCGGAGCGACGGGGGATTCGGTCAGAGCTGCTCGTGTTCGACCACCTCGATGTCCCCGACGCGGGTACTCAAATCCCCGCCGGGGGCATCCGGGCCGGCGAACATCCGTACACAGCTGCGCTTCGTGAGGTCACCGAAGAAACCGGGCTCGACCGCTGCACGGTGATCGGGGCGGTCGGCGTCGATCACCGACCGCACCCGATCACCGGGCAACCCCGCCACACCCACCTCCTGCACCTCCGCGCCCCCGAGGACAGCCACGACTCCTGGATCCACACCGTCCGCGGCGACGACACCGACGCCGGCCTACGGTTCGCCTGCCGCTTCGTGCCGCTACCACTGTCCGGCCCGCTCGCCGACGAGCAGGATCTGTTCCTCGGGCAGGTCGATGCGGACTGGATGACTCTGACCCGCAGATAACCGGACCCGCCGACAACCGCCGACACACGCACCGACCGGAGCCGACCAGAAACCGCCGCAGCAATGGCAGGATCAGATCTGTGAGTTCCGCGAACCTGTCCCGAGCCGAAACATCCGCGCGCGCCCGCGCTCTCGACGTGCACTCCTACCATGTCGAACTCGACCTGCGCGGCGCCGTCGACCCGGATCGCACCGGGTTCCCCACGGTGACCACCGTCGAGTTCACTGCGTCCACACCGGAGACCTGGCTCGATTTCCTCGGTGACTCGGTCGAATCCGTCACCGTCAACGGCGACCTGACCCCCGTCGCCTACGACGGCGCACGGATCACCATCAGCGGACTCCGTGAGATCAACGTCGTCACGATCGTCGCCACCGGTCGCTACAGCAGATCGGGGGAGGGCCTGCACCGCTTCCACGACCCGGTCGACGGCGAAACCTACCTCTACACCCAATACGAACCGGCCGACGCGCGCCGCGTGTTCGCCTGCTTCGAACAACCCGACCTCAAAGGCGCGCACACGTTCGTCGTCACCGCACCCGCACACTGGCAGGTCATCTCGAACCAAACCGTCGACCACCGCCAGCGGGGCGGCGACAACCAGACCGTGACGTTCGCCCCGACGCTGCCGATCTCCACCTACATCACCGCCATCGTCGCCGGGCCCTACCATCGCGTCGACTCATCCTGGGCCAGGGGAGAGGCCACCGTGCCGCTGCGCGTGCTGTGCCGCGCCTCCCTCGCCGAACACCTCGACGCCGACGAGATCCTCCAGGTCACCACCGAGGGCCTCGACTTCTACACCGAACATTTCGACTACCCGTACCCGTTCGGCAAGTACGACCAGGTGTTCGTCCCCGAATACAACCTCGGCGCCATGGAGAACCCCGGCTGCGTCACCTTCACCGAGGCCTACGTCTTCCGCGGCGCCGCCACCGAAGCCCAGTACCAGGCCCGCGCCAACACGATCCTGCACGAGATGGCACACATGTGGTTCGGCGACCTCGTCACCATGAAATGGTGGGACGACCTGTGGCTCAAGGAAAGTTTCGCCGACTATATGGGTTCACTCGTGAGCGCCGAAGCCACGAAGTACACCGATGCCTGGGTTGCTTTCGCCAACCGCCGCAAAGCCTGGGCGTACCTGCAGGACCAACTCCCCACTACCCACCCGATCGTCGCCGACATCGTCGACCTCGAAGCTGCCAAACTCAACTTCGACGGCATCACCTACGCGAAAGGTGCCAGCGTCCTCAAACAACTCGTCGCCTACGTCGGCCGCGACGCCTTCTTCGAAGGAGCCCGCCGCTACTTCCGCGCACACGCCTACGGCAACACCACCCTCGCCGACCTACTCACCGAACTGTCCGCCACCTCCGGCCGCGACCTCACCGCATGGGCGCACGCGTGGCTGCAGACCACCGGTGTGTCCACATTGGCCCTCGAACCCACCGGTGACGCCCGATACGCCATCGTGCAGACCGACCCGAGACCACATCGGCTCGCCATCGGCTGCTACGACCACAACCCCGCCGGCGACCTCATCCGCACCCACCGCGCCGAAATCGACATCGACGACGCCCACACCGCCATCGACCTGCCCGACGCACCCCTGATCCTGCTCAACGACAACGACCTCACGTACGCCAAGATCCGCCTCGACGAACGCTCGCTGACCACCGTCGAATCCTCACTCGACCGCGTCCGCGACCCCCTCGCACGCGGCCTGATCTGGTCGGCGCTGTGGAACGCCACCCGCGACGGTGAACTCGCCGCCAGCCGCTACATTGCCATGGCACAAAGATTCTCGACGAACGAACCGAACCTCGCGCTGCTCACCGCGGTCCTCGCCAACGCGCCCGCCGCCATCGAGCACTACCTCCCCGCTGCTATCCGGCCCCACGCGCGCGCGGCGTGGCTCGACGCAATGTGGCGCGGACTCGGCAGCGCCGCCCCCGGCAGCGGTGCCCAACTCGCCTTCGCCCGCGCAGTCGGCGCTGCCGCCGCGATGGACGCCCACCGCGCCGCGGACCTCCGAGCGATCCTCGACGGCGCCACACCCGCACCGTCCGGGCTCGCACTCGACGCCGACCTGCGATGGGCTTGGTGGACAGCACTGACCACTACCGGATATGCCGACAAGCCCGACCTCGACGACGAACTGCGCCGCGACGACACCGCCACCGGCCGCACAGCACATCTGCGGGCCATGACTGCGCGCCCGCGCGCAGAGGTCAAAGCCCACGCGTGGGCGACGATTTGTGCAGACCGCACTCTCACCAACGACCACCTCGACGCCACCATCGGTGGCTTCCGCGCCGGTGCGCGCCGCGACCTCACCGGCCCCTACGACAGCGACTACTTCGCACTCCTGCGAGACACCTGGTCCGAACGCAGCATCGAGATCGCACGCCGCGTTGTCCTCGGACTGTTTCCCGCGACAGACACCCTCGAGCAGGTGGACACGTGGCTCGCCGCGAACACAGACGCCCCCGGTGCACTGCGCCGCCTCGTCGTCGAACAACGCGACCACCTCGCCCGCGACCTGCGCGTCCAACAGATCAACGAAGCCTGACCGATCCCATGAGCACCGAACACGTTCCCGACATCATCACCTCGGCAGATCTCGCACACCCCGCCCCGCAACCCCCCGACGCGATCACCGACGCCATGCGCCGACTGCGGGACAAGGCCGCATCCGACAACACACGCGCGGCGCAACTGAACGACTGGGACACCTACACCCGCTGGTGCCACAGCACGGGACACAGCCCCCTCCCGGCGACACCCGACCAGATCTCCTGGTTCATCACCGAGAAATCAGCCGAAGTCCGCGCCGACGGCCGCCATGCCTATGCACCGTCGACCCTGTCCCGGTGGGTCTCGACCATCAACAAGATGCACTCCCTCGCGGGATATCCGAAACCCGGGCACCATGAATCGGTCCGCGACCTCCTGCGGGGAATCCGCCGCGAGCGCAGCACCCCACCAGCCCGGCGGACCCCACTACTCACCGACGATATCCGCACGATCCTCACCCACATGCGCGCCGACGCCGCGGCCGCCGGATGGGCCGAACGCGTTGCCGAACGCCGCGACGCTGCACTCCTTCTCATAGGACTCGCCGGGGCACTGCGCCGATCCGAACTGACTGCGCTCACCGTCGCCGACGTCGCCCCACACCGCGCCGACGGCCTCTACATCACCGTGCGTCAATCCAAAACCGACCGCAACGCGCGCGGGCGCACCGTCACCCTCCCGCACGGACACGATCCGCATACCTGCCCGGTGTGCGCCTACCGGCGCTGGCGTGACGTCCTCGATACCTGGGATGACGGAGGCAGGCCCGCGGTTGCGGCACTGCTCGAACGCGCCGACGAGGGGCCGATGCAGCATTGCTGCCGGGGCCTCGCCGCCGGGGCGAAGCCCGGTGGGAACCGTGCACTGTTCCGGCCGGTGCACCGCACCGGATCGCTCGGCGCCGAGGCATTGTCCGGGCAGTCGGTGCATTCTATGATCCAGCGCCGCGCCCGCAGAGCCGGGTTCAGCGACGACCTCGTCGCGACCCTCGGTGGACACAGCCTCCGTGCCGGATTCGTCACCCAGGCCGTCCGCGGTGGCGCCACCACTCAGACGATCATGACCCAGACCGGGCATGCCGACGAACGCATGGTCGCGCTCTACAGCCGTCAGCACGCCGGCCTCGTCGCCAACGCTGTCACCAGGCTTGGGCTCTGAGCATCTCCGCTCAGCTCACCCGCAACGTCTGTACCTGCGGCCAGATCTCGTTCCACGACATGGTGCGGCCGGACAGCAGCCACACGCCGGTGTCGATCTCGTCGCTCACCGGCCCTCGTAACTGCGTCGCCTCGGTGAAGAACGGCGCGAGAGCCGACGGATCCGTCCCCGCGAACAGCACATCGGTCTGTGAGTCGTCAGGTAGCGGAAAATATCCGTAGGCGCGGTTCGGGCTGTGGGCGGAGGGCAGGTCGACTGTCGCCGCATATCCGTCGAGGTACGCGGCGATGATGTACGACTGGCCGATCACCGCGGTACGGTCACGATCGTCTGCAGGCAGGTCCCGGTACGCCGCAGCTGTGCTCTCTGCGATCCTCTCACCCACATCACTGTTGGAGATCCCTACCGATGTCGCGAGCACGGTCCCGGCAACGAGTGCACTGACCGCGAATGCCGGCCACACCGTCCAACCCCACCGACCCGTCCAACCCCACCGACCCGTCCAACCCCACCGACGCAGCCCGCGTTCACGTCGTCGCTGCAATCCCACCGCCCCGACTGCGATGAGAGCGCCGTGGAACCCCGCGAGATAGTACGGCCGGCCCGCGGTGACCGTGAAGACGATCAGCAAGATGACGAAGGCAACTCCGAGAAACCGATACTGGCGGAACTCCCGATCGCGCAGCACCCACCACAATCCGGCCAGCACCAGGACGGTGCCCACGACACCGGCCCACACCACCATCTGGACCGTCACCGAGACCCGCCCGCCGTACAGAGCCTCGGCTTCCTCGGCAACGATCTCGGACATCAACAGCTGAGGCCACCCGTGCGCGGCCTGCCAGATCACCGTCGGCGCGGTGAGCACGGCTGCGATACCCACACCCGCCCAGAACATCGGTCGGCGCAACACCTCACGTGGCCCGCACACCAGCACAGCGACCACCAGCGCCACACACAACAACACCACCTGGAATTTCGTCTCCGCAGCAATCCCCGCGACCACACCGACGGCAAGCAGCAGTCGGTCGTCGCGGACACGCACCCATCGCACGAGCAACCACAACACCAGCAACCATTGCACCGGTTCGAGGGTGTACGGCGTGAGCCAGTGCCCGAACAATGCAGCCGAGATCGATGTCGCCTGCGCCGCGGCAGCGATGCCCTGCGCCCGCCGGTCTCCGCCGAGCTCACGCGCGATCATCGCTGTCACGACGACAGCCGCGACCGTCGCCACGATGGGCACAAGCCTCAGCACCAGGATCGACCCAGGTGCAACGACATCTGCCATCCACGCCAGCAGCGGTGCGACAGGCGGTTGATCGGCCGAGCCCCAGTCCAGATGATCACGGCCGATTGCGAGCATGTACACCTCGTCGAACCAGTAGCCGTTGCTGCCGGCCACAGCGGCGATGCCATGCGCGACAGCGACGAGAGCTGCGATCGGCCACACGACGCGGCCCGCGAACGGGTGCATCCGCTCTTGCTCGAGGGGCGCAGCGCCATCTGCGCGCTGGTCTGCTTCTCGGGCCCACGCCATGGGCACTCAACTCCCGAAGCCGCTCGATTCGTACGAGTGTCGACGGCCACGCCGCGCAGGCGCGTCGGACCGCCTTGCGGGCCACCCACCGCTGAATCCGAGATCGACGAGTAGGACGCCTGTGCGGTGGGTACCGTTCTTGCAGAGGGTACGCGAATGAGCCGGTTGTGCAGCACAACATCACGGTCGGTTGTCGTCGATGAGGAGCCTGATGCAGACCGCTGACGCTGAACCCACCATCCTGACCGATGGGGACGTCCACGATCTCGACGCATGGTGGCGGGCCGCCAACTACCTGTCCGTCGGGCAGATCTATCTCATGGACAACCCGCTGCTACGCGAACCACTACGAGCCGAGCACATCAAACCGCGCCTTCTCGGGCACTGGGGCACCACCCCGGGGCTGAACTTCATCTACGCGCATCTGAACCGCGCGATCCTCACCCGGGATCTCGACATGATCTACATCATGGGGCCCGGCCACGGCGGGCCCGGCCCGGTCGCCGCAGCGTGGCTCGAAGGAACATACAGCGAGATCTACCCCGACGTCTCCCAGGACGAAGCCGGCATGCAGCGTCTGTTCACCCAGTTCTCGTTCCCCGGGGGCATACCCAGTCACGTGGCCCCGGAAACCCCCGGATCCATCCACGAGGGCGGCGAACTCGGGTACTCGCTGTCCCACGCGTACGGCGCCGCATTCGACAACCCCGATCTCGTGGTCGCAGCGGTCATCGGAGACGGCGAAGCCGAAACCGGCCCACTCGCCGCGAGCTGGCACTCCAACAAATTCGTCGATCCACGCCGCGACGGTGCCGTACTTCCGATCCTCCACCTCAACGGATACAAAATCGCCAATCCCACACTTCTCGAGCGCATCGGCGACGACGAACTCGAATCGCTCCTTCGCGGATACGGACACGAACCGATCGTCGTGTCAGGTCACGACCCCGATTACATGCACCGGCACTTCGCGGATGCGCTGGACCGCTGTCTCGACCGCATCACCGAGATCCAGCAGCAAGCCCGGCTGTCCGGCAACAGCGACCGACCGTCGTGGCCGATGATCGTGCTGCGTTCCCCGAAAGGCTGGACAGGTCCGGTCGAGGTCGACGGGCTCCCGATCGAAGGCACCTGGCGGGCACATCAAGTGCCGTTCGCGCACGCCCGCGACAACGAGGAGCACCGCGACATCCTCGAACACTGGATGCGCAGCTACCGCCCTGACCAACTGTTCGACGACAACGGAACACCCGTGCCGGACCTGCGCACCCTGAACCCCGCCGGACCCCGGCGCATGAGCGCTAATCCACACACCAACGGCGGTCCCGCGATCCGGGATCTCGCCTTACCCGATTTCCGCGACCACGCGGTGGCCGTCGATCTGTCCGGGCACGACTTTGCCGAATCCACCCGAATCCTGGGCGCGTTCCTCCGCGACGTCATGCGCGACAACCCGACAATCTTCCGCATGGTCGCCCCCGACGAGCACAACTCCAACCGGCTGGACAAGGTCCTCGACGCCACCGACCGCACCTGGAACGCCGAGATACTGCCGACCGACGATCACCTCGCACCCGACGGCCGGGTCATGGAGATCCTGTCCGAACACACCTGCCAGGGCTGGCTCGAAGGATACCTGCTGACCGGACGACACGGACTGTTCTCCTGCTACGAGGCGTTCGTGCACATCGTCGACTCGATGGTCAACCAGCATGCCAAATGGCTGCGCACCACCAACCGGATCGGCTGGCGTCGCCCCATTCCTTCCCTCAACTATCTCCTCACCTCACACGTGTGGCGTCAGGACCACAACGGGTTCTCCCATCAGGACCCAGGATTCATCGATCACGTCGTCAACAAGAAGTCCGACGTGATCCGCGTGTACCTACCGCCCGACGCCAACACCCTGCTTTCGGTTACCGACCACTGTCTGCGCACCCGCCAGTACATCAACGTCATCGTCGCCGGGAAACAATCTCAGCCGCAGTATCTTTCCATCGACGATGCCATCGTCCACTGCACCAAAGGGATCGGCATCTGGGACTGGGCCGGCACCGACCGCGATGCAGAACCCGACGTAGTGCTCGCCTGCGCCGGCGACGTCCCCACCATGGAAACCCTCGCCGCAGTGGAGATTCTCCACGAATGGTTCCCCGACCTGCTGATCCGAGTGGTCAACGTCGTCGACCTGATGCGCCTCCAGGACGACCGAGAACACCCGCACGGATTACCCGACGCCGACTTCGACGCCTTGTTCACCACCGACACACCCGTGGTGTTCGCCTACCACGGATACCCATGGCTCATTCACCGGCTCACCTACCGCCGGCGCAACCACGACAACCTCCACGTGCGTGGATACATCGAAGAGGGCACCACCACAACCCCGTTCGACATGTGTGTCCTCAACAGGATCGATCGATTCGATCTGGCCTTGGATGTCATCGACCGTGTCGAACGACTCCTCCCGGTGGCCGCCTACGCGCGCGAACACCTGAAGAACACGCTGGTCAGGCACCGGCAATACATCCGGAAGCACGGCGAGGACATGCCCGAGATCGCCGACTGGCGCTGGCGCGGCCTCGACCGCTGAACACCGCTGGGTCACCGTGCGCGTCGCACCAGCCGTCCGTCGACGAACGCCTCACGATCCACATCATCGAGCGAGGCCACCACGAGATCCGCACCTGCCTGCGCCAACTCGCGCTCGTCGCCGGCACGCGCCACACCGAGCGCGACCATCGCGCCGGCCTTCGCGGCCTGCACACCGCTGACCGCGTCCTCGACCACCACACACCGCTCCGCTGTCACACCGAGTTGGGCGGCTGCGGTGAGGAAGATCTCCGGATCCGGCTTGCCTCTGACGAAATCGCGACCCGACAGGTCTGCGTCGAACACGTCGAGCAGAGTGGTGTCGCCGCCTCCGTACGCGCCGAGCCGGATCGCCCGCAGGAACCGGTGGGCGTTCTTCGACGACGACGCCGCCGCGACGGGAATACCCGCGGACCGCACCGCCATCACCAACCGCACTCCGTCGGCATACGCGTCGAACCGGCCCCCATCGATCATCCGGAGCAGTATCGTCTGCTTACGCTCCGCGTACTCGCTCTCACGCGACTGCGCGCCCGGGACGTCGAAGTACTCGAGGCAGGCCAGCGCGCCTGCATGCCGCGGCTTCCCGGACAGCACCTCGCGGTAGACCCGGGAGGTGAACGCACTCGGAGACCAGGCGGACCGCTCGGCCACATCCCGCCACGGGCCCGTCATGAGCTCGGCCAGCGACTCTCGCCAGGCCACCTCGTGTGGTGAGTCGACGAGCACCCCGTCGACGTCGAAGATCGCACCTGCGAACCCCGCCCCGGGAAAACTGCCCTCGCGCGTCATGGGTAGCCTGCTCGCTCAGGCGGGCAGGGGAGTGGTCGGGACCCGGAACTCGTGCGATTGCCCCGCACCGAGCTGCACCGTCTCTCCGTTGACGGCGACCCGCACCGGCACCCGGAACCCCTCGGTCTCAGCACGCACCGACAAGTTCTGACCGGAGATCTGCACCCGCAACGGGGTGCCCCGATACCGCATGGAGAACGACACCCCGTCGAGGTGAGAGAGCAACCGCGGCCGGAACACCAGCACCCCGTCGTAGATCCGGGCACCGACGTAGTAGCGCTGCACCAGATCCAAGGTCCCGGCCATGACACCCATGTGGATCCCCTCCTTGGTGGTACCGCCCTGCAGATCGCTCACATCGCTCTCGAGGGCAACCTTGAACCGCTCCCACGACGAGTCGGGATCGAACCCCGCGAGCACACCCGCGTACGCGACGAAGCTGAGCGTGGACCCGTGCGAGGTACGCTCGTCGTAGTAGTCGACCGTGCGCCGCACGAGATCCCTGTCGTACTCGTAGCCGAGACGCTCGAAGATCAGCCGCAACTCGTGGTCGTCGAACAGGAAGAACAGCATCACCGCATCCGCCTGTTTCGACACCTTGACACGATTGGGATCGTGCCCCTCGGCGCGCAGGATCCGGTCCATCCTCTGGATGTTCGAATACTCCGCGCGATAGTGATCCCAATCGATCTCGTCGAGATTCTCGTATCCCTCGAACTGACTGATCACCCCGTCGTGGAACGGAACGAACATCTTCCGGCTAATCTCCGACCACCGCTGCAACTCTTCGTTGGTCACCCGCAGCGCCGCCCTCAGCGCCGTCTGCCTGCTGGTCGACAGCAGTTCGAGTACCTCGATCGCCTTCGCCGCGATCCACGCCACCATCACGTTCGTATAGGCATTGTTGTGCAACCCGGCCTCGTCCGACTCGGGATAGCGCTCGTGGAACTCGTCGGGTCCCATCACCCCGTGGATCTCGTAGCGATCCCGCTCGGGGTTGTACTCGGCAATCGACGCCCAGAACCGGGTGATCTCGAGCATCATCTCGGCGCCCTGGTCGGCGAGGAACTCGAAGTCGTCGGTCGCCTGGTAGTACCTCCACACGTTGTGGAAGATCGCCGCACTCACGTGGCGCTGATGACGGCTCAGATCCGGATCCCACAGACCTGACCGCGGATTGAGATGGACGAGCTGAGTCTCCTCCGTCCCGTCCGATCCGCTCTGCCACGGGTACATCGCACCCCGGTACCCGGACTCGGCCGCCGCCGCCTGGGCCTCGGCCAATCGCCGGTACCGATACATGATCAGTCCTTTGGTGACCTCCGGAATCCTCAGATCCAAGAACGGATACACGTACAGTTCATCCCAGAAGACGTGCCCACGATAGGCTTCCCCGTTCAGTCCGCGGGCCGGAACACCCGCATCCAGACGCGAGGTGTGACGGGAACAGACCTGGAGAACATGCGCGACGTGCAAGCGCAGCAGCAACTGCGTGCGGGGTTCCCTGGGCAGCCGGATATCGCAGATGTCCCACAGTTCGTCCCAGGCCGCGGCATGCTCTTCCCAGGCCGCGGCGAAATCGGAGTAACGCAACACATGTCGGCCGGCGGACGCGAGAGGCTCGGTGATCGCATCGTCACGGGAGGTGAACATCGACACGATCTTCTCCACGCGGACCGCGCTACCCTCGGCGACGTCGAAGGCCAGGACCTGCTGGATATAGTCCTCCATCTGATACAGGTCGCGCTCGACGTCGATGGGCTCAGTGTTGTTGCCGGAAAACACCCGGGTGCGTGCGGCCTGCGCGATGTAGATGTCCGACTGCCGGGTCTGAACTTTCAATGCGATGGTGTCAGGACCGAAGGTGCGAGGTGTGACCGGATCGAGATGGCGCCCCTCGAGATCGCGATAACGGGCCACCGCGCGATTCGACACACGACCGTCGATCGCCGAGACGATCTCGACGCGGCCGGACCAGTTCTCGGGCGTGAGGGTCCATTCGAGTGCACCCTGATGCGAATGCGCCATGCTGACGAAACGTCGAGTCACCAAAGACGTCTCGCGTCCGTTCCGATCCCGGAAGCGAAGTTCTCGGATAACCGTCGCGGTGCGGATGTCGTACACGTGCCGGTAGGCCAGCACCTCGACATTCGACAACCGGATCGCGTCCTCGCCGTCGATGCGCAGTTTGAGGACCAGCCAGTTCGGGAGGTTGACCAGATCCTCGTTGTGGACGGGACTTCCGCCCATGACGGTCGTCTCGCGGTTGTAGCAGCGGTGCGCGTAGGTGCCGGGGTAGTGGACCTCGCCCGCGTCCTCCCACTCGGCGGCGCCGCGGGTACAGAAGTATCCGTTGCCGGTCGAGGTCATCGATTCCCTCAGGCCCTCCGACTCGGGATCGAACCGGTCGTACTCGAGGCTGAACTCGGGGTCGTACACGGATTACCTCCTGGCGGTCGAACCGTTCGGCTACATGATCGTCAACAACCCAGCTCGGACAGGAAGCGTGCCACGTCGTCGACCGACGCGAGCCCGAATTCGGCGGCGGTGACCCGATTCGTCATCTCGGGATCGTCGGGGCTGCCGACGAGAATCCCGATTCCTGGGCCGCGGAGAGCGGCGAACGCGTCCTCGTCGGTGATGTCGTCGCCGAGGTACAGCGGGACGATGTCGTCGGAGTCGAGGCCGAGCGCGTCGATCAGGTGCAGGACGGCCTTGCCCTTGTTCCAGTCGACCGCCGGCCGCAGCTCGTAGACCATTTTCCCGGGAATCACCTCGACTCGGTCGCGCAACTCGTCGAGCAACGCGCCGACGACATCGTGTGTGTGCTGACGTGCCTCCGGCCCGGCGTTCCGGTAATGCACGGCCACCGAGGCCCGCTTCGGTTCGAGGGTTACCCCGTCGGTGTCGGCGAGTCGTTCGCGCAGCGTCGCGGTGGTGTCGGCGACAAGTTCGGTGAAGTCGCCGAGGGAATCGGGGGAGATCACGCCTTGCCCGGGCGTCCAGATGTCGAAACCGTGACTTCCCGCGACCGTGAGGTCGTCGATGCCCATCAGGTGCTGAACGACGGTGCGGTCGCGGCCGGTGACGATGCACACGGGGCAGCGGTCGGCCAACGCACGGACGGTGGTGCGCATGGTGGCGGACAGGACTGCGTCGTCGGGCCTGTCGACGATGGGGGTGAGCACGCCGTCGTAGTCGAGGAATACGGCGGGCCTGCGTCCGTTCAGTCGACGTGCCACTGCTGCCGAGTCGAGCGCCGAGGGAAGGTCTCCGACCGCCGACGTGGAATCCATCTCGGCCGAACCTCCTTATGTGCGTGTGCTGCCACCTCGAACCGTACAGGCACCCCGCGCGCCGGTCAGTGGATGGGGCGACGCCAGTGCGCTTCGTCTTCGGTCAGGCGCGCACGCAGGTGCTCGGCGGCGTCCTGATTGCGGAACGGGCCGGACAACAGGTCTGCGTACACGTGCGACGGCGCGACGCTGCGAAGGGACCGGGTGCGGTCCATGCGATCGAACACCACCGGCGACCACGGAATCGCGACCACCACGTCGCCACCGCGATCTACGGGGCGCAGCCCCAGCGCACCGGCGAAGTCGTCGGGATCGTCGGCATACAGTTCCAGGACGTCGGATTCTGCGTAGTCAGTGGCACCGACACCGCTGAGCGCGTAGGTGATGTCGATTCGTTCGGCGAGCTGGTTCCGCACGATCTCGAGGCCGTCCGGCGCCGCGAAGCGACGGGTTGCGCACATCTTCCGATCCGCGGCCCAGGCGCGCAGCATCTGTTCCCACCGCACCTCGGTGATGCCCCCGCGGGGGATGCGCCGGATGAATTCTCGCTCCATGAGCACTTCCACCACGCGGTAGGTGGCGCCGGTGGACGCGCCGGAGAGCGTGATCAGTTCGGGCACGGTCATCTCACCGGAGTGGTCGGCGAGGGCTCGGACGACTCGGTCGGACGGTTCTCCGGTGAGCACACCCGAGGGGCGTCCAGGGCCCCGCCACGGATCTGCGTCGGCCCCGCGATTGCGCACCCACATAGCGGGGCGGGACGCGACCAGTGTGAGGTTTCCCGTGGCATCCGCGTAGGAGATGCCGTGCTGGTCGAGCTGCCGGCGCACGGGATCGGACAGGTAGTGCGCGCACACGAAGCCGCGGTCGGAGTCGGAGAGTTCGGCGGCGATCCGCGCGACGTCGCCGCTGAGGACACCCCGCGACGGGACGATCGCGAACGACACGGCCTCACCCTCGGGGGAGGTGACGACCAATCGCTGGGGAGCCTCGGGGGAGCGAGGCCTGTCGCTGGACAGCGTCCATCCCAGAGGAAGGCATGCTTCGAGGCAGACCGCCGCGCGGCGATAGATGTCGATCGGCCGCTCGGGCTTGGGGCCGGCAGCTTCGGTCGTCTCCGGTGAGTCTTGTCGCGTCACATCCGCCACACTATCAGTCTGTATGGGACGGAAAAGAAGATTAAACGAAATATTCGTGATGTCTGCGCATCACCTCAGCGCAAGCCGCGAAGTGGGATGGGTGCATGCGCTAACTTCATCGACATGAGTGACACCGCGCGCCGCATCGCGTTCATCCAGGCCACATGGCACCGCACTATCGTCGACCAGGCGAAGGAAGGATTCACCGACGAGATCGTCGCGCTGGGGCACGCGAAGGGCTCGCTGGACTTCTTCGAGGTTCCCGGTGCATTCGAGATTCCACTGCACGCTCAGCGGCTCGCTCGCACCGGGCGGTATGACGCGATCGTCGCGGCCGGGCTCGTCGTGGACGGCGGGATCTACCGCCACGACTTCGTGGCCACGGCTGTGATCGACGGTCTGATGCGTGTTCAGCTCGACACGGATGTTCCGGTGTTTTCGGTTGTGCTCACCCCCCATCACTTCCACGAGCACGAGGAGCACATCAACTACTTCACGCGCCACTTCGTCACCAAGGGAGCGGAAGCGGCGCGTGCTGTCGATGCGACACTGAAGTCTCTGCGCGCACTCCCGGCGGGGGAGTAGTAGCGGTCCGAGGGCCCTCGGTTTCGGTGGGGAAGTAGGCCTCCCCGAGATGGGCATCGAGCCAGTCGGGTAGTGGCAGAGAGCATTTCTGGAAGATCTGAGTGGGCAGTGGCTCCTGGATCGAGCGAGTCGCTGTGCACGAAGACGGAATCGGGGTGCAGCGCCCCACAAATATTCTGAACAAGACGGAAGTACAAGAAAAACAGAATAGCCGCAACTTCAAGAACCTCCTCACCACCAGCCACGACAATCAGCGCTCGGTCGCCGACACCTGATCCGACGGCATCATCATCGGCGCCATCACAGCGAGCAGCACTGCGGGGACGACAAATGCCGCGGCCGGGTGTGTGGCATACAGGGGAGTCAACGCTGCAGGAGCAAGGGCCGCGCCTCCGAAGCGAAATGCCAGCACCACTGAGACCGCACCACCCCGATTACCTCCGGAGTCGCCGAGGACCGCGGCGTTTACCGCGACCAGGACGCACTGCGAGGAAATACCGGCGACGAACCACACGGCCGCGACGACGGCGATGCTTCCCAACGTCCCTGCTGCGACGAGTAGGGCAGCGCCGGACACTGCACCGACGAGGACCGAACGGTGCGCACCGATCCGGTCGATGAGCATTCCCACACGGCGCGCCGTGAGGATCCCTGCCAACCCGAACATGGTGAGCAGCGCACCTCTACCCGCGGGGGAGAGGTCGAAGTCGTCTTCGACACGGAATGCCAGGAGAAAACCCAACCCGCCGAGTGCGCCGAAGCCGAGGAGCGCGACCACTCCGACCCGGAGCACACGTGGACGTAGAGCGTCGCGTAGTCGGGCCGGACCTTCCTCGGCTTCGTTCATTCGGTCGGGCAACCCGATCACTGCGAGAACGACGGCCACAGCGGCGAGTACGACGAACGACCATCTCCAGTTCACCTCGGCTGCGAGACCACCCACGAGCGGCGCTGTGGTCTGCCCGGCAGCCTGCATCGCGCCGAACAGGCCGAGCGCCCGACCGAGGGTCGCTCGTGGAGTGATCGCAGCGAGCGCCGCGAGTAGCAGGGGTGTCGTGAACGCGTTGGCTGCGCCCTGCAGCATGCGGGTGCCGATCAGCAGCGAGAATGTCGGCGCGAGTGCCGCAGCGACCGAGACCGCCGCGTACACCACGTAGGCAGTACGCACAGTCCGCAAGCGGCCCCAGCGTGCGCCGAGAGTTCCGGAGAACAACATGAACACGGCGAACACGCCCAGGTACGCGGTGACCGTCGTCGCTGCGACCCCGGCTGACACTCCGGTGTCTTCTCCGATCTCGGGCAGCATCGACACAACAACGCCACCGCCGAACGGACCGAGGAATCCGCCGGCGTACAGTGCCGCGCGCTGGAGCGATTCGCGGTATCCACTCACTGAGTGAACCCGCCGGGCCCCCTCCGTCGCAGATAGCGCTCGAACTCGGCGGCGAGCGCGTCGCCGTCGATCTTGGAGATCACATCGGAGATGTCGGTTTCGGCGTCGCCGCGTTCTTCGAGACCCCGGACGTAATCGGTGATGTCCTCGTCGTCCTCGGTCATCGAGGTGACGGCCTCTTCCCATTCCTCGGCGAGCGCGGGGAGTTCACCGAGCGGGACCTCGACATCGAGGACGTCTTCGAGGCGGCGCAGCAACGCGACCGTGGCCTTGGGGTTCGGTGGGTTCGACACATAGTGGGGGACGGCCGCCCAGAAGGACACCGCCGGGATTCCCGCGCGCACGCAGGCGTCCTGCAGAACCCCGTTGATGCCTGTCGGTCCTTCGTACCGTGATTTTTCGAGGTTGAACCGCTTGGCGGCCTCAGTACTGTACGCGGTACCGGTCACCGGTACCGGGCGGGTGTGTGGAGTGTCGGCCAACAGGGCGCCGAGCACCACGACGGTGTGGATCCTCAGGTCTTCGACCAGTTCGAGGATCGCGTCGCAGAAGCTCCGCCAGCGCATGTTGGGTTCGATCCCTCGGAGCAGCACGACGTCGCGGTCGCTGCCCGGTGGGGAACACGCGGACAGCCGGGTCGCAGGCCATTCGATCTGCCGGGTCACGCCATCGACAAGGCGGACCTGGGGACGGTTGACCTGGTAGTCGTAATACTCCTCGGAGTCCAGTTCGGCGAACGGTTCGGCGTCCCAGATCAGTTCGAGGTGCTCGACGGCTCCGGTAGCGGCGTCGCCGGCGTCGTTCCATCCTTCGAATGCGGCGACGAGCACCGGGTTGCGGAATTCGGGAACTGCCTGTTCCGGGGTCTCAGGGTACTCACGTGCACTCACCCATCCAGCCTACGGCGGGGTGCGGTTTGTGCGCCCACTACTCTGGTTGCCATGTCCACCCCACTGAACTCTGCCTTGTTCGATGCGCTGAAGCAGCGCGTTGTCATCGGAGACGGGGCGATGGGCACCATGTTGCAGGCTGCGGATCTGTCGCTCGACGACTTCCGTGGCCTGGAGGGGTGCAACGAGATCTTGAACGAGACTCGTCCCGATGTGATCAAAGGGATCCACCGGGCGTACTTCGAAGCCGGGGCCGACATCGTCTCGACCAATACCTTCGGCTGCAACCTGCCCAACCTCGCCGACTACGACATTTCCGATCGCATCCGTGACCTTTCCGAGCGCGGTACCCGGCTCGCGCGGGAGGTGGCGGACGAGATGGGTCCATCCGCCGACGGTGTACCTCGGATGGTGCTGGGTTCGATGGGGCCGGGAACCAAGTTGCCCACTCTCGGTCACGCGCCGTTCGACGTGCTGCGCGACGCCTACAGCGAAGCCGCGCTGGGAATGCTCGATGGCGGTGCCGACGCGATCCTCGTCGAGACCTGCCAGGATCTACTGCAGGCTAAGTCCGCGATCATCGGCAGTCGCCGCGCGATGGCGCAGGCCGGCCGACGGATCCCGATCATCGCTCACGTCACGGTCGAGACCACCGGCACGATGCTCCTCGGTTCGGAGATCGGAGCGGCGCTCACCGCGCTGGAACCTCTCGGCATCGACCTGATCGGGCTGAACTGTGCGACGGGCCCGGCGGAGATGAGCGAGCACTTGCGGTACCTGTCGCAGCATGCCCGCATCCCGGTGTCGGTGATGCCGAACGCCGGCCTGCCGGTGCTCGGCAAGAACGGCGCCGAGTACCCCTTGCAGCCGGACGAGCTCGCCGAGGCCCTGGCCGGGTTCGTCTCCGAGTTCGGGCTCGCACTCGTCGGTGGGTGCTGCGGCACGACACCTGAGCACATCCGTCAGGTCGCGGAGGCGGTGCGCGAGGCGCAGCGGGCGACGCGGAACCCGGAGCACGAGCCGGGGGTGTCGTCGCTGTATACGGCGGTGCCGTTCGAGCAGGACGCGTCGATCCTGATGATCGGTGAGCGCACCAACACGAATGGATCGAAGGCGTTCCGCGAGGCGATGCTCGCCGCGGACTGGGAGAAGTGCCTCGACATCGCGAAGGATCAGATTCGTGACGGCGCGCACATGCTCGACCTCAATGTGGACTATGTGGGTCGGGACGGTGCACTCGACATGGCAGAGCTCGCGTCGCGGTTCGCGACGTCGTCGACGCTGCCGATCATGATCGATTCCACCGAGCCGGAGGTGATCCGGGCGGGGCTCGAGCATCTCGGTGGCCGGTGCGCGGTGAACTCGGTGAACTACGAGGACGGTGACGGGCCGGGGTCGCGGTTCCAGCGGATCATGGCGCACGTCCTGGAGCACGGTGCGGCGGTGGTCGCGCTGACCATCGACGAGGACGGTCAGGCACGGACGGCCGAGCACAAGGTGCGTATTGCCGAGCGGCTGATCACGGATCTGACGGAGAACTGGGGTCTCGACCCCGACGACATCATCGTCGACGCGTTGACGTTCCCCATCTCGACGGGGCAGGAGGAAGTGCGGCGCGACGCGGTGGAAACGATCGAGGCGATCCGCGAGATCCACCGCCTGCATCCGCGGGTGCACTTCACTCTCGGCGTATCGAATGTGTCGTTCGGTCTGAACCCGGCGGCGCGGCAGGTTTTGAACTCGGTGTTCTTGAACGAGTGCACCGAGGCCGGACTCGACACGGCGATCGTGCATGCGTCGAAGATCCTGCCGATGGCGCGGATCCCCGACGAGCAGCGACAGGTCGCGCTGGATCTGGTGTACGACCGGCGCGGTGAAGGTTACGACCCGCTACAGAGACTGATGGAGCTGTTCGAGGGTGTGTCGGCGGCGTCGGCGCGGGAATCCCGCGCGCAGGAGCTCGCTGCGTTGCCGCTGTTCGAGCGTCTGGAGCGGCGGATCGTCGACGGTGAGCGCAACGGTCTCGAGGACGATCTCGACGACGCGATGAAGACGGTGCCGCCGCTGGCGATCATCAACGACACGTTGCTGTCGGGCATGAAGACGGTCGGTGAGCTGTTCGGGTCCGGGCAGATGCAGTTGCCGTTCGTGTTGCAGTCCGCCGAGGTGATGAAGGCGGCGGTGGCGCACCTCGAACCGCACATGGAGTCGACGGGCGACGACGGCAAGGGCCGGATCGTGCTGGCGACCGTCAAGGGCGATGTGCACGACATCGGTAAGAACCTCGTGGACATCATCCTGTCGAACAACGGGTACGAGGTGGTCAACCTCGGGATCAAGCAGCCGATTTCGACGATTCTGGATGCGGCGATCGACAAGCGTGCCGATGTGATCGGCATGTCGGGTCTGTTGGTGAAGTCGACCGTGGTGATGAAGGAGAACCTCGAGGAGCTCAACTCCCGGGGTGTCTCGGAGCAGTTCCCGGTGCTTCTCGGTGGTGCGGCCCTCACGCGGAGCTACGTCGAGAACGATCTCGCCGAGGTGTATGCGGGTGAGGTGTCATACGCGCGTGATGCGTTCGAGGGCCTGACGTTGATGGATCGTGTGATGGCGATCAAGCGCGGCGAGGGTCCGGATCCGAACAGTCCGGAGGCACTCGAAGCCGCGCGCAAGGCGGCCGAACGCAAGGAGCGGCACGAACGCAGCAAGCGCATCGCGGAGAAGCGGAAGGCCGCGGAGACTCCGGTGGAGATTCCGGCCCGCAGCGATGTGGTGGCGGATCTGCCGGTACCGACGCCCCCGTTCTGGGGGTCTCGAGTGGTCAAGGGTATCGCGTTGGCCGACTATGCGGCGCTGGTGGACGAGCGGGCCCTGTTTCTCGGGCAGTGGGGATTGCGGGGGCAGCGTGCCGGTGCCGGCCCCACCTACGAGGAGTTGGTCGAGTCGGAGGGACGGCCGCGGCTGCGGTACTGGTTGGATCGGCTGTCGACCGAGGGAATTCTGCAGCATTCTGCGGTGGTGTACGGGTATTTCCCGGCGGTGTCGGAGGGCGATGATGTGGTGATTCTGATGGAGCCGCATCCGGATGCTGCGGAGCGGTATCGGTTCACGTTCCCGCGTCAGCAGCGGTCGCGGTTCTTGTGCATCGCAGATTTCGTGCGGTCGCGTGAGGATGCGCTCGCGTCGGGTCAGGTCGATGTGTGGCCGTTCCAGTTGGTGACGATGGGTCAGCCGATCGCGGATTTCGCCAACGAGTTGTTCGCGTCGAACTCGTACCGAGATTATCTGGAGGTGCACGGTATCGGTGTGCAGTTGACCGAGGCTCTGGCCGAGTACTGGCATCGACGGATCCGGCAGGAGCTCGCGTTCTCCGGTGGCGGTACCGCTGCGGACGAGGATCCGGACGAGGTGGCCGAGTACTTCAAGCTCTCGTATCGGGGGGCGCGTTTCGCGTTCGGATACGGTGCGTGCCCGGAGCTCGAGGATCGGATCAAGCTCGTCGAGTTGCTGGAACCGGAGCGGATCGGGGTGGAGTTGTCGGAGGAGTTGCAGTTGCATCCTGAGCAGTCCACGGACGCGTTCGTGTTGCATCACCCGGAGGCCAAGTATTTCAACGTGTGAGAATGCCGATTGTAGTTTCGGCGCCGATGCCGCGCCGGAACTACAACCGACGGACTGACCACCGCGCGGTGGTACTGTCACGCCCATGAACTCCGGGACTCCCGCCTTGACGGAGATTCGGCTGACGTCGTTCAAGTCGTTCTCCGGCGAGGTTCTGAGGGTCTCACCTGTCACCGTGCTCACCGGTCGAAACAGTAACGGCAAGTCGAATGCGTTGGACGCGATCGGCGTCCTCGCCAGGATCGCAACCGGTGAGAATCTCTCTTCAGCGCTGGATTCCGCCAGTCGCCCCGATGGTGCGATCCGAGGTGGGTCCGTCGGTTGCGCCCCTCATGGGTCGGATCGTTTCAGCTTGGGATGCACTGTCCTCGTTGATCTCAATCGATATCGATGGGAAATCGAGATTGAGACCGGGGACCGGCTCCACGTGCGCAGCGAGCGATTGATCAGGCAGGCCAATCGTGAAGAGAGGACGCTGTATTACACAGACGACTCTGAAGGCCCCAGCATCGAAGCACGGGTGCACAACGGGAAACGCGGGATCGATCCGGCCAGTTCGTTCTGGCGTGACCGTGCCGTGCTGACTCAGGTCGGTACCGTGTTGAAGGAGAATCAAGCTCATCGATCGGTTCGGCGCGCAGTCGACGCGGTGCGTGCTGCACTCGCAGGCGTATACCATCTGGACCCGGTGCCATCACTGATGCGAGAGTTTGTGCCTCGCAAGGATATTCAATTGCGGCGACATGCCGATAATCTGTCAGCATCCTTGGTGGCGTTGCGGGAGCAGCAGCCCGATGACTACCAGCTCCTCGTCGCTCTCGCGAAGCAACTCGTAGACGATCGAGTGGTCGACATCGAATCGGTCACCAGCCAACTGGATGACGTGATGATCGCACTGTCGGAGCTGCAGGGGCCACTCGAAGCTCACACGATCGAGCGAACGCCCGCAAGAGAGATGAGCGACGGACTTCTTCGGGTACTTGCAGTGGGAACGGCGTTACTGTCGGATCGTGCAGGACTTGATATCGCTGGTGCGCCATCCCCGGACGAAGTCGCTGGTGCACCACTTCTCATCGTCGAGGAGATCGAGAACGGCCTTCATCCATCACAGGCCGGGCAGGTTCTCGAGCTGTTACGCACCGCTGGGGGAGAGCGTGGCAAACGGGTCATCGTCACGACTCACAGCCCGGCGCTACTTGATGCTGCCGAAGGCAAGCTGAACGACAGCATCATCGTTTGTTACCGCGACCGAGTCACAGGTACAAGCCGACTCGTTCCGCTTCCCGAGCTTGCTGGCTACGCTCGGGCCATGGCACACGGTTCCATCGGCGATAACATTTCGCGAGGAAGCTTGACCTCACCAGACGATTCCAGGCCGGACACGACCGAGTTCGACAAACTGTTCGGTGTCGTGTGATCCAAGCCGATCTTCGAGCCGTCTTCGTCGACACATCGATTCTCTGCAATTTCCTGCGAGTTCCCGGATTCGATCAAGACCGTGACGCTGTTCACAGCGAGTACCGAGAGTTCCTCGAGCACGACATCGACATGCTTCTACCGATAACTTCGGTCATCGAAACGGGAAATCATATAGCTCAGAGCAAAGGTGATCGCAGGGCTACTGCACAACGCTTCGTTGCGATGCTGGAAATGGTTGCTGCTGGAACAGCGCCGTGGACCCCTCGCGAAATCACATGGGACTCGAACATGATCGATGCGCTGGTTCAAGGTGTGGCCGACGACGGAATGTTGGCGCAGCTCACCCGCGGAGTCGGTGCGGGTGACGCCCTCATCCTCGCCGAACGTGTGGACTATTGCAGCAGACTGAAATGGCCTGTTTCCACCGTTGGAATCTGGACGCGCGACGCGGGGCTCTTCGCGAGTTCATGATCGATGCCCAACGCTGGCCTGGCGAAGCCTCGACTAGACTCCCGGATCGGCGCAGGTGAGTGGGCTTGCGTCAAAATTGCGTTGATCATGAAGAACCACGGAGTTGAGGACGTTGTCGGTAATCGGTTCGACTGGGCTCGGGGTAGTAAGACTGCAGGCAGTGCTGTGGGACATGGACGGCACGCTGCTCGAATCGGAGCAGCTGTGGGATGTCGGGATGCGCGAGCTGTCGCTGCATCTGGGTGGGCCCATGTCGGAGGAGACCCGGATCTCGACTATCGGGGGTCCGCTGGACCTGTCGGTGTGGCGAACGTTCGACGGCCTGGGGCTCGCCCCGACGCCGGATGAACAGACTGCCGCGGAGGACTGGCTCAATGCGTACATGTCGGGGTTGTTCGCGCAGGGGTTGCCGTGGCGTCCGGGTGCGCAGGAAGCGTTGAGCTCGGTTCGTGCCGTGGGTCTCGGTCAGGCCTTGGTGACCAACACCGGCCGGATGTTGTGCGATGTCGCGCTCGACACCCTCGGTCGCGACCAGTTCGATCACACGGTGTGCGGCGACGAGGTTCCCGCGGGCAAGCCGGATCCGGCACCGTATTTGAAGGCAGCGGAGCTGCTGGGGCTCGATCCGGTGCAGTGTCTCGCGGTCGAGGACTCGCCGACGGGTGCGGCGGCGGCGGATGCGGCGGGGTGCACGGTGCTGGTGGTGCCGTCGCTGACGACAGTGCCGGCGTCGCCGCGGCGGGTGTTCCGGTCGACGCTGGAAGGTCTGTCGGTGGCCGATCTGCACGCACTGCATGCATCCGGGCGGCAGTGATCGTGGCGGTCCCGAAAATCGTCCTGTTCTACAAGTTCACGGTGTTGCCGGATCCGGAGGCGATCCGGTTGTGGCAGCACACCCTGGCGGCGTCGAACGGGTTGACCGGTCGGATCCTGATCTCCGAGCACGGTATCAACGGCACTGTCGGCGGCGATATCGCGGCGGTGAAGAAGTATGTGCGCGGGCTGCGCAGCTATCCGGCGTTCCGTGATGTCGACGTCAAGTGGTCCGACGGACGGGGCGACGATTTCCCGCGGTTGTCGGTGAAGGTGCGGCCCGAGATCGTCACGTTCGGGGCGCCGGACGAGGTAAAGGTCGACGAGAACGGCGTGGTCGGCGGCGGGACACATCTGTCGCCGCACGCCGTACATGCATTGATGACCGAGCGGGACGATGTGGTGTTCTTCGACGGACGCAACAAACTCGAGGCGCAGATCGGGCGGTTCCGGGATGCGGTGGTCCCCGAGGTGGACACCACCCGTGAGTTCATCGCGGAACTGGACAGCGGCCGGTACGACCATCTCAAGTCGAAGCCGGTGGTCACGTACTGCACGGGCGGGGTGCGGTGCGAAGTGTTGTCGGTGTTGATGCGCAATCGTGGTTTCGAGCAGGTGTACCAGCTCGACGGTGGCATCGTCCGGTATGGCGAGACGTTCGGTGATGCCGGGTTGTGGGAGGGCTCGCTCTATGTGTTCGACGGTCGGATGAGCGTGGAATTCTCCGAGGATGCGGTCACGCTGGGGCGGTGCACGATGTGCGGAACGCCGACGTCCCGGTACCGCAACCATCCCGATGTCGACGGTCGGGAGCTGACGTTGGTGTGTGAAGGGTGTGTTCCGGAACCAGCCGTCCTGGGCACGACCGGAGCAGGGTCCTGACGTGGCCGCTGCGCCGTTGCCGGTGCGCGATGGGTTGGGTCCCGATCGGCTTCGCATGCCGGTCGACGGTGCCGCGCGCACGGTGCTCGGATTTCTGCGCGACGCGCATCCGGAGGAGGACTGGCACGTCCGGATCGCGGCGCGGGAACTCGTCGATGAGCACGGGCGGCAGGTGGACGAGCTGACTCGGTTCCGGCCGGGCCGGTTCGTGTATTTCTATCGGGAGCCGCCGCCGGAGACGCCGGTGCCGTTTCCGGTGGAGGTGCTGTATCGCGGTGACGGGTTGGTGGTGGTCGACAAGCCGCATTTCCTGTCGACTATCCCGCGGGGTGCGCATATCCGGGAGACGGTGACGGTGCGGTTGCGGCGGGATCTGGATCTGCCGGATCTGGTGCCGGTGCATCGGCTCGATCGGATGACCGCCGGGGTGTTGCTGTGCACGAGTGATCCGGTGTTGCGGCGTCCGTATCAGGCGTTGTTCGAGCAGCAGCGGGTGCGCAAGGTGTACGAGGCGATCGCGGGGTATCGGCCTGAATTGGAGTTTCCGCGTACGGTGCGGACGCGGATCGTGAAGCGGCACGGTGAGTTGACGGCGACGCAGATGCCGGGCGAGCCGAATTCGGAGACGCTGATCGAGTTGGTGGAGCATCGTGGTGGGCGGGCTCGGTACCGGTTGTTCCCGCTCACGGGTCGTACTCATCAATTGCGGTTGCATCTGATGTCGCTGGGTGTGCCGATCGAGGGGGACAACTTCTATCCGGTGTTCGTGCGCCGCGCGCAGGGGCAGTTCACCGATCCGTTGCAGTTGCTGGCCCGCACTCTGGAGTTCACGGACCCGGTGAGTGGAACGGTGCGGCGATTCGACAGTGCGCGGGAGTTGTCGTGGTGAGTTGAGCGGTGTCCTGATTGTGGGTGCGGGGGCGCAGCATGAAACAATCGGTGTCCGTGAAGACCTTCGATTCCCTGTTCGCCGAGCTGACCGAGCGTGCCGCGACCCGTCCTGAGCGTTCCGGCACCGTTGCTGCGTTGGATGCCGGTGTCCATGCGCAGGGCAAGAAGGTACTCGAGGAAGCCGGCGAGGTGTGGATCGCTGCCGAGTACCAGTCCGATGAGGAGCTCGCCGAGGAGATCTCTCAGCTGCTGTACTGGACGCAGGTGTTGATGGTGGGGCGTGGCCTGAAGCTCGAGGACGTCTACAAGCATCTGTGACGGCCGGTGACCGCCGCTTTCGCGGTGGGTGTGCCGTCCGTGCCTCGGGTGAGTCCTGATCGATCTTCTGTCCCTTCCCGTCCGAAAGGATTCCTTTCATGCTGCGTGTTGCAGTTCCCAACAAGGGTTCGTTGTCCGAGTCCGCCGCTGAGATTCTGCGGGAGGCCGGCTACCGATGGCGTTCGGATTCTCGGGATCTGACCGTGATCGACCCGGTCAACGAAGTCGAGTTCTTCTTCTTGCGTCCGAAGGACATCGCGATCTATGTCGGGTCGGGTGAGCTTGATCTGGGGATCACCGGCCGGGATCTGGCGTTGGATTCGGGTGCGCCTGTCGCCGAGCGGTTGTCGTTGGGTTTCGGGTCGTCTCGGTTCCGGTATGCGGGCCCGAAGGGTCGGGTGTGGGAGATCGAGGATCTGCGGGGTCTGCGAATCGCGACGTCGTACGCGAATCTGGTGCGGAAGGATCTGGCCGAGCGCGGTATCGACGCGACGGTGATTCGGCTCGACGGTGCGGTGGAGATCTCGATCCAGCTCGGTGTCGCGGATGCGATTGCCGATGTGGTGGGGTCGGGTCGCACGCTGCGGCAGCACGATCTGGTGGCGTTCGGGGAGTCTCTGTGCGATTCGGAGGGTGTGCTGATCGAGCGGGAGGGTGCGAACCGGACCGATCGGACTCGCAATCAGCTGATCGCCCGGCTCGAGGGGGTGGTGTTCGCGCAGCAGTACGTGATGATCGACTACGACTGCCCGAAGTCTCTGCTCGATGCGGCGGTGGAGGTGACTCCCGGTTTGGAGTCTCCGACGATCTCGCCGCTGGCGAATGACTATTCGGTGGCGGTGCGGGCGATGGTGCCGCGGAAGGACCACAATGCGGTGATGGATCAGCTTGCGGAGATCGGTGCCCGCGCGATCTTGGCGTCGGATATTCGGTCGTGCCGCGCGATGCGGGGTGTCACCGAGGAGTGAAGTGATGCTCCCGCTGCGGGGGCTAGGTGACAGGTGCGGTTCCGTGTCAGCGGGGCCGCACTTGCACGTTCTGGGTGATGCGTCCGAGTGGGCCGTGTTCGTCGTGGAGGACGCCGGTGGTCATGCCGATGCCGTCGGGGCCGACGGAGGTTTCGGCGGAGATGCCGGTCCAGTGGCTGTCGGGTTCGCGGAACAGGTGCACGGTCAGGTCGGTGTTGAGGAACAGCCAGTGTGTGGGGTCGAGTTTGGAGCCGATGCCGTTGGCGACGTCGGCGACGGTGAAGAGTCGTTCGAGGGGGGTGAGGGGCTCCCCTTCGACGAGGTCGACGCGGGCGTGGACCCATGCCGCGGACGGTCCCGGCACGCCGAGTGGGGTGACGATGTGCCAGTCGAGGGTGGCGATGTAGCCGTCGAGTCCGAACAGGGGCATGTCGGTGGGTGCTGCGGTGTGGTCGAGGGGGGCGAGTGCCGGTTCGGCGGTGCGGGCGACGTCGGGGAGGTCGTGGGTCTGGAGGCGCCATCCGGTGCCGCGGGCGACTGCGCGGGTGGTGCCGTCGGGGGCGGTGGCCCACAGTTCGGCGACGACGAGTTCGATTCGGCGGCCGGGCCGGTCGATGCGGGTGCGGACTTCGAGGTCGGTCAACGGTACGGGGCCGAGTAGGTCGATGCAGATGCGGGAGAGTCGCATGTCGGGGCGTGGGTGGTGTCGTTCGAGGGCGCGGACGAGCAACGCGGACGGGGGTGCACCGTGCTGCAGGTCGGGGCCCCAGGTGCTGACGGTGTGGGCGGTGGGCCGGAAGTATTCGATATGGGGGTCGGTCGGGGTGCCGTCGCGTGTGCTCTCGGGCGCGGGGATGGGCAGGAAGTAGGCGGTGTCGCTCACGCGGTCGGTCTCCGGGATCGTCTCGAGGGGTGGTGTCCGATGATGGCACGCGGGTGTGTGGCGGGTCTCGAGTGGTCACCTGGCAGGGTGGGGTGTGGCCTGGCACCGTGTCGGGTCTGGGCGTCACGGGCGTGGCGGTTGCGGGTGAGTGAAGGTGGCACGGCGATGGCAGTAGGCGGACTCGGGCGCAGCGGACCGTTCGAGGTGGGGGATCGGGTGCAGCTGACCGATGCCAAGGGCCGCAAGTACACGGTGGTGCTCGAGTCCGGTAAGGAGTTTCACACCCATCGCGGTGGGATCGTGCACGACGATCTGATCGGCACGGACGAGGGCACGGTGGTGACGTCGACGAACGGCACCCCGTATCTGGCGTTGCGTCCACTGCTGGTGGATTATGTGCTGTCGATGCCGCGCGGAGCGCAGGTGATCTATCCGAAGGATGCAGCGCAGATCGTGCACGAGGGGGACGTGTTCCCGGGGGCGCGGGTGCTCGAGGCGGGTGCCGGTTCGGGTGCGTTGACGTGTTCGTTGCTGCGGGCGGTGGGCCCGGAGGGCAAGGTGGTCTCGTACGAGGTGCGCGATGACCATGCGGTGCATGCGGTGCGCAATGTGGAGACGTTCTTCGGGGAGCGCCCGGGGAACTGGGATCTGACGGTCGCCGATGTCGCATCGTACGACGTCGAGCAGCAGGGGCCGGTGGATCGGGTGGTGCTGGACATGTTGGCGCCGTGGGATGCGCTCCCGGTGGTGGCGAATGCGCTGGTGCCCGGTGGTGTGGTGATCGTGTATGTGGCGACGGTCACGCAGTTGTCGAAGGTCGTGGAGGCGATGCGGGAGCAGACGTGCTGGACCGAGCCGCGGTCGTGGGAGTCGATGGTGCGGGGCTGGCATGTGGTGGGGTTGGCGGTGCGGCCGGAACATCGTATGCAGGGGCATACCGCGTTCTTGGTGTCGGCCCGCAAGTTGGCCGAGGGCACGGTCACTCCGAAGCCGCAGCGGCGCCCCAGCAAGGGCTGAGGCGCCGTCGGATGGCGAGGTGCCGGCTCACTCGCAGGTGAGGTTGCCCATTTCGAGGAGGGAGCAGGTGCTGTCGTCGGCGAGCAGCCACGCGTCGTCGGCCTCGGTGAAGGTGAGGGTCAGGGGCGCGCCGCCGTGAGGTCCGGCGACCTCGGTGACGGCGGTGACGGTGGTGTCGTCGACTCCGGTCACCTCTCCGACCGTGGCGGTGAGCGGGTAGCCGGTGAGTACCTCGTTGAACTGGGTGATCAGGGCGGTGCGGGCCGCGCCGTTCTCGATGACGGCGATCTTGGCGTCGACGGGGGCGGCGGGGTCGAAGAATACGTCCATCGGGGTCTGGAGTTCGGCGGCTGTCACGGGGGTCTCGGCGGTGCCGGTGGTCGCGGTGGTCGCGGTGGGTGCCGCGGCATTGGTGGTGTTGGTCGGCTCCTCTGCGGGGGTGTCGCTGTCTGTGGAGCATGCGGGCAATACAGTGACGGCGAGGACGGTGGCCGCAGCGGCCCAGCGGGTGCGGGTGTTCACAGGAGAAGTCCTTTCGGGAACAAACGAGACGGCACGAACGTCGAGATTAGGTAAGGCTAACAGTGCGGTGGTGGGTGCGTCGCTGTGGACCCGTGACAGAGGCGACACGCGTTCGCAACACGAGGATTTCGTGTCGCCCCCCACTTTCGGCGAACTGCCGGTAGCGTGGAATGACCAAGTGGAGGGAGTCGCACATGACCTCGTCAGAGAATCCGGATTCGGGTGCTGCCGCACGGGAACTCGAAGAACTGCGCGCTGAGGTAGTCGCCCTCCGGACCAGGCTCACCCAACCGTCCGATCGCGTCCGCGACCTCGAATCGCGGCTCGAGTCGGTCACGGTCCGTAACGGAAAGCTCCTCGAGACCCTCAAGGAGGCGCGTCAGCAGCTCCTCACGCTCCGCGAAGAGGTCGATCGGCTCGGTCAGCCACCCAGTGGGTACGGGGTTCTGCTCGAGGCGTTCGAGGACAGCACCGTCGATGTGTTCACCTCGGGTCGCAAGATGCGGGTGGGTGTCTCCCCGAACCTCGAGATCGAATCGTTTCGAACCGGCGTCACGGTGCGTCTGAACGAGGCGCTGACGGTGGTCGAGGTCGGTGGGTTCGAACGCGTCGGTGAGATCACCACACTGCGTGAACTGCTCGACGACGGGCGCCGCGCGCTGGTGGTCGGGCATGCCGACGAGGAGCGGGTGGTGTGGTTGTCGGAGCCACTGGCGCAGATCGCTGCCCGCGCACTCGACCCCTCGGTCGAGGAGGTCACCGATGAGAACGGTGACCGGTTCACGTTGCGGCCGGGTGACTCGTTGCTCGTCGACAGCAAGGCCGGGTATGCGTTCGAGCGGATCCCGAAGGCCGAGGTCGAGGATCTGGTGCTCGAAGAGGTGCCGGACGTCGACTACGGCGATATCGGTGGCCTGGGTCGCCAGATCGAGCAGATCCGGGATGCGGTCGAGTTGCCGTTCTTGCACAAAGATCTGTTCCACGAGTATGCGTTGCGGCCACCGAAGGGTGTACTGCTGTACGGACCACCCGGGTGCGGTAAGACGCTCATCGCGAAGGCGGTCGCGAATTCGCTGGCGAAGAAGATCGCCGAGGCCCGCGGTGAGGATTCGAAGGAGGCCAAGTCCTTCTTCCTCAACATCAAGGGCCCGGAACTGCTCAACAAGTTCGTCGGTGAAACCGAGCGGCACATCCGGATGATCTTCCAGCGGGCCCGGGAGAAGGCATCCGAGGGCACCCCGGTGATCGTGTTCTTCGACGAGATGGATTCGATTTTCCGCACCCGCGGTTCGGGTGTGTCGTCGGATGTGGAGACGACGGTCGTTCCGCAGTTGCTCAGTGAGATCGACGGTGTCGAGGGCCTCGAGAACGTCATCGTCATCGGTGCGTCCAACCGCGAGGACATGATCGACCCGGCGATCCTGCGGCCCGGCCGGCTCGACGTGAAGATCAAGATCGAGCGTCCCGACGCTGAGGCGGCGCTGGACATTTTCTCGAAGTACCTGACCGAGCAGTTGCCGGTGCACGCCGATGACATCGCCGAGTTCGGTGGCGATCGGACGGTGTGTGTGCGGGCGATGATCGAACGGGTCGTCGATCGGATGTACGCGGAGTCGGAGGAGAATCGGTTCCTGGAGGTCACCTACGCGAATGGCGACAAGGAGGTCCTGTATTTCAAGGACTTCAACTCGGGCGCGATGATCCAGAACATCGTCGACCGCGCGAAGAAGTACGCGATCAAGGCGGTGCTGGACACGGGCACGAACGGTCTGCGGGTGCAGCATCTGCTCGACTCGATCGTCGATGAGTTCGCCGAGAACGAGGATCTGCCCAACACCACCAACCCCGACGACTGGGCGCGGATCTCCGGGAAGAAGGGCGAGCGGATCGTGTACATCCGCACGTTGGTCACGGGGAAGAACGCGAGTACGAGTCGCGCGATCGACACCGAGTCGAACACCGGCCAGTACCTGTAGCGACGGGCGCGGATGCCCGGCCGAGGACGGTGCCGTGGTGGGCTGCGGCATCGAACTCTCGGGTTTCCCGGGCCCGCCGCGCTGGCGCCGGGTCATCGATCACCTAGTCTCGACGGTATGCAGCGGATCATCGGTATCGAGGTCGAATACGGGATTTCGTCGCCCAGTGACCCCACGGCGAACCCCATCCTCACGTCCACCCAGGCGGTCCTTGCGTACGCGGCGGCGGAGGGGGTGCCGCGCGCGAAGCGGACGCGGTGGGATTACGAGGTGGAGTCACCGCTGCGGGACGCCCGCGGTTTCGATCTGGGGCGGTTCAACGGTCCGGCGCCGGTGATCGACGCCGACGAGGTCGGTGCGGCCAACATGATCCTCACCAACGGGGCGCGGCTGTATGTCGATCATGCCCATCCCGAATTCTCGGCACCGGAGGTCACCGACCCGCTCGATGCGGTGATCTGGGACAAGGCCGGTGAGCGGGTGATGGAGGCCGCGGCACGGCACGCGTCGAGTGTGCCCGGGGCGCCGCGCCTGCAGTTGTACAAGAACAACGTCGATGGCAAGGGCGCCTCCTACGGGACGCACGAGAACTATCTGATGGCGCGGGACACCGCGTTCTCGGCGGTGGTGGCGGGCCTGACCCCGTTCTTCGCGTCACGGCAGGTGATGTGCGGGTCCGGGAGGGTGGGGATGGGGCAGTCCGGGGACGAACCCGGCTTCCAGCTGTCGCAACGCGCCGACTACATCGAAGTCGAGGTCGGGTTGGAGACCACGCTCAAGCGCGGCATCATCAACACCCGCGACGAGCCGCACGCCGACCCCGACAAGTATCGGCGGCTGCATGTGATCATCGGTGACGCGAATCTGGCGGAGATGTCGACGTACCTCAAGGTCGGCACGACGGCGTTGGTGCTCGATCTGATCGAGGCGGGTATCGATCTGTCGGATCTGCAGTTGGCGCGGCCGGTCACGGCGGTGCATCACATCAGCCACGATCCGACGCTGCGGAAGACGGTGGCATTGTCGGATGGCCGGGAGGTCACGGGCCTGGCGTTGCAGCGTCTGTACCATGAGCGGGCCGCGAAGTTCCATGACGGCACCGACGATGCGCGGGTGGTCGATATTCTCGACAAGTGGGCGATGGTGCTCGATCTGCTCGAACGGGATCCGATGGAATGCGCGGATCTGCTGGATTGGCCCGCGAAACTCCGGCTACTCGAAGGGTTCCGGCAGCGGGAGAGTTTGGCGTGGTCGGCGCCGCGGCTGCACATGGTGGATCTGCAGTATTCGGATGTGCGGCTCGACAAGGGCCTGTACAACCGGCTCGTGGCCCGCGGTTCGATGCAGCGTCTCGTCTCGGAACAGCAGGTGCTCGACGCTGTGCACACTCCGCCGACGGACACCCGCGCGTATTTCCGGGGCGAGTGCCTGCGCCGGTTCGGCGCTGATATCGCGGCGGCCTCGTGGGATTCGGTGATCTTCGATCTCGGTGGTGAGTCGCTGGTGCGGATCCCGACGCTCGAGCCGTTGCGGGGCAGCCGCAGCCATGTCGGGGAACTGCTCGAGACGGCGCAGTCCGCGGCGGAGTTGGTCGATCAACTCACTCATTGACGATCGGATCGTTCCGTAGGGGCGCGGTGGTCGGGGCAGCGACACGCGTCGGGACGCCGCGCGCAGTGCCGTCTGCTCGGTAGTGTGGAGATCAATGTCGTGGTGCGCGGCACGGTCGCCGACCGGGATCGTGTGCCACTCGAGTGCAGGAGGAGGTCGCGGCGATGGCGCAGGAGCAGACGACACGCGGTGGCGGCGGAGACGACGACGAGGCGACCGGCGACGGCGGTGCGGGTCAGGAACGCCGTGAGAAGCTGGCCTCGGAGACCGACGATCTCCTCGATGAGATCGATGATGTGCTCGAGGAGAATGCAGAGGACTTCGTTCGGGCATACGTGCAGAAGGGTGGCCAGTGACAGCGGACAGATCCTCGCTTCCTTACCGCGAGGTGCAGGGGCGCCTGCACCTCGCGTCACCGTTGTCGTCGTTCACCGATCATCTGCGGGCATATGCGCCGGAGTTGTTGCCGGAGCACCGGTTCGCGCGTGAGCTCGGTAGTGTCGGGGAACTCGCGCCGCACGGCACGACGATCGTGGCGGTCACGTTCGACTCGGGTGTGATCCTCGCGGGTGATCGGCGGGCCACGATGGGCAACATGATTGCGTCACGTGACGTGGAGAAGGTGTTCGTCACCGACGCGTATTCGGCGGCGGGTATCGCCGGCACGGCAGGGCTGGCCGTCGAGATGGTGCGGTTGTTCGCGGTCGAGCTCGAACACTACGAGAAGATCGAGGGTGTGTCGCTGACCTTCGACGGTAAGGCGAATCGGCTCGCGTCGATGGTGCGCGGCAATCTCGGTGCGGCCATGCAGGGTCTGGCGGTGGTGCCGTTGCTCGTCGGGTTCGATGTGGATGCGGCGGATGCGCGTCGCGCGGGACGGATCGTGTCGTACGACGTGGTCGGTGGCCGCTACGAGGAACGTGCCGGCTATCACGCGGTGGGTTCGGGGTCGGTGTTCGCGAAGTCGGCGCTCAAGAAGCTCTACCGCGCCGACGCGGACGAGGCGACCGCGTTGCGCAGCGCCGTCGAAGCGCTGTACGACGCGGCCGATGACGATTCGGCTACCGGTGGTCCGGACACGACCCGCGGGATCTATCCGACTGCGGTGGCGGTCACCGAGGCCGGGGCGGTGGTAGTCCCGGACGCGGATCTGGCCGAGTTGGCGCAGGCAATCGTGGTCGACCGTACTGCAGGAGGTGCCCGATGACGTTGCCGTATTACGCGTCCGCCGAGCAGATCATGCGGGATCGCTCGGAGCTGGCCCGGAAGGGCATCGCGCGGGGCCGCAGTGTGATCGCGTTGATCTACGCGGACGGTGTGGTGTTCGTGGCGGAGAATCCGTCGAAGGCGCTGCACAAGATCAGTGAACTGTACGACCGGCTGGGGTTCGCGGCAGTCGGTAAGTACAACGAGTTCGAGGCGTTGCGACGCTCCGGGATCATGCGGGCCGACATGCTCGGCTATTCGTACGATCGGCGTGATGTGACGGGACGGTCGCTGGCGAACGCGTACGCGCAGACCCTCGGGACGATCTTCACCGATCAGCCGAAGCCGTACGAGGTGGAGATCTGTGTTGCGGAGGTCGGTCAGGCCCGCGACACCGAGTCGGCGCAGCTGTATCGCATCACCTACGACGGATCGATCGTCGACGAACCGCAGTTCGTGGTCATGGGCGGCAACACCGAACCGATCCTGACGGCGGTCCGTGAGTCGTACCGTCCGGGCCTGGCGTTGGCGGAGGCGGTGCAGGTGGCGGTGTCCGCGCTGCAGAAGGGCACGTCCACCGGGGCGGATTCCGCGGGTCGGGTCCTCGGTCGTGGGGAGCTGGAGGTAGCGGTACTCGAGCGGTCTCGGCCTCGGCGCGCGTTCCGCCGCATCTCCGGCGCGGCCCTCGACGTGCTGCTGCCCGCCGCACCTGCTCCGGCCACCACTCCGGATGCTCCGGCCGCTGGGGGCGACCCCGATCAGGGCGCGAGCTGAGCGTCAGGTAGCCGATACACGGTCAGCGCCGACGGCACCGTCGTCACCTCGAAGGCGGTACCGTCGGCGCTGACCTCCCCGTCGGTCGCCAACGCGACCGGCGGCCCGTCGAGGTGCACCGACAGCGAGGTGACGTCCCGCTGCCGGTACACGCTGCTGGCACCGAGGGTGCCGGTGGCCGCGGCAACCAACAGTCGGGTGCGTGACCAGCGTCGATCCGCACGGAGGTAGCGCACGTCGAGGGTTCCGGCGTCGAGCGCGGTCCGCGACATCGGTACCTGGTCGGTGGGCCGGTAGCAGCCGTTGCCCACGAACAGTAACCACAGCGCCATCTCGGTGCCGTCGACCCGCGCGCGGATCGGTTCGGCGGTGGCGAGCACCGTGATCATCGCGGCGGCGGCCGCGGGCCATTTCCCGATCCGCGGTTGCCACTTGTCCCGTAGCCGCACCGAATCCGGGTAGCCGCCGAGGCTGGCGGTGTTGACGAAGAGCTGTTCGGTGCGCCCGTCGGGGCCGTGGACGGTTATCGCCCCCACGTCGACGCGCGCCGCCTGCCCGTCGGTCACGGCCCGCACCGTGTCGTCGAGGGTGCCGGCGCCGACGTCGAGCGCGAAATGGTTGAGGGTGCCGCCGGGGAACACCGCAAGCGGCAGATCATGACGGTGGGCGATCGCGGCGACGGTCTGCACGGTGCCGTCCCCACCACACACACCCAGCGCCTGTGGTCGTGTGGTGGCGACGAGCTGCTCGAGCCATCCGTCGAGGTCTGTGTCGGCTTCGAGTTCGGCGATGTGGGCGCGCGGAAGCCGGTCGGCGAGAGCATCGGCGGTGCCGGAGCCGGTGCCGGATTGTGGGTTGACCACCACCAGCAGTCCCGCACCGGCGGGCAGTGCCGGGGCGTCGGCGGCGGTGTCGGCGCGGGCCGGTTCGGCGGCGCGGACCGCCCACCAGCGCCGGGTGGACAGTGCGACCGCGGATCCGATGGCGGCCCCGAACAGCACGTCGCCGGGCCAATGCACCCCGGTGTGGACCCGTGAATAGGCGACGGCCGCGGCCAGGGGCGCCACGATTGCACCTGCGGCCGGTGATTCGAGCGCAACCCCGGTAACGAACGCGGCCGCGGAGGCGGCATGCCCGGACGGGAACGACGAGGACGTCGGGATCGGCACGAGGCGCCGCGCAAACCGCGGATCGGTGCGGGCCGGGGGCCGTCGGCGCGGCAGCAGCGGTTTGAGGATGCCGTTGGCCAGTGCACTGGCCCCGGCGACCGACGCCACACCGCGCACCGCGCCGCGGCGGGCACGGCCCCCACACAGCACGCCCACAGCGGCGCAACCCATCCACAGGACACTGTGGTCGGCGCTGCGCGTCAGGCGCCGGAAGAGCGGGTCGACGGTGGTGGGGACACGGTCGGTGAGCGCAAAGAGGATGCGGTCGGCCTCGCGGGTGTGTCGACGGAAGGTCACAGCTGGACGCTGACGGAAGGTCACAGCTGGCACTGTAGATGCGTTGCACCCTCTCGGCGTAACGTGCGCGCGGTACTGTCGAAGTGTGCAGCGACGAATCATGGGTATCGAGACGGAGTTCGGCGTCACGTGCACCTTCCACGGGCATCGCAGGTTGAGCCCGGACGAGGTGGCCCGCTATCTGTTCCGGCGGGTGGTGTCGTGGGGTCGCAGCTCGAATGTGTTCCTCCGGAACGGGGCACGCCTGTATCTCGATGTGGGTTCCCACCCGGAGTACGCGACCGCCGAGTGCGACGATCTGCTTCAGCTGGTCGAGCACGATCATGCCGGGGAGCGGGTGCTCGAGGATCTGCTCGTCGACGCCGAGGAACGTCTCGCGGAGGAAGGTATCGGCGGCGACATCTATCTGTTCAAGAACAACACCGATTCCGCCGGGAATTCGTACGGCTGCCACGAGAATTTCCTGGTGGCGCGGGTCGGGGAGTTCTCCCGGATCTCCGACGTGCTGTTGCCGTTCCTGGTGACCCGACAGTTGATCTGCGGGGCCGGGAAAGTGTTGCAGACGCCGAAGGCGGCCACGTTCTGCCTGTCGCAGCGGGCCGAGCACATCTGGGAGGGTGTCTCCTCCGCGACGACCCGGTCCCGACCGATCATCAACACTCGCGACGAACCGCACGCCGACGCCGAGAAGTATCGGCGGTTGCATGTGATCGTGGGCGATTCGAACATGTCGGAGACCACGACGATGCTCAAGGTCGGGTCGGCGGCGCTGGTGCTCGAGATGATCGAGGCGGGGATCTCGTTCCGCGATTTCGCGTTGGACAATCCGATTCGCGCGATCCGGGAGGTCAGTCACGATATGACCGGCCGGCGCCCGGTGCGTCTGGCAGGGGGCCGGCAGGCCAGTGCCCTCGACATCCAACGCGAATACCATGCGCGGGCGGTGGAGTATCTGCGGCACCGCGAGCCGGATGCGCATGTGGCGCAGGTGGTGGACCTGTGGGGCCGAGTGCTCGACGCTGTCGAATCGCAGGATTTCGCGAAGGTCGACACCGAGGTCGACTGGGTGATCAAACGCAAACTGTTCCAGCGGTACCAGGACCGCTACACCTTGGAGTTGTCGGATCCGAAGATCGCGCAACTCGACCTGGCGTATCACGACATCAAACGCGGCCGGGGGGTGTTCGATCTGTTGCAACGCAAAGGCTTGGCGACGCGGTTGACCACCGATGAATCGGTGGATCGGGCGGTGGAGACGCCGCCGCAGACGACCCGCGCGAAGTTGCGTGGCGATTTCATCGCGGCGGCGCAGGAAGCGGGTCGCGACTTCACGGTCGACTGGGTACATCTCAAGCTCAACGATCAGGCGCAGCGCACCGTGTTGTGCAAGGACCCGTTCCGGGCGGTCGACGAACGGGTCGATCGGCTCATCGCCTCGATGTAGCGGCGACCGCGACACGAGGACAGACCCGGGGGCATTAGGGTTGGCCCGTGGCGATTTCGAAAGTCGAACGGTTGGTCAACCTGGTCATCGCGTTGCTGTCCACCCGTCAGTTCCTCACCGCGGAAAAAATCCGTGCCTCGGTGGCGGGTTACGCAGAGTGCGCGAGCGACGAGGCGTTCAGCCGCATGTTCGAGCGCGACAAGAACGAACTGCGCGACCTCGGAATTCCGCTCGAGACGGGGTGGGCATCGCGGTATTCGACCGTCGAGGGCTATCGGATCAACCGGGACGCCTATGCGTTGCCGGAGATCGAGCTGAGCAGGGAAGAGACCGCCGCTGTGGCGGTCGCGGCCGCGTTGTGGGAGTCCCCGGAGTTGACGTCGGCGGCGCAGGGCGCGTTACTCAAGTTGCGGGCCGCCGGGGTGCAGGTCGACGCGGACCCGGCCGGCACGGTCGCGGCGATCCCGGCGCGGGCCCGCGGTTCCGAACCGGCCTTGCAGAAGTTGCTCGCCGCCGTCGACAAGCGGCAGGCGGTGCAGTTCGAGCATCGCAGTGCCCCCACCGATCCGTGGACGCTGCGCACCGTCGAACCGTGGGGTGTGGTGACGGTGCACGGCCGCTGGTATCTGGTCGGGCACGACCGGGACCGGGGCGCGACCCGCACGTTCCGTCTGTCGCGGATCGCCGACGAGGTCACCGGGGTCGGGGAGCCGGGTGCGGTGCAGATCCCGGAGGCGGTGGATCTGCGGGCCCGGGTGCTGGCCGCGACCCGACCCGGTGATGTGACGGGGTCGGCGCGGGTGTGGGTGGCCGCGGGCCGCGCGTACGAGGTGCGTCGCCTCGGCCGTGAACTCGGGCCTCGGCCGATCGGGGGTCGCGACGGCAGTGTCTTCGAGGTGCCGCTACGTGCAGGGGAATGGATCGCCCGTACCCTCGCGGGTCAGGGCGCCGACGCGTTGGTGCTCGACCCACCCGAGTTGCGCGACGAGGTGCGGCAGATCCTGGCGCGCGTGGTTGCCGGTGCGACCGCGGCAGACGACACGGTCGGTGACAGCACGGTCGGGGAGGAACATCGATGAGCAGTATCCGACTGGCCGGGCGGTTGACCCGCCTGCTGAATCTGGTGCCGTATTTCACGGCTCGGCCGGGGATCAGCGCGGCCGACGCTGCCCGCGATCTGGGGGTCACCCCGAAACAGATCATGGACGATCTCAATCAATTGTGGGTGTGTGGGCTGCCCGGCTACGGCCCCGGGGATCTGATCGACCTGTCGTTCTCCGAGGAGAGCATCGTGGTGACATTCACCGCGGGCATCGACCGGCCACTGCGGTTGACCTCGACCGAGGCGACGGTGCTACTCGTTGCGTTGCGGTCGCTGCTCGAGATGCCGGGCGTGGTCGATCCCACGGCGGCGCAGAGCGCAATCGCCAAGATCGAGGCGGCCGCCGGGAGTGCCGCGGCGGGACCGGACACCGCGACCGTGCCGGTTCCCGACGATCCCGTCGCCGCGCGGGTACGCGGTGCGGTGCGCGACGGGCGTGTGGTGCACCTGACCTACTATTCGGCGTCCCGCGACACCGTGTCCGAACGCGACGTCGATCCGATTCGCATCGTGCTCGTCGATGGGCACACGTATCTGCAGGCGTGGTGTCGCACGGCCGAGGGGGTGCGACTGTTCCGGTTCGACCGGATCGATGCGGCCCGCATCCTCGACGAATCCGCACGACCCCCGCGTCGTGCGCTCCACGACGGCGAGCACCTCGACCTGTTCGCGGGCGACCCGTCGCTTCCGGCCGCCCGGCTGCGGATCGCCCCGTCGTACACGTGGCTGCTCGACTACTATCCGTTCACCGACGTGACGGTGCGCTCGGACGGAAGTTGCGAGGCGGTCCTGCGGTTCGCATCACCGGAGTGGCTGGTGCGGCTGGTGGTGGGTCTCGGTGCCGGGGTGAGTGTGCTCGGACCGCCTCCACTGCGAGACGCGGTGCGGGAACGAGCGGCCGCGGCGCTCGATGCGTACACCGCACTCGAGGCTGACGGCGCCGCCGGTGGAGGAACCACGGTCCGGTGAACTCTGCACGAACACTGCGCGGAACAGCATTCGCTGGATCGTGAGTGTGCTGCGGTCCGGTAGCATCATGCAGAGCCAATCAGTGGAGGTTGTAAATGGGTGCAATGAGCCCGTGGCACTGGGCCATCGTCGCGTTGGTCGTCGTCATTTTGTTCGGATCGAAGAAACTGCCGGACGCCGCGCGCGGTCTGGGCCGTTCGCTCCGGATCTTCAAGAGTGAGGTCAAGGAGATGCAGAACGACGACACTCCGACGACGGCTGCGCAGCCTGCGCCGAATCCCTTGCCTGCGGCGGCGGAGCCGACCCAGCAGATCCCGACGCAGCAGGCCCCTCAGCCCGACCAGCGGTCGGCCTGACCGACGTTCCCCACCGGGGCACCCGCCGGGTGTCCCGGTTTCCGCTGACCCCAGTGCCCCACGACAGTGGTGGCCCTGACAGGAACTGAGACCCGCACCGTGCGCATCCCGTTCGATCCACGCCGCAGTCGGCGCAAGACAAATCCCGACGGCAACATGTCGCTGGTCGAGCATCTCTACGAGCTGCGCACGCGCCTCCTCATCGCCGTCGCCGCCGTGATCGTCACTACCATCGCCGGATTCGTCTGGTATAGCCACGGCCCGTTCGGCACGTCGAGTCTCGGTGAGATCCTCCTCGAACCGTACTGTTCGCTGCCGGAGTCGGCCCGCGCCGACTTCAGCAGCGACGGCGGCTGTTATCTGCTGGCCACCGGCCCGTTCGAACAGTTCATGTTGCGATTGAAGGTCGCCGCGACCGCCGGGGTGGTGCTCGCCTGCCCGGTGTGGCTGTATCAGCTGTGGGCGTTCATCACCCCCGGCCTGTATTCGAAAGAACGCCGCTACGCCGTCGGATTCGTCACCTCCGGCGCGATCTTGTTCGTCACCGGGGCCGTCCTGGCCTATCTCGTGGTCACCCACGCCTTGTCGTTCCTGTTGACCGTCGGTAACGACGTGCAGGTCACGGCACTGTCCGGTTCCGAGTACTTCGGGTTCATGATCAACCTGCTGGTGATCTTCGGGGTGTCGTTCGAGATTCCGTTGGTGCTCGTCGCGCTCAACGCCGTGGGGATGTTGTCCTACGCGAAACTCAAAGCGTGGCGCCGCGGATTGATCATGGCCGTCTTCGTCTTCGCAGCGATCGCCACTCCCGGGCAGGATCCGTTCTCGATGCTGGCGTTGGCGTTGGCGTTGACGGTCCTGGTGGAGTTCTCCATTCAGATCGCGCGCCTGAACGACAAGCGTCGTGCCCGCAAGGCCCGCGACGAAGGCTGGGGTGATCTCGACGACGAGGAAGGTTCGGCGATCCCGAAGCCCGCTCCGGTCGAGAAGCCGTCCCCGGCCTCCACCGACTATTCCGACACGCTGTGACCGGCCCCACCGACTCCTCTCGGAGAGATGAGGCAGCGCCGCACCTGGATGCGTTCGCTGCCGGTCTGTCGTTTCCGCTGGATCCGTTCCAGCGGCAGGCGTGCCGCGCGCTGGAGGGTGAGCATTCGGTGCTGGTGTGTGCACCGACCGGCGCCGGGAAGACCGTCGTGGGGGAATTCGCGGTGCACCTGGCCGTCGAGGCCGGCACCAAATGCTTCTACACCACCCCGATCAAGGCGTTGAGCAACCAGAAGTACGCGGACCTGTGCGCCCGGCACGGGAAGGACACGGTGGGGTTGCTCACCGGCGATCAGTCGATCAACCCGCATGCACCGGTGGTGGTGATGACCACCGAGGTGCTGCGCAACATGCTCTATGCGTCGTCGTCGACGCTGATCGGGTTGAGCCACGTCGTGATGGACGAGGTGCACTTCCTCGCCGACCGGTTCCGCGGCGCCGTGTGGGAAGAAGTGATTCTGCACCTGCCGGACGATGTGCGGCTGGTGAGCCTGTCCGCGACGGTATCCAACGCCGAGGAGTTCGGTGAGTGGATGACCACGGTGCGCGGCGACACCACCGTCGTCGTCGACGAGGTACGCCCCATCCCGTTGCATCAGCACATGATGGTCGGGCCACGCATGTACGACCTGTTCGATGCCCGCGCCGAACCCGCCGGGATTCCCACGACCGAGCGTCGACGCTCGGTCGTGGTGGATCCGGAGCTGGCGGCGCAAGTGCGGCGCCGCGCGAGCATCGACGGTGAACGGTGGCAGTCCCGTGGTAGGAGCACGTACCGGCCGATTCCTCGCCCCGATGTGATCGCCCGGCTCGACGCCGAGGGCCTGTTGCCGGCGATCACGTTCGTGTTCTCCCGTGCCGGCTGCGACGCGGCGGTGTCGCAGTGCCTGCGGTCCGGGTTGCACCTGACCACCGACGAGGAAGCCACCGAGATCCGGCGGATCGTCACCGAGCACACCCGCGAATTGCCGCGGGCCGACCTCGAGGTGTTGGGGTTCGCGTCGTGGCGCACCGCCCTCGAACGCGGTATCGCCGCGCATCACGCGGGGATGCTGCCGGCGTTCCGGCACACCGTCGAGGAACTGTTCGTGCGTGGCCTGGTGCGCGCCGTGTTCGCCACCGAAACCCTCGCCTTGGGGATCAACATGCCGGCACGCACGGTGGTGCTCGAACGGTTGGTCAAATACAACGGGGAAACACATGCCGAGCTCACCCCCGGCGAGTACACGCAGCTCACCGGCCGAGCCGGGCGTCGCGGTATCGACGTCGAGGGACACGCGGTGGTGCTGTGGCAGCCGGGGGTGGAACCGGCCGCCGTGGCGGGTCTGGCCTCGACGCGGACCTTCCCGTTGCGCAGTTCGTTCCGCCCGTCGTACAACATGGCGGTCAACCTCATCGACGCGGTCGGGGTGGAGCGGTCCCGGGCGCTGCTGGAGATGTCGTTCGCCCAGTTCCAGGCCGACAAGTCGGTGGTGGGGGCCCACCGCGGGATCGCACGCAACGAGGCGCAGCTGGCGAAGATGAGTGCGCAACTCGGCGGCACCGACAGTGAGATCTTCGATTATGTGCGGTTGCGCGCGGAGTTGACCGACGCCGAACGGCAGCACGAACGGAAGGCTCGGCAGGATCGCCGGCAGGCGTCCGTCCAGGCGCTGGTGGCGTTGCGTCCCGGCGAGATCGTCGCGGTTCCGGCGGGGCGACGCACCGGGTTGGCGGTGATCATCGACCCGGACCGTGAGGTCACCGATCCGCGTCCGTATGTGGTGACCGCCGACGGGTGGTCGGGTCGTCTCTCGGCAGGGGATTTCCCCACTCCCGCGGTGGTGCTGGGCCGGTTGAAGTTGCCGCGGCACGCCGATCCGCGCACCGGACGTGGCCGGCGGGACATCTCGTCGGCGTTGCGGTCGAAGGGGCTCGTCCCACCACGCCGTGCGAAGAGGTCCCGCAGCGGCGGCGACACCCGCGAGATCGATGCGCTGCGCCGCACGCTGCGTCGGCATCCGGCGCGGGAGAACCCGGATGTGGAGGCGTTGGCGCGGGTGGGGGAACGCTACAACCGGTTGCGGCGCGACACCGAACACCAGCGGCGTAAGGCTGCGGCGACCACCGATTCGCTGGCGCGGACCTTCGAGCGGATCGTGTCGTTGTTGTCGGAGCGGGGGTATCTCACCGGTGGGGACGATCCGTCGACAACCGAACCGGGGGAACGGCTCGCCCGGATCTACACCGAATCGGATTTGTTGGTCGCCGAGTGTCTGCGCACCGGAGTGTGGGCGGGGTTGGCGCCGGCGGAGCTCGCCGCGGTGGTCTCGACGGTGATCTTCGAGTCGCGTGGCGACGAGGTGCCGGAGGTGCGGGGACCGACCGGCCCGATCCGGCGGGCGTTGGCCGATACGGTGCGGTTGTGCGACGAGCTGCGGGCCGATGAGCTGCGGCACCGGCTGCCCACGACGCGCGAACCGGATTTCGGGTTCGTGTCCGCCGCATACACATGGGCGGGAACCGCGTCGTTGACGGAGTCGCTGCTCGCGGCCGTCGCGACGGGCAGTGAACTGTCGCCCGGTGACTTCGTGCGGTGGTGCAGGCAGTTGATCGATCTGCTCGATCAGATCCGCACGATTGCGCAGGATCCGGCGGTGGCGAAGACGGCGGGGCGGGCGGTCGGCGCTATCCGTCGCGGGGTTGTCGCCGTCGATGTGACCGCGGCATGAGCGGCGGCGCGGTGGAGTCCAGGACGTGGGTGGTCTCCCGCCGGGCCGGTCGGTGTGGTTTGATACGCGCGCTGCCACACGGGGGACCGATCGCTGGTGGGCATGACGGTGAACGTATGAATGATGGCGAGTGGAGGCGACGATGACCGGGCCGAACGAACCCCAGGACCCGAACGGTAACGAGCAGGCACGGGACCCGTGGGCTCCGCCCGTGTCCGGCGCCGACAATGCATCGTCGCAGACGCAGGCTCAGCAGTGGGGTGCGCCCCCGGGTAATTCGGCGGCGGCCCCGGCACCGCAGTGGGGTAACGCGCCGGCCGGGGATGCGGCCGCACCGACGCAGCAGTGGGGCGGTGCTCCGGGCGGTGATTCCGCGGCACCCACTGCGCAGTGGGGTCAGCAACCGCACCAGCAGTGGGGTCAGCAGCAGCCCGGTCAGACCGGCGGGGCCGTGTGGGGTGCACCGCCGAGCGGTCCGACTCCGCAGGCGAACGATCAGTGGGGGCAACAGCAGGCCCCGCAGTGGGGTGCCGCACCCGGTCAGGGCGCCGGCGCACAGCCCTGGGGTGCGCCGGCGACGCCGGCAGCGCAGCCCGGATGGGGGCAGCCGGGCGGCCAGCAGCCGGGCCAGGCGGGCGGGCAGCAATGGCCGCCGCAGGGGCAGCCCGGGCAGGCGTGGCAGCAGCCTGGTACCGGGCCTGCCGGCCAACCCACGTGGGGTCAGCAACCGCACCAGCACGGTGGGAACGGGCCGTGGCAGCCGCAGCAGCAATCCGGCGGCGCACCGGCGGGGAAGTCGAAGCTGCCTGTGATTCTCGGTGGTGTCGGTGTGGCCGTCGTGGTGGTGATCGTTGCGGTGATCGGGTTCATGACCCTCGGGGGCGGCACCACGCTCGATTCCGAGGCCGCGCAGACCGGGGTGGCGCAGGTCCTCACCGAGTCGTACGGCGCCGGGGAGGTCGGTGACGTGTCGTGCCCGGGTGATCAGAAGGTCGAGGCGGGGGCAAGTTTCGAATGCACCCTCACCGTCGATGGGCAGCACCGGTCGGTGACATTGACCTTCACCGACGACAACGGCACCTACGAGGTCAGCCGGCCGAACTGACCCTTCCCACCGGAGACGAGTGTCGCCCGCGCTCCCCGCTGAGAAATGGATTCCACCGGCACCGGGTCGCGCTCCGGCTACGCTGACCGCGTGGACTCGACGAGTGAACTGATAGGTCAGGTCCTGCGGGAGGCGATCGAGGGTGGGGGAGTCGCCGGGTGGGCGACGGTCGAGGACTGGGACGGCGTCGGCACCGCACGCATCACCGAGACCGGTGGCACGGTCCACATCGTCGACGGGACCGTCGCGCAGCGGGGGATCAATGTGCTGCTCCGTGACGACGACGCCCACCATCTCCACCATCGTGACGCGGTGTGTGGCGAGGACCCCCGTCTGGTCGATGCCGACGTTTCCGACGCGATCGTCCAGTGCGGGCTGTTCGGGTGGATCGTGTACCGGTGAGTTCGCCCATCCTGACCGCACCCATCCTGTCGTCGTTACCCACCGGAACGGTCGACAGGGGCCACAACAACGGTGCCGCTTCACGTCCCACCTGACGGGTCGAAAAGCTGACCCACGACCTCGGGGACCACTCCCGGACCGGCCCAGGTGCTGGGGCCACGAACACTCTGAGATCGCGAAGACCCAACTGTCGGGCGTCGTGCCCTGGGCATGTCACGATGGAGGACACCACATGTGGCCGCGGGTTGAGGAGAGTCATTCGGTGGGCTCGTTGAGCTCGTCAGATTCGAACTTTGCCGCAGGGTCGACCCTGACGACTTCGCCCAGGTCGCGTGATCTACCGGCCTCACAGGCTTCGGCTGCGCGCATCGCCGCCGCCGTCGCGCCACCGCATTGGGGGCGCCGTAGTATCGGCCGATTTTCGGGCGGATATGGCGTAGCAGCTGGTCAGTGGGTGCGGGAAGCGCCGGAACCGATGAGACTGGTCAGTTCGCGCATTGCTTGGGGGAGGGTGTGAAGTAGCGGCGCAGGTCCTCGGCCTTACGGTGTCGCGATTTGGCTATCAGTTCGAGCAGGCTCGCGCCGAATTCGCAGAGGTGTGAGGCCGGAGTAGCGGAGTTCGTACAGGTCCCACCCGGGCTGACGATTCTGACCACGAGCTTCGCGGAGAGACCGGGACGGACGAAGGCCTGGCGGTGTGGACCGCGCTCGGCTCGGCCGGTGGGACGGCGGGCAATCTGGTCGGTGGTGTCCTCACCGAACTCACCTCGTGGCGAGCCATCTTGCTGATCAACTTTCCCGTCGATGTGCTCGTGGCGGTGGTCGCGGCCGGTGTCATCACCGCAGACTCGCCACCTCGCCCGCGGGCCCGTATGCGATGAGCAAGTCGGCGCGGCCGTGCGGCCGGCGGCACTGGTCACGGCAACGGCGGACTCGGCCGTCGGCTACGACGGGGCTTTCTGGCTGATCGCCGCGGCCATGAGCGCCGTCGCAGGGATCGCTGCGGCGCTGCCTGCCCACCGTGACCAGCCATGAACGAGCGCCCACCCGGAGTACCGGCCGTTTGCCCGGCGAGGAGCCGGATCAAGCCGGCGATTCCGAGGTGCGTGTGGTGAGCAAGCCAGTGAACTCCTCGGCATAGGCTAGATGTCGGCGCAGCCGGTCCGCGCTGTCGGCCGCCTTGTCCCTGAACGCCAGCAGATCCACCTGCGCCGCTGCCCGCGCGGCAGGCTCGGCCGCCGCATCGTCGAGGACATCGATCGCGTCGAGCAACTGCTTCATCTCCGCCAGAGTGAAACCGAGCGGCTTCATTCGGCGGATCACCAGCATCCGCTCGACATCGGCCTCGGTGTAGAGCCGGAACCCGCCAGCCGAGCGGGCCGAGGGCTGCACCAGCCCGACCTCGTCCCAGTGTCGGATCGACTTCAGCGACAACTCGGTGCGCTCGGCTACCTGCCCGATCTGCAGGTAGCCGCTGGAGTCGGCACCCATCTCAGTGCCCACCGGCCAGGTGCCCGGACAACCGATCGTGGCGGGCTTCCGAGGCCGGGTTGAGGCCGATGATCTCCACCGTCTTGCCCTTGGCGGCGTACTTGGTGGTGATCGCGTCCAAGGTCGCCACGGTCGAGGCGTCCCAGATGTGTGCATCCGACATATCGATCACGATATGGGCCGGATCGCCGGCGTAGTCGAACTGGTAGACCAAGTCGTTGCTGGAGGCGAAGAACAGCTCGCCGCGCACCGTGTACACGCGAGTATCGATCGCGCCGTCATGGTCGGTGTCGGCTTCGGACACCGCGTCCACCTCGGTGAAATGCGCGACGCGGTGAGCGAAGGCGACCATTGCGGTCAGCGCACCGGCGATCACCCCGTAGGCGAGGTTATGGGTGGCCACGGTGACAGCGACAGTCACCGCCATGACAGTGGTCTCGGCGATCGGCATGCGACGCAGCGTCTTCGGGGAGATCGAGTGCCAGTCGAACGTACCGACCGAGACCATGATCATCACCGCAACCAGAGCGGCCATCGGGATCAACGCGACGACATCACCGAGCCCGACGACCAGGATCAGCAGGAACACACCGGCCAGGAAGGTCGAGAGTCGGGTGCGGGCACCGGAGGACTTCACGTTGATCATGGTCTGACCGATCATCGCGCAGCCGCCCATGCCGCCGAAGAACCCGGTCACCACATTCGCTACGCCCTGACCCCAGCCCTCGCGAGTCTTGTCCGAGTGGGTGTCGGTGATGTCATCGACGAGCTTGGCGGTCATCAACGATTCGAGCAGACCCACCAACGCCATGGCCAGGGCATAAGGCGCGATGATCTTCAGCGTGTCGAGGGTGAGCGGGACATCGGGGACCAGCCAGGTCGGCAGGCTTGACGGCAACTCACCCTCATCACCCACGTTGGGCACGTTCAGTGAGAACACGATGGTCGCGGCTGTCAGCAGCACGATCGCCACCAGCGGCGCCGGAACCACACTGGTCAGTTTCGGCAGCAACACCATGATCAGAATCCCGACCGCCACCAGCGGATAGACGAGCCACGGCACCCCGAGCAGGTGCGGGATCTGGGCGGTGAAGATCAAGATGGCCAGGGCGTTGACGAACCCGACCATCACGCTGCGTGGGATGAACCGCATCAGCCGGGCGACGCCGACCACGCTGAGCACGATCTGCAACACACCGGCCAGGATGACCGTGGCGATCAGATAGTCCAGACCGTGTTCGGCGACCACCGGTGCGATGACCAGCGCGATCGCCCCGGTCGCGGCGGAGATCATCGCGCGGCGGCCGCCGACGATCGCGATGGTCACCGCCATGGTGAACGAGGCGAACAACCCGACACGCGGGTCGACGCCGGCGATGATGGAGAACGAGATCGCCTCGGGGATCAGCGCCAGCGCGACCACCACACCGGCCAATATCTCGGTCCGTAACCGGGCCGGGCTGCGCAACGCGGCCAGCACTGACGCCTCGTCGGTCGTCCGTTGTGTCGTCGACACCATCGGGAAACTCCAATCCATGGACTCACGCGCACGCGAGCACACCCGGGCCACGCGGAAAGTCGTCGGGAACACGAGTGGATGACCCCGTCACGGGTGACGAGCCGATCGCGTCGGCCACGCTGCCGGACACATCAGCTACCACTCAGCGAACCGCACTCTACCCTTACGGGAGGGTAGAGTGGCGAGCGGGAGCGGCCGAACGTGACCTACCTCCCACCGCCGCCGACCGCTCTGCCCCGCCCACGCCAAGTAGGCCCGTCAGGCGGGGTCACGTGTGATCACCAGGGCGAATGCCGGATTCGGCCGTATCCCGGTGACACCCCATTACTAGCGTCAAGCTGCGCGATCAGCATGATCACGAAGTCCGGCTGGAGTACTCATCGGCATGATGGGCGCCGCGACACGGTCGGCGTGTCATGATCGTCGCGTTTGGATCTGCGGCGGGGATGAATGCCGGGTCCTGTTGGTTGCACACATGCGCTGACGCTGCGCCGCCGAAGGAGCAGGACGTCACGGGAGGGAACGACTGCATGACGGACAAGCAATTCACCACGGGGGGCTGCGAGTCTCAGGAGCGTTTCTGGGCGCGGGTGGCGTTGCCGGACGGCCGCCACGCGTGGGAGCTGCCGGTATCGACCGCCTCCAGCTTCGAAGTCCTTGTCACGACGACTGCGGCACAAGTGCTTCCGCAGGTCACGCTCGTCACGAGCATCTCCCACGCCGACATGCCGTCCCGCGGCACCCTCAGTGTGACCATGCTCCGGCACCCTGGCGGTGCCGCGGTTCAGGTTCACTGCAGGTCCGAGGACACCGCCTCGGGTGTCGTCAACGCGGCGGGATTCACGCTGCTGTGTGAAGCTGTCGTGTCATCAGGCGAGGAATTTCCGCAACCGACCGTCGCCGTTGCGGCGCCGACAGCACTCGTCGAAGAGCTTCCCGAAGTGATCGACAGCTTCGGCGACCGATGGGACCCGGCAGGGTCGCAGCCCCTCGAGGATCGGCTGGCACTGATCGTGGCCGAGTCGATGGGCTACGCACCCGAAGACCTGCCCTCCGAGATCCCACTCGTCGAACTCGGCCTGGATTCGCTGATGGCGGTGCGCATCAAGAACCGCGTCGAGTACGAGTTCGACATCCCCCAGTTGCAGCTCGCCGCGGTGAAGGACGCGAGCCTGCACGACGTCGCGAAATACCTGCGCTACGCCGTGGAGAACCGTGAGGAGGTGGCGGCGCTCGCGGAGAAGCAACAGGCCGAACCGGAATCCGTGGAGGCCACGGAACCGATCGCGGCCCCCGAGTCGGTAGTCGAGGATGGATCCACCGAGTCCGGCGACATCGCCGTGCCACCACGCGACGCGGCCGAACGGCTGACGTTCGCCACCTGGGCCGTCGTCACCGGCAAGTCCGCGAAGAGCATCTTCGCGCCACTTCCGATCCTCGACGACGAGACCGCCGAGAAGATGGCAGCCAGGCTCACCGAGCGCGCCGGCGGCGACATCACCGTCGACAACGTCCTCAATGCCGAAACCATCGAGCAGCTCGCCGAAACCGTCCGCGGGCACCTCGAGGACGGCCTCAAGATCGACGGACTCGTCCGCACCCTCCGCCCCCGAGCAGAGGGCTCGAATGCCGTGCCGGTGTTCGTCTTCCACCCGGCCGGCGGCTCGACCGTCGCCTACGAACCGCTGCTCAAGCGGCTCCCCGCGCACACCCCGATGTTCGGGCTCGAACGCGTAGAGGGACCACTCGCCGAACGCGCCAAGGAGTACGTCCCCCTGCTGCGCAAGATCCAAGGAGACGGCCCGTACGTGCTGTGCGGCTGGTCCTTCGGTGGCGCACTCGCGTACGCGGTCGCGAAGGAACTCCGCCGCGACGGCGCCGACGTGCGGCTCGTCGGCCTGATCGACACCGTTCTGCCCGGAGTGAAGGTCGAGAACACCCCGGACGAGATCCGGGCACGCTGGCAGCGATACGCCGCGTTCGTGAAGAAGACCTACAACTTCGACGCACCGCTGCCCTACGACCAACTCGCCGCCGCCGGTAGCGACGAGGCGCAGATCACGATCCTGATGGACCTGCTCAAGCTGAGCGGCGCCAAGATCCCCGCCGGCATCATCGAACACCAGCGCACGTCATGGCTGGACAACCGAGCCGTCCCGTCCACCGACCTCGAAAGCTACGACCGCGACGTCGTGCTGTACATGGCCGAGACATACCTGGACGACCAGATCGCTCTCGAACCGGCATTCGCGATCCGCCAGCCGGACGGAGGCTGGGGAGACGCAGTGAAGAACCTGGAGATCGTCCACATCGGTTGCGACCACATCCAGATCATCGACGAGCCGTACATCGCCAAGGTAGGCGCAGATCTGACGAACAAGTTGGCCATGATCGAAGAGGCGCTGACGCGCCTCTGAGCTGGAAAATGGTGCGGGTCGACGCTTCTCTCGTCGACCCGCACCAAGCCTCGGCGGCCGGTGTTCGCACGATCCCGGGTTGCCGGAACACACAGGAACCCTCTGTCGCCTCCTTCTGCCGAGCACTCGCGGACAACGACCCCTGACCAGTGCGTACAGCAACCCGCGGCCCCTTTCCCGCGTATTCGGTTCCCACCCCTAGCACTCGGTGGTCCAGGCGATCACGGTGTTGGTGGCCGGAATCAGGCACCACGCACGCTCGGGTCTGATCGTCGAGCTGGCGGGCGCGGACATGCCCGCATGGGCGTAAAACAGGTCCCGGCGCAGCGTATGCAACGACTTGCCCTTGCTGAGCTGGCGGGACATCTTGCACCGATAGTCGGGATCGGACAGGTAGCGGGCGGCGAAGACGGTGCGGCGCACCGCGCCATACTCTTTGAGCGCGGTGGCGAGGGTGTTCTGCCGCCCGGACGCGGAGAGTTTGCCGACCAGCAGCGAAGCGGTGGCGTGAACCGCTGCCCATCCGACGACGACAGCGTGCCCACGCCGAATACTGTGGTCAGGGGCAGTCGTGGCGGTAGTCGATGATCGCCAGGTTCGCCGTGCGCAGGGTCTTTTCCCGCACATACCACTCCGCTGGCCAGGCCAGGTCGGTCAGCTCCGCCTCCAGCCCTTCGACCGCCGCATGCAGTTCGTCAGTCACCGCGGCCACGCCCTGCCCGCGATCGCCGGCCCCAACCGATCCGCCGGCCCCCGGCAACGGCCCGGATCCACGAACCCCGACCTCCGACACGCCGCCGATCAACCCTCATCGGCAGCCAAGCCAAGCACCAACCGCCCAGCAGCGCACCTCGAACGCGAAACGTGCTCTACCAGCCCACTACGCCATATCCGCCCGAAATTCAGCGAACCCCGCATTGTCGGATCAGTCGTGTACGACGTGGCCGTCCGCCGCCGTCAGTCGAGTGTGTCGGTCTCCTCTGTTGTTGAAGGGAGCGGGGCACGGACCCGAGTGAGTTCGGTGCGTGCCGCGTCGGCGTCGGACCGCAGTGCGGACAGTTCAGCGCGCAGCGTGGTGATCTCGGCGCGTAGTTCGTCCCCGCGGTCGCGGGCCGCAGTTTCCGCGGCGCGCGCGGTGGCGGAGGTGACCCGCGCGTCTTCGAGTGCGTCTCGGAGTTCGGCGACGCGGCTGCGTTCGGTTCCCAGTTCGGATTCGAGACGGCCGAGGGTCGCGGCGTACCGCTCGGTGTCGGCGCGGGCACGTTCGACCGCGGTGTCGGCGCGGGCGAGCCGCTCGTGACTCTCGTCGAGTTCGGTGCGGAGCCGGTCGCGTTCGCCGGTTGCAGCCTCGAGGTGTTCGCGCTGCGTGGCAATCGTCGCGTGCAGTTCGCTGACGGTCTGGTCGTATTCAGCGACCGCGGCCGCGTGTTCGTCACGATGCCGGCATAGGGCGTCGGCATTGTCTTCGGTGAGGCGGGTCAGTTCGTCGTGGTGCGCGGTGTCGAGTGTGCGGATCTGCTCGGTGTGGGCAGCGCGGGCGTCGGACAGCTCACGGTCGACGGCCTCGACTGCGGCGTCGGCGTTGTCGCGATCGTCTGCGGCCTGCGTGAGTTGTTCCTTGAGGCGGGCGATCTTGGCGTCCGCATCGGCCTTGGCCTTGGCGAGTTCGGTAGCGGCCCGGTGCAGTTGGGCGTCGAGCGCCCCGGGGTCGGTGAGCTTGTCGAGGGCCGCAGTGATCTGGGTGGCGACGGCGGTGTGTTGTTCGATGCTCGCGGCGGTCAGAGCGCGCAGCGCGGTGACCGCCGCGGTGAGATTCGCGGCCGCATCGATCGGTGTGGCGGGGTCGGTGAGTTCGGCGAGTTGTTCGGCTTCTTTGCGGCGCCGCGCGCGTTCACGGTGGGCGCGGACCCGGTCTGCGGGGGAGTCGTATTTCCGGGGTCGGCCGACGCGCGGTTTCTCGGCTGCTGCGCCTGCCGTGGGGCCCGCGTCCGTCGTATCACTCATTCGAGTCCCTTTCGACCGTCTCCAACCATGACGTAAGCGTACATAATATGAAACGAAACATGAAATGTAATGTTATTTAACGATGCATCGGCAGATGAAAGCCTTATCTTTCTAGCTCAAGTGAGCATTCTGTGGTGTTTCGTTGCACACCGAACAGTCATATGCGCAATTACGCATGGAACTTGTCTGATCGTCATAATCCCCACTTATGACGATCAGAATTTCTGGGAGTCCGAAAACTGTGCACCCGCAGGGGGGGTCATCGGGCGGCGAGGACGGCACCGGTAGGCATCGGACAGAACCCGCGGGCGGCATCCGATGATCTGTGCAACTACCAGCTCTGCCGCGCGTGCGACCTCGTCATCAACCGGATGTGAGTGTTCGAAGGACCGCTCGGCATCGCCCCCGAGGGTGGGGTCGTCAGCTCTGATTACGCAGCCTCTGCGAGTCGATCCGAACAGCGAGATTCCGCGGCCGGAACTCGCGATTCGCAAGGGTCAACTCGTCATCTCTCGCTCGAACACGAAAGACCTGGTGTTCGCAGATGATTCCGCTACGGACCGACAGTTCGCCGGGATCACCGGCGAAGTCGCCGGCTCTCGGCGAAGAGTAGGCAGTAGCCGTCTGCCTCGACGAACACGCCGCCCGGAATTGGTACTCTGCTCACCGCGACTGCGGAGTTCACCGACCTCGCTCGTGAGCGCTGCTCGTCACGCGCAAGTGGATCGCAAACGGAGGGAATGGCGTGTTCACCCGGTTACGGCTGAAGAACTTCAAGGCGTGGGACGACACGGGCGACATCGAACTGGCTCCGCTGACCATCCTGTTCGGGGTCAACTCGTCGGGAAAATCGAGCCTGCACCAGTTTCTGCTCATGCTCCGGCAAACCGTCGAATCCCCAGATCGTCGCCGGGTCCTCAACACCGGAGACGACCGGACACCCGTCGATCTCGGCAGCTACCCGAGTCTGCTGCGCAACGGAAACGTCGACGTGCCCCTGGCCTTCGAGTTCGAGTGGCGGCGTGACCGGCCCCTGACCGTCGACTACGAACGCAGTGGAACGAGTTTTCATGGCACCGACATGGGATTTGCTGCGGCGATCAGTGCGACCTCCGATACTCCACCGCGCGTGCGCGTCGACAGTTACGAATATCGCCTCACCTCCAGCGACTCCGGCGACACGTTGCGGCTGGGCAGTGAGCGGGACGGCGACAGCGGGGACTACGCCGTTCACGCCGACGGCATCGAACTGATCAGAACTCTGGGGCGACAGTGGCCGGTGTCGGCTCCCTCTCAGTTCCACGCGTTTCCCGACGATCTACCGACTCGGTACCAGTTCCTCGACTTCGCCGCAGATCTCACCCTCGCTCTCGAAGAGCAACTGTCGGCGGTCAACTACCTCGGGCCGCTGCGGACGCAACCCCGCCGGACGTACCGGTGGTCGGGAGAGGAGGTCAGCCACGTCGGGTGGAGCGGCGAATACACGGTCGATGCGCTGCTCGCCGGTCAATCGCGACGGTACGACTTGGCCGCAGAGCAGTCGACGACACCGTTGCAGGTGCTGGTCGCCGAATGGCTGAAGAAGCTCGAGGTCATCGACACGTTCACGGTGACACCGATCGGAGTCGGCCGCGACGAATACGAGGTCCGGGTGACGACGCCCGGCGGCAGCCGGGAAGTCCTGCTCACCGATGTCGGTTTCGGTGTCTCGCAGGTGCTTCCGGTGATCGTCGAGTCCTTCTATGCCGCACCCGGATCGACGGTGGTCGTCGAACAACCGGAAATCCACCTGCACCCCGCGGTGCAGTCCGGTCTCGCAGACCTGTTTCTGGACGCGATCGCGGCACGTGAGGACGGAAAGCCACGCAACACGCAGTTCATCATCGAATCCCACTCCGAGCACCTGCTGCGACGTCTGCTGCGTCGGATCGCCGAGGGTGCAGTCGATCCTGCCGCCGTGCGGTGCTACAGCGTGAGTTCCGGCGAGCGGGGATCTACCATCGAGCCGCTTGCCGTCGACGAGTACGGAAACGTGACGAACTGGCCCGAGAGCTTCTTCGGCGACCCCGCGGCAGATCTGATCGCCCAGTCGCGCAGTGCCCGACGTCGACGTCAAGGTGGTTCCGCATGACCAGGGTGATCGACACCAACGTTCCGCTCGTCGTCAGGTTTCCGGACGACCGTCCTGCCGAACTCGTCGATGCGTGCGAGGAGATCCTCGAGGACATCATCGGGGAGCGGCTTCCCGTCGTCACCGACGAGGCAGGTGAAATCATCGAGGAGTACTTTCACCAGCTCAGTCGCGGTGGGCAGCCCACCTTGGGTGATGCTTTCGCCAAGTACGTCTACGACCACCGGTACAGTTGGGACCCGGCGATGCGACCCGACATCGAGCCCGTCACGTCGGCGGAGAACACCTATGCCGTGCTCGACGGTGACGACGAGGACATCGATCCGTCGGACCGCAAGCTGGTGGCAGCAGCCAAGGTCGCCGGTGCCCCCATCGTGCAGGCCACCGACACCAAATGGCTCAACTGGGGTGCTGTGTTGGGCCGCCACGGTGTGACTGTGGAGTACGCCCATGAGGCGTCGATCCGCGCCGCCTATCGCGCGAAGTTCGGGCACGACGCGCCATGACGGAGTTCGTCCGATTCCCGTCCACCCCCTACCTCGTCCGTCCGCGCGGCGTCGACGTCCGCGACGACAAGGTGCTCGACGACACTGAGCGGGCCGAGTTCCTCGCCGAACCGGTGCACGTCGAGGAGAAGATCGACGGGCAGAACCTCGGCATTTCGGCTGGCGAGGACGGGCTGCGGTTTCAGGCGCGCGGCAGCTACGTCCAGCCCGGCGGCCGGCATTTCCGCGGACTGGCCACCTGGGTCGAGCCCCGCCGCCGTCGACTCACCGACGGACTCGGCGGCGACCTCGTCCTCTTCGGCGAGTGGTGCACGGTCACACACAGCGTCAGCTACGACCTGCTGCCCGACTGGTTCCTGATCTTCGACGTCTACGAGAAGACCACCGGACGATTCTGGGACCCGGACATGCGCAACGCCCTTGCCGACGACCTCGGACTGTTCACCGTCCCGTTCATCACTGCCGGAACCTTCACCCTGGACGATCTGACGGGGCTGATGCGGCAGAGCCGTGTGGGGCACGAACCGATGGAGGGTGTCGTCGCCCGCACCGCGGCATCTGACGGGCCGCAACGGCGCGCCAAACTCGTCCGCCCCGATTTCGTGCAGCAGATCGACCAACATTGGATGACCGACCAGCACACGATGAATCGCCTGCGGACCTCGGGATAGCCGGCGGCCCAACACAACGAGCACGTTTTCGAGTCCGAGATCTGCGCTCACCTGGAAGCTCACCCGTCCGCGTTTGCTCCGGAGTCGGGAAGGACGCCAGTTCGCGCTGCTCCCACGACCACGGCGCCGACGACGCGTGGTCGATGACGGCTAGGACCTTCCGGGCGCCAGTTGAGCTTACGACCCGCAGACCGGGGGCGGGGTCACCATCGTGGACTACTCCACTGATTACTCGACCGACTACTCCGGGGGCGGCGACTACAGCGGATACGACAGCTCGGACGAGGCGACGCCGGCATCGGCGGCGCGCTGGCCGGAACGATGGTGCCGGTGCCGATCTCCGGAGTCGCCCCGGGGCACTGTCACGCTATTCGAAAAGTCGAGCAGCGCAGCCTATTTGAGGAATGGTGCTATAGGGTACAGTCGGGCCGTTCGCTTTCGGGGCGGCGGTGTCGGTCGCGGTGACTTCCTGCCAGACCGCGAAGCGGTCGTTCATCTCGGCACGCCATTCAGGCGCCGAGAGTCTGTGCCTACGGGGTCGGAAATGCGGTGAAATCCCGTGAAAGCGGACAGGAATCGTTGCGCGTGCCCGGGCGATGTGAAACGCTTCATCGCATGTTCCCGCGGCCTTGTGGGTGGATGCGAGTTCTCGGCTCGATTGTTCAAATACGTAGACTGGCGATGCTCCACCGAGGTCAGTATCTCGCGGTGCGCCACCTGGTAGCTGCCGAGCTTGTCGGTGATGATCATCCGCGGCACGTATCGCAGGCCGTTGAGCAACGTGCGGAAGAACCGCCTGGCCGCCACCGCGTTTCGGCGGGACTGGACCAGCACGTCGAGCACGTTCCCGTCCTGGTCGACCCCACGCCACAGGTAGTGCTGGGTGCCGTTGATGCGGATGAAGACCTCGTCGAGATGCCACTCGTCACCCGGCCGCGCCCGCCGTCGGCGCAGCTGGTTGGCGTAGGCTTGCCCGAACTTGGCGCACCGCCGACGGATCGTCTCGTAGCTGATTGGGGACACCGCGTTCGAGCATCATCTCTCATCAGTCGTTCCACGGTGCAGCGTGCCACCGGTGCCTCCTGTCTCTTCGGTACCTCCTGTCGCTTCAGTTCGGCATGGACTTGCGCACGCCGTAGCCGCAGTTCGCCGATCACCGGCGGATCCTGTGTCGATCGACAGCGCGGCCCGGCGCGTATAGCGGCGTTCTGGCACTGGAACCGAGGATCCATCGCCGGAGCCAGATTTTACTAACGAGGCCACTGTGGCACGTCAATATCGGAAGGACCACACATGAATCGCGCTTTCTCGATCATTTTCCACTGGCGGTAAGCCCCCGAACCCGACTACGGTCGGCGAACGTGAATCAACCGACCCCGCTCCTTCTGCAGGCGACGTACCTACCTGAACAGATGACTTTCGCCTTCTGGGGCGCACCCGATTCCGCAGCGGAACTCTCGGCCCTAGGGTTTGCCACCAGTTCGTCTACCGTGTGCCGGCTTGCGACCCCGGACGGCTACGGTGGCATCGCGGTACGCGATGTGGACGCGCACCCAGTCGAATTCGATGTAGCAGTGGACGGTCTACGACGCCTGGATATCGATCACCCCGGTCTCGGATCATCCGTACGCGCGTGGAAGCGAGTGATCGAGACCGGACGCTCATCGGACATGCCCACCGCCGGCCACGCTGCGACCTACCGAAACGACACGGTGATCAGAAGTGCCGACTCCACCGTCCAGCACTTCAAGGACTCCATGACAGTCCTCGACGAACTACGGCGTTCAGGAATCCAGGCAACACTGCGGCCGTACCAAGTTCAGGGCGTCGCCTGGTTGAAATCGTTGTCCTCCTACGGCGGCGGAATCCTCGCTGATGAAATGGGCTTGGGGAAGACCCTGCAAGCCATTTCGATGATGGCCATCCGAACAGGGCATGGGCCTCACCTCGTTGTGTGCCCCACTTCGGTCATCGGCAACTGGCGCCGCGAAATTCAGCTGTTCGCCCCGCACGTTCCTCTTCACATCCATCACGGTCCAGACCGCAAACTGCCAGAAGTCCTGGTCGACCGCGCCATCGTGGTGACCAGCTACAGCGTATTGCGTTCCGATGTTGAACGATTGGAGCCGATTCCCTGGAGTTCGGTGATCTTCGACGAAGCTCAGCAAGTCAAGAACCCCGCCTCGCTTGCCGCGAAGGCTGCAGCGCGTGTGACTGCCGACATCACCGTCGCGATGACCGGCACGCCAGTCGAGAACCGCCTGGACGAACTGTGGTCGTTATTCCGCGTGGCCAACCCAAACGTTCTCGGCAGCCGAGCTCGGTTCCGTGAGCGTTTCGGCAATCCGATTGAATCTGGCCGTTCCGCCACCGCGGCATCACGGTTGGCCACCATCATCGAACCCTACATCTTGCGCCGAACCAAAGACACGGTTGCCAAAGACCTTCCGTCGAAACAGTTCGCGACCGTCCCGTGCACCCTGACGTCGGAGCAGGCCGGCATCTACCGTTCTGCCGTGGCCGATGCATTCGGTGCAGGTCTCGGCACCGGAATCACGCGACACGGCAACATTCTCGCGCTCCTGACCACCCTCAAACAGGTATGCAATCATCCCGCTCAGGTCACCGGAGACACGAATGAATTGCGCGGGCGCTCGGGAAAACTCGATCGCGCCACAGAAATGCTTGCCGAAATAGTCGACGCCGGCGACCGCGCGCTGGTGTTCACACAATATGGGGCGATGGGGGAGATGCTCTCAGCGCACCTCGGGGCCGAGTTGGGCATCGCCGATATTCCGTTTCTCCACGGCGGATTGAGTGTTTCGCAACGCGACGAGATGGTCGCAGCCTTCCAAACAGGCCAAGATTCCCCACCCATACTCATCTTGAGTCTGCGCGCCGCAGGGTTCGGCCTCAACCTCACACGGGCAAGCCATGTCGTCCATTACGACCGATGGTGGAATCCGGCCGTCGAGGACCAGGCCACCGACCGAGCACACCGGATCGGTCAGCAGCGCTCCGTCAACGTCCACACCTTGGTCACCGGAGGAACAGTTGAAGAGCACATCGCCGCCATGCACCAATCAAAACGAGCAGTCGCCGAATCGATTTCGGGTGGTTTCGAGGCACAGTTCGCCGACTTGGCCGATTCCGAACTGCGCGACGTCCTCGAGCTGGACGGGGCGGTGACCCTCTGATGGTCGCCGAGTTCGGAGTAACCGCGTGGAGCCGCGCATGGTTGCGGACAGTCGAAAAATCCGTGCCAAAGCCCAAACTGAGCACCGCACGTAGCCTTGCGCGTAACCACAACGTGGTGTTCACCAGTCTCTCGGCGGGATGCATCGTCACAGAGGTGAGCGTGAAAGACGCCATATCTACTGTCGCAATAGTTGTGCCGCTTTGGAACAAGAAACAGCTCGACTCCGTTACCCGAGCTCTGCGCAGTGCCGGCCTGACAAGCCACTCGGTCCCCACCGGAGAGTTGCCGGACAGCGTCGTCCCTGCTTTGAGCTCAATAGGTATCGGGGTCGCCCCTGAACTGCCCGACTGCGCGGCTACCTGTGATTGCTCGGCAAAACTCGCGCCGTGCGTACATCATCTCGCGACGATCTACGCCTTGGCGAACAAGATTGACGAAGAACCCGCACTGGCGATCACTTTGAGGAGCGAACCCCGTACAACCCGCGTCGCAGCCGGAACACCGGTACCACGCGTATGGATTCCTCTGCACGAGATAGACGTATCGACATTCTACGGAGGCTGACTCTACCGTCGGAATCGACGCGGTGCGCACTGGCGTTGCCCGTCGCATCTTCGGAGTCGTAACGGTCTGGTCCTCAACGGTGCGGACACCGATTGTGACCTCCTCGTGTGCGTGCAGTAGGTCACGGCTCAAATTTGGGTGACACACCTTAGCCGGTGATCCTGGGCAACGCGACGTTGTAGATCTCGCGAGAGGCTTCCCTACTCGGCCATCTGTTCCCTCCTCAAACTATCGCTCAATAGGGGGCTTGCCGCAAGGCCCCTGCCATAGATCAAAATTCTCTCTCGTCCCCGTATCAGCGGGGAATTCTCAGCACGGAGGGGCGGAAGAGTATGTACGACGTGATCATCGTCGGAGGCGGACCGACGGGATTGATGTTGGCGGGCGAGCTGCGCCTGCACAATTTGAACATTCTCATCCTCGAAAAGAACCTGGAACCACCCCGTGAGGTCAGGGCGCTCGGACTGCATGTGCGCAGTATCGAGATATTGGACCAGCGAGGATTGCTGAACGAGGCGCTCAATGCGGGGAAAACATATCCACTCACGGGAATCTTCGCGGCGGTCTCAACCACCACCCCGGAGGATCTGGATACGGCGCACGCATATGTTCTCGGTCTCCCGCAGCCCGATATCGAAAAAATTCTGGACAAGCATGTGCGCGAAATGGGCACGGAGATCCGCCGTGGCCGTCGAGTGGTCGGGCTGGCTCAGGCCGAACACAGCGTCGATGTCGAGCTCGCTGATGGCTCCACTGTGCAGGGCCGATATGTCGTGGGATGCGACGGAGGGCGCAGTACGGTACGCAGGCTGCTCGATATCGCTTTTCCCGGGGAGGACGCCACCATGGAGACACTGCTGGGGCATATGCGTTTGGAGGACGATCCGCAGCAGATCGCTGAGGTTGTCGCTCGAGTTCGAAAGCAGCAGCTCAGGTTCGGTGTCGGCCCACTTGGCGGTGGGGAGTTCAGAGTCGTCGTGCCAGCGAACGGCCTTGCACCAGATCGCGCTGTCATGCCAACGATCCAGGAATTCAGACGGCAGCTCGTCACCTACGCGGGAACCGATTTCGGGGCGCACTCACCACAGTGGCTTTCACGTTTCGGAGATGCGACGCGACTTGTTGAGCAGTATCGGATCGGGCGGGTGCTGCTTGCTGGCGACGCCGCCCATGTGCACCCGCCGATGGGTGGTCAGGGCCTCAACCTGGGCCTGCAGGATGCTTTCAATCTCGGCTGGAAGCTTGCTGCTGTGATCGCAGGGCGCAGCTCGGAAGATCTTCTGGACACGTATCACTCGGAACGACATCCTGTGGCCGCAGCGGTCCTCGAGAACACGCGTGCCCAGTCCGAGCTTCTGGCGACCACACCCGGAGCCGTGGCCCTACGGCATCTACTGGGGGTCCCGGTAGTAATGGCGCACAGAACAACGAAGTTCGTGTAGTGCCTGGTCACCGGTGCGCGTCAGGCATGGTCCGGGCAGAGCAGACCCGGCCGGGTGCGCCATCCGGCGTCGGTGAGCCACCGCAAGACCGCTGCGGACAGGTCGCCGATGTTGGCGTCCTCGGCGAGGGCGCCTGCGAGGATCGGGCCCTCCCGGCACACGGTGCAGGCGACGTCGAACGCCGACGTGGGTTGACAACGGCTGCAGCGCTTTCGGACGACGACCTTCCGGTGATCGTCTGGATCCCAGTGGAGCCACGGAACCTCGAGGTCGGCACGCTGATGAACCGCCTCGGATCGGGTGGTGGGCTTGTGCCCGCAGGTCGGGCAGGCCCGTGACGTCGGTCGCGGCGACACGAGGTGGTGTTCGGGTGTGGCCACTCCGGGTTCGGGGATGGCAGGGGCCTTGGGAACCGCTGGCGCTGTGCTGGCCTTCGTCAGGTGCCCGTACAGGGTGGTGCGGTGCACTCCGAGAAGGCCGGCGATCTGGGCGACGGTGTGTTCACCTGCGTCGTAGAGGTGTTGGGCGTGCTCGACCTGCTCGGCGGTGAGTTTCGCCGGCCGGCCGCCCTTGCGTCCGCGGGCGCGGGCGGCGGCGAGCCCGTCGCGGGTGTTGGCCACGATCAACTCGCGTTGCAGTTCGGCGAGCACCGAGAGCATCCCGAACATGGCCCGCCCCTCGGCGGTGGCGGTGTCGATGCCCTGTTCGAGCACTTTCAGGCCCACGCCCTTCTCACGGAGTTCGGCGCCGAGGGTGATCAGGTGCAGCACCGACCGTCCCAGCCTGTCGAGACGAGTAACGGTGAGCTGGTCGCCCTCTCTCAGTAGCTTGAGCACCAGATCGAGCTGGGGTCGGGACGTCTTCGCACCGGAGGCGTGCTCGACGTGGATGTTCTCGGGTGCGACGCTGGCGCGGAGCAGGGCGTCGATCTGGTGGTGCGGGTTCTGGTCTCCTGTCGAGACGCGGGCGTAGCCGATCAACATCTGTCGACAATATCTCGCACAGGGGGTTATCCGACGTTGATTTCCGACACGGGTTATCGACAGGTGTCGACGTTGTGCGACCTGGGGCGACGACGTCGTGCCGAATCTGTCGGCAAACCAGAGTTTTCCGACATGCTCGCGATTGCCACGTGCCCTGCAGACTCCGCCTGGAGCGTCTGAATCCGGACACCGTTGCCTTCCGACACAGAGCGGTCTGCTCGTGTCGGCAGGCAACGGTGTCCAGATTCGGCGGTGTCAGGCCTCGGCGGTGACGAGTGGTTTGACGATGCCCGGTAGTTGGGTCTTCGCGACATCGGAGAGTTTGTGGCCCCAGTAGCTAGGGCGGGTGTAGGTGCGGGCGATCCAACTGAGGTCGTCGACGGTCAGTCCGCCATACCCGTACTCGATCTGCAGGCCGGACGGGCTGCCGATGTAGACCGAGGTCATCAGGTCGTTGGTGTGCCGGCCGAGCGACTGCATGACGTCAACGCCGTGGTCGTCGAGCAGGTCGATCATCCGGCCGAGGTCGTCCATGTGCTCGACCTCGAGCATGAGGTGATTGAACCCGACATGGCCCGGGAACTCGGACAATGCAAGCGAGTGGTGACGGCCGTTGACGTGGTAGAAGCGGACGTTGAAGTACTTGTTGGTGATGCGGTCGGACAGGCGGAACCCGAGGATGTCGACGTAGAACTCGTTGGCTTTCTCGATGTCGGGAACCTGGAAGACGATGTGGCCGAGACCCTGGTCGCCGGTGACGAACCCGCCTCGCATGGTCCGTCCGGCCGAGAACGACAACGGTGTGGCCGCCTTGCCCCAGCTCAGTTCGTGGCGGATGCCCCACGGGTCCTCGAACCAGGCCAATTCGGCCACCTGGCGTTCGCGCAGTAACTGTGGGTCTCCCCAGTGCACCGTCACACCGTGGGATTCGAGGTGCGCGGCGAACGCGTGCAGATCGGTCTCGTTGGCAACACCCCAACCGGCATAGAGGAAGCCGTCCTCGTCCGCGGGGTGGACGGCGATGCGGTAGTTGATGTCGTCGACGGCGAGGCGAACAGCCCCGTCCGGGCCGTCCGGGGCGAGCATCGCCCCGAGGAGGCCGGTGCCGTACCTGCGCCATTCGTCGGCGCGTGGTGAGCCGATTCCGATGTACGACAGTTCCTGAATCATCGCGCTCCTCTTTCGATCGAGGTCCCGGCCGCTCGGCGGTTCCCCCGGCTGCCGCTGGACTGGTACGACGGGACAATACACACGTACCCCAATAATTGGCAATGCCATTAATTAACTCTTCGGCTTGCCAATGTTTGGCAAAGACAGTTAATGTCGGCTGTGCGCGGAGGCACGGTTCCGGCATGGGGGATACAGCCGCTGCCGCCGCTTGTTCTCACTCCACCTGCAGGCTTCCTGCCTCCTGCAGGGCCACATTCGACCGGGCTCCCCGGTTCTCGCGGGGAGCCCACAGATAGAAGGGGGTACACACGTGCGACCAGATTCGACTCGGGGCACTGTCACCATTGTCGGTGCCGGACAGGCCGGCCTGACCTTGGGATTCGGCCTGCTCCGGTACGGCTACGCGGTCACGATCGTCTCGGACCGGTCACCCGACCAGATCCGACGCGGTCGAGTGACCTCGAGCCAGTGCATGTTCGACATGGCCAACGGGATCGAACGTTCTCTCGGACTGAACTTCTGGGACGAGCAATGCCCCGAGATCGCGGGGATGCGCGTGTCCTCCTTCGCACCTACCGATCCGCCGGTGCTGTTCAACCAGTGGTCGGCACGGTTCGACCGACCGGCACGATCAGTCGATCAGCGCGTGAAGATGTCGGCGTGGATGGCGGAGTTCGAACGCCGCGGCGGACGGCTCGTCATCGACACAGCTTCTGTTGCCACACTCGAACAGTACTGCCGGACAAGCGATCTTGTGATCGTCGCCGCAGGCAAGGGAGAGATTGCGCAGCTGTTCGAGCGAGATGCCGGCCGGTCGCCGTTCACCAGCCCGCAGCGTTCGCTGGCGATGCTCTACGTCTCCGGTCTCGAACGCCCCGATGGCGATGCGCTGGTGGAGTTCAATGTGGTGCCGGAGGCCGGCGAGTACCTCAGCTACCCGGCGCTCGCCGAGTCCGGTCCCTGCGACATCATGCTGTTCGAGGCGAATCCCGGTGGTCCCATGGACATTTGGGGCGGCGCAACCGACGGTTCGCAGTTGCTGACCCGAGCACAGGCCGTGCTGGCGAAGTACTTTCCCGGAGAGGGGAACGTGCCCGCTCTGTCTCGCTGATCGACGAGAACGCGACCCTCGTCGGTCGGCTGACCCCCACAGTCCGCCGGCCCGTTGCGGCCTTGCCGTCGGGTGCTCTGGTGATGGGCATGGCCGATGTGACGGTGGTCAACGACCCGATCACGGCCCAGGGCGCGAACAGCGCCACCAAGTGCGCCGATGTCTATCTGCGGGCGATCACCCGGCACATGGGCGCGTTCGACGAACAGTTCATGCAGACGACGTTCGACGAGTTCTGGACCTACGCGGGTCCGGCCACCGACTTCACCAACCAGTTCCTCAGCCCGACACCCGACCACGCGCGGCAACTCCACATCGCTGCGGCGCAGTTCCCCGAGATCGGCCGCCGCTTCGCCGAGTGTATGAACGATCCTCGCGATGCCACCGACTGGATCCTCGACCCGGTCGGCGCCTACCGCTACATCGATGCCGTATCACGCTCGCATCAGCTCACGAACGCGTGAACAGCACGCGATCCTGCGCATCCTCCACCCACCCACCACACGATCGGGACCACACGATGACCACCGCAACCGCCCTTACCTCCGCCGATGCAGTCGCCCGCGTGCGCGACCTCGCTCCGCAGTTCGCCGAACGTGCCGAAAAGACCGAGAGCCTGAGGCATCTGCCCGACGAGACGATGACCGACCTGGTCGACAGCGGTCTGCTGCGGATCTCCCAGCCGTTGCATTGGGGAGGATCCGAACTGCCCCTGACCACCCACGTCGAGGTCGTCGAGGAACTCGGGCGGGCGTGCGGTGCCACCGCGTGGACGGCCGGCGTGTACATCAGCCACAACTGGAACCTCTCGCTGTTCGGCCTTGAAGCCCAGCAGGATGTGTGGGGGCCGAACCCCGACGCCGTGGCCTGCACCTCCGCGGTCGGAGGCCCCTCCCCGAGCTGGGTCGAGGGCGGCGTCCACATCGCCGAGGGCACCTGGACCTTCCTCTCCGGCGTCCACCATGCCGACTGGATCGTCGTCAACGCCGTCCTTCCCCCACGCTCGGGAACAGCGGGCCAGCCGTCGATGATCTCGCTGTTGGTCCCCAAGGGCGACTACCAGATCCTCGACGACTGGCACACCGCCGCACTGCGGGGCACCGGCACCAGCAGCGTGCGACTGGAGAACGTGTTCGTTCCCGAGCACCGGCTGCTGAACTTCTCGGACCAGCAGGCCGGGACGACGCCGGGCGGCAAGTTCCACACCCATCCGATGTACCGGGCGCCGCTCGACGCGACGTGGCCGGCGTACCTCGCCGCACCGGCTCTCGGTGTCGCCCGCGGCGCCCTCGACGCGTGGGTGGCGAGGACGAGCAAGCGCCGCAACGCGTACACCGGCGCACCGATCGCCGAGCAACCGGTCACCCACGTCAAACTCGGCGAGGTGTCCGCACGTCTGGACGCCGCTCGACTGCTGATCTACCGCGCGATGGAGACCGTCACCGCCGAGGTCGAGGCCGGCACAGACCTCGGCTTCGCTCGAGTTCGCAACCGACGCGACTTCTCGTTCGCGGTCCGGCAGGCGGTCGAAGCGGTCGAAGCGGTTTTCCTCGCCTCCGGGGCAAGTTCACTGTCGACTGGCAGCCCGATCCAACGGCACTGGCGCGACGTCCACGGCGTCGCCCAGCACGCGATGTTCGACTACGAACGCAGCCTGTCCGCATGGGGTCGGCGCACTCTTGGCGTCACCGACGGCCTCGACTTCTGACCCGAACGACCCCAACCAGAGAACTCTGGAGGAGCCCGACATGAGCGAAGCCCATGCCTTCTTCACCGAAACTTCGGACGGACTCGTCCCGACCGAACTCGCACGCAGCCACTGGTCTCCGAAGTTCATCACCGGGCCGGCGGCATGCGGAGTCATCGCCCGCGCCCTCGAGAACGACCACGGCGCCGAACACCTGGTCCCTTCCCGGCTCACCGTCGATTTGTGCCAGCCGATCCCTGCCGCACCGCTGACGATCGAGACCACCCGCGTGCGCGACGGCAACCGAATCCGGGTCGCCGACGCAACAGTCCTCCACGACGGTCAGGTCGTGGCGCGGGCGACGGCGATCTTTCTCAGGCCGTCGTCGCAGCCGGCCGGTCAACTGTGGGGCCGCTCCTCCATCCCGCAACCGCCCCCTGCCGATCTGCCCGCCCTCGAACAGGCGACCACCGTTCCGCTGTTCGGCAGCGACGAGCACCCCGACGGATGGTCTGTGGCCCTCCACGAGCACCAGGGTTCCAGTCGCAAACGCATGTGGTCGCGGCGTATCGCCGTGGTGCGAGGCGAGACGCCGTCACCGTTCGTGGCCGCGGCCATCGTCGGCGAAGCGACGAGCCTGGTGACGAACTGGGGCAGCCGGGGCCTGAGCTTCATCAACGCCGACCTCACCTTGGTGCTGGCCCGACAGCCCGTCAGCCGAGAGATGGGCGTCGAAGCCGACAACCACGTCAGCGCGAACGGAATCGCCGTCGGATCCGCAGTCCTGTATGACAGGCAAGGCCCCATCGGAACCTGCACCGTCAGCGCCATCGCCAACGAGCAGCGCACCATCAACCTCGGCGCATAAGTCCAGCCGACGAAACCCGATTCGGTGGCGCACGGCACCGGGCGCCACCGAATCGACCGAAACGGACATATCGTTGGATACGGAAACAGTTAGGGGGCCCTATAGTTGTGACATGAGTTCGCCCGACTACGCCCTCCGACTGGCACGCCGACCCGGATTTGTCTTCGTCCGCGCCGCGCTGCGGGTCAGGCAGCTGTACTCGGACGCGCTCGCCCAGGTCGGACTCCTTCCGAACCAGCATGCGATCCTGAGCACACTCGAAGAGCTGGGCCCATCCCACCAGAAGCTGCTCGCCAGCCGCGTCGTCCTCGACCAGGGAGACATCGTCGCCTACCTCGACGGACTCCAGAACGGCGGATACATCGTCCGCGAACGAGATCCCAAGGACAGACGGCGTCAGATCGTGGCGGTCACCGAAGCTGGACGAGAACTCCTGGCCGAGAGCGACCGAGCCCTCGATCGCGTCGAAGACGACACCTTCTCGACGCTCAGCAAGAAGGACCGCGACGACCTCATCCGACTCTCCACCATCTTGTACTCCGCGGCACGACCGGACACTCCGCAAGACCTGTAATGATGGGGCATTCCGGTCACCGTTGCCTCGTTGAGGCCCGCCTGTACGCTGGCGTGATCCCCACCCGACCCCGCCGGTACCGCTGCCTGCTGCGCTCACGCGCAGTCAGAAGAGGGTGTCGCGGACGCGCAGTGGCCGGTAGCCGGTCTGGTCGAGTTGGGCGAGTTCGGCGTCGATGTCGACCTCGATGGCGCCGAAGAAGTTGATGTTTTCGCTGTGTGCCGGGGAGAGGTGCGCGAGGATCTCGTCGTCGATCCGGCGTCCCGCCCGCCGTAGCTGTTCGGCGGCGAGCCCGTAGTACTCGGTGGTCCAGGCGATGACGGCGTTGGTGGCCAGGGTCAGGCACCACGCCTGTTCGGTCTGTCCCTCCAGGTGGCGGGCGCGGACAGTGCCTTCGTGGGCGTAGAGCAGGTCACGTTTGAGCGCGTGCAGGGACTCACCCTTGTTCAGTTGTCGGGAGATGCGGCGGCGGTAGTCCGGGTCGGACAGGTACTTCGCGGCGTAGATGGTGCGGCGCAGCGCCCCGTACTCCTTCAGCGCCGCCGCGAGGGCGTTCTGCCGACCGGAGGCGGAGAGCTTGCCGACCAGCAGGGATGCGGTGGCGTGCCCGAACTTGAGCGATCCGGCCAATCGCAGGAGATCGTCCCAGTGCTCGCCGATCAGATCGAGGTTGACCTTGCGGGTCAGCAGCGGCCCGGCATGCGGGAACCGGGAATCGGCCTCCGCCCGAGTGCCCGGCCGGTACAGGGTGATCTTGCCGAGGTCGCGGATCCGCGGCGAGAGCTGGAGCCCGAGCAGGTCGAACAACCCGAAGTTCACCAGCGTTACTCCGTGGGTGTCGGTGGCATGTTCGCTGATCGGCAGATCGGTGGCGTTGCCGAGGATCTCGTCCAACACGTAGTGGGCCTCACGTCTGGTGGCGACGATGACCTTGGTGCCGTAGGTGGCGTGCTGGTCGGTGACGTGGGTGTAGGTGGACAGGCCCTCGTTCGCGAAATATCTGCTGAGTGTCCGTGCGGTGACCGACTTGCCGCGGGTCGGGAACCGCTGCCCATCCGAGGAGGACAGGGTGCCGGCGCCGAAGACACTGGTGAGCGGGAGCCGCTGGTGGTGGCCGATGATCGTCAGGTTCGCCGCCCGCAGCGTCTCCTCCCGGACGTACCACTCGGAGGTCCAGGCGAGGATGTCGTAGGAGATCCCGCAGGATTCGGCCATCCGGGTCAGCCCGAGGTTCGTCGCATACGCCAGCAGGACCGCGATCAGGTTGCGTTTCAACTCGGCGCTGCGGGCCTGCTTGCCGCCGGCGTGGGTGAAGCACTCCAGATAGCCGGTGCGGGTGTCCAGTTCGATCAGCAGCGAGACGATCGGCGCGAACGGCAGCATCGCCGTCAGCTCCGCCTTCAGCGCGACCGCCTCCGCGGGCACGTCCTCCGCCGTGAGCGGCGAGATCACCAGCTCGCCCGCGTCGTCGAGGCGGACCGGCCCGTCGCCACCGGCGAGCACGGTCTCCAGTCCGGCGAGGGCGTCGTGGAGTTCGTCGACGGTCGCCGCGAGAGCACCGGCGGGGTCGGCGGGTTTGCCGACGAGGCGGCAGAACTCGTCGCGTTGTAGCTGCCACTGGTCACCGGTGAGCAGGTAGGCGGCGGGGTCGGCGTAGCGGCGCGAGCCCGGCACGTGGACGTCGCCGCTGCGCAGTCCGTCCCGCAGGCCGAGCAGCACGCACAGCTCCCAGTAGTGCCGGTAGGCGCTGGTGTTGCCCGATTTGGCGGCGGTGTCGAGGTAGCCGCGCCACTTCGCTGGTACGAACCCGGTCGGTGCATGGTCGGGGACCTTCCGTGCGCCGGTGGCGTTGAGTTCCCGCAGCACGTCCACCGCGGCCAGCAGTTCGGTGGCGGCGGTCCCGCCGGCGAACCGCACCGCCTTGAGGACCTGCGGGGTGAACTGCCGCAGGTACCCGTACGAGCCGTCGAGGGCGGCCAGGTGCCCGTGATCGCGCGGCAACCGCGGCGCCGCCTGCGCCACCGCGGCCCGCAGCCGCTCCCACCCGATCCGCTCACCCCGGATCAGTGCCCCGATCTCCTCGTCCCCTACCATCGGGTCGCAGACGATCGCCAACAGGTCGTCGAGCAACCCCTGCCGGTCCTCACCCGTTCTACCTCGCTCGGCGAGTTCGTCGCGCATCCGACGCTCCGCCCTGCCCAACCGGGCCGAGACGGCCTGGTCGAACAGCTGCATCACCTCGTCGAGGACGTCACTGGCCGCCTGCGCCAGCACGGTGAGCAGGATCGGGTACCGGCGTTGCGGATCCCGACGCTCCAGTCCCTGCCCGGTCAGCCGGCGCCCCAGCGCGGCGAGGAACCGGCGCCGCTCCGCGGGGAGCACCGTCAGATCCACGTCGTCGGCTCCGAGACCACGCAGGAACTCCAGCTTCGCGACCTCGGCCTTCACCGCCGCGGCGGACGCCTCCACCGGCCCGGTCGACAGCCACCGCAGCCGGGTCGTCCCGATCACCGGATCCACCGCCAGCAGTGCATCGAGTTGTGCACAGCGTTCGTGGGTGAACTGGTGGGCGAGCCGGTCGAACGTCTCTCGTTGGGCTTGTGTGCGGGCGTGGGCGACCCGGCGACTGACCGTCACCGGTCCTGGGCGGATCACCCGCGCGGAGATCAGGTACTCGCAGGCCAGCCGGAACAGCAGGGTCGGCGAGTCGTGCTCGAGTGCCCGGGCCAGCAGGAACTCGTCGAGTTCCTTCGACTCCAGCTCGCCGGCGGGCCGCCAGCCGAGGTATTGCGCGACCAGCCTCAGGTGCTCGGTCCGCGTCTGCGCCCGGTTGCCGTAGGAACGGAGTTCTGCCGGATCGACGTTCAGCCGATCGGCGAGCCGGGCGACGGCTACCGCCGGCGCAGACGACAGCTTGTCCGGCACGAACCCCAGCCACGGCAAGGTGCACAGTGACACCGCCAGGCCGAGTCGGACCGCCGGCCCGCGGCCGCGAGGAGCGACGAACGCTACATCCGCGTCGGTCAGCGTGAAGTGCCGGATCAGCTCGTCGTGGCTGATCTCCGGGAACCCGCGGAGGCGCTGCAACTCCTCGTCCGCGAACACCCGCGTTGCCACGAACCCTCAGCCTCCACTCGTCCCCGATCGACTTCGTCGACCGCCAGCCAAGCAGCTACTACACCGGCCTGCAGCCGAACCGGAGAATCACTGCGGGCCAGGCGCTACGCGAACTTTGTTGTTTTCTGCGCCATTACTACTGGGACCCCTACTGACAGAACTGGTAGATATCCCGGAGGTGAATCGACGCCTCATCGAAATGATCACTGCCATCGGGATCCGCTACGACCTCGGCGACGAGAATCCGCTCGTCGGCCGCAGGCTGCGCGATATCCGATGGGGCGCGGGCACTCTCTACGCTCGCATGCGCGGCGGGCACGGCTTACTTCTCGATCAGACAGGAAAATTGTCTACGACAGGATGGTCCGATCGCATCGACCACACGGTCGGCGACAGCAGCGAGCTGGACCCAGCCGCTGTGCTGCTGCGGCCGGACGGCCACGTGGTGTGGGCCGGCGATGATCAGGCGGAGCTGAACCGACGAATGACACGGTGGTTCGGCGAACCCGCCACCTGACGATGCCAAGCGAAGAACTACAGAGATCTCCCGCACCGAGTTCCTTCCTGCGAGGTAGGGGACAGTCAACCGCCGCCACCTGCACACCGGCCCCCGCTCGGCGAGAAGAACGGCGTAGTCGATCCGACCGCCCGTACGCGCAACACTTAGCCATTGACGTTAGTATTGGGTAGTCGTAACTTAGCCGTATGGCTCAGCAACGGCTCGAACTCGACAGGATCTTTCAGGCGCTCGCCGACCCGACCCGCCGCGCCGTGATCGGACGGCTCGGGGCCGGGTCGGCGAGCATCGGTGAACTGGCGACCGCGTTCGACATGGCCTTGCCTTCCTTCATGAAGCACATCCGCTCACTCGAGGACACCGGCTGGATCACGACCGAGAAGGTCGGCCGCGTCCGCACCTGCGAATTGCGGCCCGAGCACTTCGAGGTCCTCGAAGACTGGCTCACCGAGAACCGACGCCTCTGGGAGAGTCGCACCGATCGGCTCGAGCAGTTCGTCACAGAGAACGACGACCACAACGAACGACACGATCAACATGAGCAACACGACCAGGAGGACCACACATGATCCCTGAACTGAACCCCGCCCTCGACCTCGCAGTGACCCGCATCATCAGGGCACCGCGCACGGCGGTATGGAACGCTTGGACCGATTCCGCAAGCTTCGAGCAGTGGTGGGTGCCCGCGCCCCAGATCTGCCGGGTGCGCGAAATGGATCTGCGGGCCGGAGGAGGATTCCGCACCGAGGTCAGCGCCGACGGGAAGGAGTTCGGCCCGCACATCACCGGCAGCTTCCTCGCAGTCGATGAACTCGCGCGCATCGTCTACACCGACGCCCTCGTGGCAGGGTGGCGTCCTGCGCAGTCAGCCTTCGTCACGGCCGTGATCACAATGGCTGATCATCCCGACGGCACCGAGTACGTTGCCGTCGCGAAACACCGAAACGGCATCGACCGGGCACAACACGAGGCACTTGGCTTCCACGATGGCTGGGGCTCGGTTGCCCAGCAGCTCGCCGAGTTCGCCGAGGCGCGCACCTGACCGAGACCCACCACGCAGGAGGCACATCATGAAACTGACCCTGACCCAATTCATCAGCCTGGACGGCGTCCCACAGGGACCGGGCTCTTCTGACGAGGACCCCAGCGGCTTCAACCGCGGCGGATGATTCGTCCCGTACCTGGACCAAACGTTCATCGCTCAGACAGCGACCTGGCTGCGCAGCGCCGACGCCCCGCTGTTCGGGCGGCGCACCCACGAAGCATTCGCACGGGACTGGCCGAGAATCACCGACCCAACGACCCATTCACACACCTGATGAACACCCTGCCGAAGTACGTCGCCACCTCCACGGGGATCGCCGCCAGCTGGAGGCCCGTCACGGACCTGAGCGGAGACATCGTCGCAGCGGTCGCCGACCTCGAGTGGTGCCATGAACGAGAACTCGAAATCCATGGCAGCTCCATCTTGGCCCACTCGCTGATGACCGTCTACCTGTTCGACGAGCTGCGACTTGTGGTCGCTCCAGTCGTGGATGACCACGGGCGACGACTGTTCTCCGACACGACACAGGCATTGGGCTTCCGCCCAAAAAGCAGCGAAACCACACGGAAGGACTCGCGATCCCCGCTCGAGCGAACAGAGCTCCGCAGACCTGTGGCGTACCAAGACGTCTCGGCTATCGCCTAGATTCCGGGGGGTGTCCCTATGGTTTTGTCAAGCGGCGGCAGCATCGGGTGTGCGGTAGAAGGTCTTGTTCTTCAGCATGGCGTAGAGGACGTCGCAGCGACGGCGTGCCAGACAGATCAACGCGGCATTGTG